>JAZTXA010000162.1:0-26686 GCA_045636245.1 Eubacteriales bacterium | reverse complement strand
AAAGCGTAAGAAGGGAGTGTTGAGCTTTCTTTTTTTGTTTGTTTTTCCGTTTATTGCATACTTTACAACACCCACCATATCGTCAAATGAGAAAAAACCGTCGGAGCGTATGTGCGCATCGCCCTTCATGAAAAATCCGTTATCTGTCAATTTATATATTCTGTGAAGTATTGCATTGTTATTTCTGAAAATGAACACAGGATCTCCGCATTTCAGACTGTTTTTGTCCGCTTTTTCTATAAATACCGTATCGACACCCGGAGTCAAAAACGGACGCATGCTGATACCTGTGACAATAAGCGGAAAAACACCGCCTTCGTCGACGATCTTTTTAATTTCCGGAACAAGCTCATTTGCTGGAAATACTCTTTTGTTTTGTTGCATAGCGTCACCTCTTTTCGCCTGTTTATTATACACGGTTTTTTTCGTCGGTTACAGTAACTGCATGTAAATATATTGTTTATTTAATATGTGCTTGTTAAAGGTTTTCTCTAAAAGAAAAAATAAAACTGACAATAATTAAAATATAAGTATTGATTTGTGCACCATTGTGTGATATAATAGCAGTAGGTTATTGTGCCATGATGTTTTAGAGTGAAAATTAGAATCGGTTTTAACAAGATCAAGAGATGTTTTTCTTGATTTTGACATAAATTATTTTTTTCATCCGATGATATAAAGAATATTGTAATTGGGTGCTGAAATATGCAAAAACAATGTAATGATATGAAATATTCGGTTTTTATCTGTGTTTGTAAATATGACGATACGGAGGATTTTCTCCGAGCTTATAAGAGTATTGTGAATCAGACGGTACCGCCTTCGGAGATTATTGTTTGTGCCGACCGTCCGCGCGGAAGGCTTCTTGAATGTGTGAGGGCGCTTGAAGAAACGTGCCATGTAATATATACGGATTCGCATGATGATCATGCGCTTTCCAGGCAGACAGCGCTTGAAGCTTGCAAAAATGAGCTTGTGGCAGTTATGGATGCTGACGATGTTGCTTTTCCCGACAGATTTGAGAAAACTCTGAAATATTTTGAAGACGATTCAGTTGATGTGGTAGGCGGTTCGATACGGGAATTTTCGAAGGAGACAACCGAATTACTCGGATTAAGGAAGGTTCCTCATACAGACGAAGAAATAAAAAAATACATGATAAAAAGATGTCCGTTCAACCATATGACGGTTATGTACCGCAAAAGTGCGGTGCAGGAAAGCGGCGGATATCTTCCGATGTACTTCAACGAGGATTATTATCTTTGGATACGTATGGCGCAAAACGGCGCCAGATTTGCCAACATGGATGATGTTTTGTGCTATGTGGGTGTAAGTGATAAATCGTATGACCGCAGGGGCGGAAGAAAATATTTTGAAAGTGAAAAATCACTTCAAAGATATATGTGTTCGCACGGCATTATAAGCAAACACAGATATCGTGTGAATGTTTTTATACGGTATGTTGTTCAGATATTGATGCCTGCGGCAATCCGAAAAAGATTTTATAATATTTTCTTGAGGGCTAAACGGTAAAAATGAAAAAAATATGTTTTATAACGACTGTTCCGGGAACGATCAAGTTGTTTGTATTACCAACAGCTAAGCGTATGCATGAAAGCGGTGAATTTGATATCTCGGTCATTTGCAATGAAGACAGTGAATTTGCCGAAAATTTACCGAAATATATACATTATTTTCCTGTTAAAATGCAAAGAGGAATAAATTTCAGCGGCGTTAAGGCGACATATGAGATGTACAGGATATTCAAAAGAGAAAAGTTTGATCTTGTTCAGTACTCAACGCCTAATGCTTCGCTTTATGCGTCGCTTGCGTCGAAGTTCGCAAAGATTCCCGTGCGTCTTTATTGCCAATGGGGAATAGTATATGTCGGTTTCAGCGGATTTAAAAGAAAAATATTCAAAGCAATAGAAAAAACAGTCTGTACACTTTCAACATGGGTCGAGCCTGACAGCTTTGGAAATCTGAAATTCAGCCATTCCGAAGGATTATACGACGAAAGTAAAAGCTCTGTTATCTGGAACGGAAGTTCCAAAGGGATTGATATGTCACAGTTCGATATTTCTCAAAAGGACATCTGGAACGAAGAAATCAGAGCAAAATATTCCATACCGAATGACGCATTTGTGTACGGCTTTGTCGGACGTATTACGAAAGATAAAGGTATAAATGAACTGTTTGAAGCATTTGATGAAATTTCTCAAACCAAGGAAAATACATATCTTCTTATAATAGGAAGAAGAGAGATCGGCGACAGCGCTTTGGCAAAAGCCGAGAAAAATCCCCGCATTGTTTTTATCGGATCTGTGAACGATCCTGAAAAATATTACGCAGCTATGGATGTGTTTGTATTGCCTAGTTACAGAGAAGGTTTGGCGAATTCAATTATGGAGGCTGAAACGATGGGAGTTCCTGTTGTTGTTACAGATATACCCGGTGCAGTTGATGCAATGAGTGAAGGTGTAACGGGTCTCACTGTTAAAAAAGCCGATGTTGAAAGCTTGAAGGTTGCCATGCATACCATGTACGAAAACACTGAATTAAGATGCCGATTTGCTTCATCTTCACGTGATTTTATAAAAGAAAATTTTGAACAAAATAAACTTATTTCTTACATCATAGATGACAGGAAGCGTTTGCTGGAGGATGTCAAATGACGTACAGACCGCTTATCTCGGTGCTGATGGGAATTTATAATTGTGAGGAAACTCTATCGGAGGCAATAGATTCGATAATCGGACAGACATATGAAAATTGGGAATTGATACTGTGCGATGACGGTTCAAACGATAAGACGTACAATATAGCCTCGGAATATGTGTCACGTTACCCTGATAAAATAAAGATTATTAAGCATGAGCAGAATTTGGGACTCAATAAAACTCTTAACGACTGCTTGGAGGAAGCAAAAGGGACGTATATTGCCCGTATGGACGGCGATGATATATCCGTGCCAGAGCGTTTTGAAAAAGAACTTTCTGTTTTGATGTCCGATGACCGTATTGCCCTTGTAAGCTGTCCTATGATATATTTTGACGAAAACGGTGAATGGGGCAAAGGCAATATATCGATCGAGTATCCGAAGCCCGAAATGCTTGTGCACGGTACGGTACATTGTCATGCGCCTTGTATGGTAAGGACTGACGTCATGCGAAAGGTCGGCGGGTATACTGAACACAAAAGGCTTTTGAGAGTTGAGGACTGGCATCTTTGGATAAAAATATACTCACTCGGTTACAATGGAAGAAATTTAAATGAGCATCTTTATAAAATGCGTGATGACAGAAGTGCTGCGTCACGACGGAAATTCAAATACCGTTTCAATGAAGCGTATGTTTCATGTCTGGCGGTGAAAATGTTTAAGATGCCGAAATGGAAATATATTTATGCATTAAGACCTATTATTGTGGGGATTTTACCAAAGCCGCTGTATATGTACTTACATAAAAGAAAATTAAATTCAGAGGCAGAAAAAAATGATACCTAAAAAGATTCATTATTGCTGGTTTGGCAGAGGTGAAAAGCCGAAGGATGCTTTGAAATGCATCGAAAGCTGGAGAAAATTCTGCCCCGATTATGAAATAATCGAATGGAATGAAGACAATTTTGATGTAAGTGCACACCCTTATACAAAACAAGCGTATGAGCTTAAAAAGTGGGCATTTGTATCTGATTATGCAAGGCTTTATATCGTTTATAATGAGGGCGGTATTTACCTCGATACAGATGTTGAAGCGGTAAGGAGCTTTGATGACCTGCTTGATAACGAAGCTTATATGGGATTCGAGGATGAAAAATACGTAAATACAGGATCCGGTTTCGGTGCCGTGAATGGACATGCATTTTTGCTTGAAAATATGAGGGCGTATGACGGCGAAAGTCTTGTGAATAAAGACGGCGAGATTTCACCTGTCAGCTGTCCTGTGTATACAACGAAGCTTTTAAATGACAGAGGTCTTAAAAACGATATCGGTGAAATACAAAAGATTTCGGATGTTACAGTATATCCGCGTGAGTATTTTTGCCCGTATAATTATATAACGGGTGTTATGAAAATGACGGAAAACACGTACTCTGTGCACTTGTATTCCATGTCTTGGCTTGGAAAAGCGCAAATATATAAGAGCAAAATAACGCAAATTTTTCACAGATTTTTTTATAAAAAATAAATTGAAAGACTGCCTATGGCGGTGTTGGATTTATAGTAATGAAGTTGACCATATTTACCCCGACGTATAATCGTGCGGAGCTTCTTAAAAGAGTTTATGAAAGTATCTCAAACCAAATAACGGACGGTGTTGAATGGCTTATCGTAAATGAAGGCTTTAAAGATTCAACAGAATTGTCTGCAAGATCATTGATCGACAAAGCGTCTTTCCCGATAAGATACATAAAGAAAGAGAACGGTGGGAAGCATACAGCACATAATACCGCAGTCGAAGAAGCCCACGGTGAGTGGTTTATGTGTCTTGATTCCGATGATTTGCTGTCAGACGGTGCGTTACAAAATATATTATCGATTTTACCGACATGTACAGGCAATGTGTGCGCTGTTGCCGCATACAAAAGAGATCTTGACGGTAATCTTTTGTGCGATAAATTTGAAGACGAACAACCTATCAACGGGATATATACTCTTTTGGGAAAATATCACGGTGAATATGTATTTTTATTTCGGACGGATAAAATCAAAAAATATCCGTATCCGACTATTGAAGGTGAACGATTTATAAGTGAATGTTTGTTGTATGACCGACTGGAGCTTGAAGGTTATTCGGTGTTGCCGTTTGATAAGGTCATACAGGAATGCGAATATCAAGCAGAAGGGCTAAGCCTTGCCTATAAGAAGCTTTTGAAAAATAACCCTTGCGGAGTTCAAATGTTTTATAATCAAAGAATAGATTTAGCCGAAACATTTAAAAAAAGGTTTATTTGCTGCATTAAATATTGCGCATTCAGAATTTTAGGGAAATTCAAAGCACCGAAATACAAAGGAAAATATTCAGCATTTATATTTTTATCCTATCCTTTTGGAATGCTTGCTACTGTTTATTATTTGATTCGATTGGGGGGAAAAACGGGTTTTGTCCGTACTGAAAAAGGAAGATAAAAAAGTACAATCAAAATATATAAAAAGTCACTATATACTTTATAAAGATGAAACGATATCGACAGAAAAGCCCCTTGAAAAACAGAAGGAGCAAGACAGTACGTACAGAAGCAAATATATAAAAAGAGCGGGAAGAGAATTAGGATGGAAATTTGAGTTTAATATAGCAAATCCTGTCGTTTGTATAGCACTTGCATCCGCTATATTTGGCGTATATTTGCTGGCAAACTCCGGATTTGGATATGTTTTTCGCCTTCCGTCGATTAATTACTATCTTGCGTTGTTATTACCGGTAATTTTGTATTTATCCCGCAAACGTGTTTATTTTTCCGAGCATTTAAAGCCTGTATATGCTGTCCTTATCATATTTGCGTGCTCGATATTTATATCTTATACAAAAGTGCTTTCGTACGATTGGATGATTAAATTGTTACTCATAGTAACACCGCCGCTTACGGCATCATATATCGGATACAGCAATAAGTGTATCAAGTATACATCATATGCGTATATTGGCATGAGTTTGTTTTTTGTAATTGATTTTGCCGCAGGCGGAATTACAGCAGGATGGAACTCCAACACAATTGGCATATATACGCTTTTCGGCGTGGTATGGATGGTGTTTTTGGGTGCAGAACGCGGAAAAAGAAATCTTATACTTGAAATAATTGTCTTTGCCATTGCGTTGACGCAGATGGTTGCGACAAATTGCCGATCTGTACTTATGTCCTTGATCATATTTGCAGTTTTTATGTATCTTGTCCCGAAAGCACTTCTGAAAAAGAAGCTGTTTTTCAGGCCTGTATATCTTGCGGTGCTTTTGTTTCCTTTTGTAATAGTAATTTTCATGGTTTGGCTTTTTAACTCTCCGTTTGCAGCAGGACTTGATGAGTGGTCAATTGAGCAGACGGGAAAATTGTTTTTCTCTGGCAGAGAGGAAATTTGGAGCGGTGTATTTGATTATGTCAAAGAACCTATTTTTGGAAATGGCTCACCTGTATATACTGCATTGACTCACAATTCTTTTGTGTTGCTGTTTTTGCAAATAGGTTTTGGGGGATATTTTCTACTTGTTGTATATTTCATATGTATATTTGAATTTTTACACAAATTTTTTGATGATCATATTGTACGCGGAAGCTTTATAGCGTTTATTGTAGTATATATTCCGCAAGCATTCGAAAATACAATAGTTGCACCTGATTTTTTATGTATTCCCGCTTATCTTATACTTGCTGTGGGAATCGGACGGGCATGTATGATTGAAAAAATGCAAAAAGAAAATCAAACGGTGATTAGTGATGTATAGTATAATAATTCCGATATACAATTCGGAAAAGTATCTTTCAAGATGTCTTGATTCTGTACTTGCACAAACTGCAAGCGATTTTGAACTGATTCTTGTCGATGATGGTTCTAAAGATAAAAGTGGTGAGATATGCAAGGAATATCAGAAAAAAGACAACAGAATAAAATACATCCGAAAAGAAAATGCCGGGGTAAGTGCGGCAAGAAATACAGGAATTGAAAATGCAACGGGTGATTATATCGGATTTATTGACAGTGATGATGAAATATGCTCGGATATGTATGAAAAACTTTTGAATGCGGCCGTACAAAGCGGTGCTGATATAGCGGTGTGCGATATTACTACTGTTTATTCCGATGACACAACCGAAGAGGATACTTTGCCAAATGTTCCGAGTGATAAATTAATAAGCAGGGAAGATTTGCAGCCGAAACAGCTTCTCTACATGGCAGGATCTGCGTGTAGGTGTATTTATAAAAAGAAGCTTTTTGAGGATGAAAATGTAAGATTTCCTGTTGGTATAAAGCTTTCAGAGGACAGAATATTCAATATATTTGCTATGGGACGCGCTGAAGGAATATATTACATAAAAAAACAGCTGTATTTGAGATATGTTCTTTCGGAAAGTGCTGTGAATAAATACCATGAGGATTATTTCCAAAACGTTGTAAATGCAGCTTGGAAGACGAAAGAAGCCTTGATATGTAGCGGATTTGGTGAGGTTTTTTTAAAAACTTACGCCATACAGACGGCAAATGGTGCTATTAGTGCTGTTTACAATGAATTTCACAGGGACTCCAAGAAAAGTTTTTCGAAAAAAATATCCGCAGTGAGACGGATATGTGAAAATGAATATGTACAAAATGCATTGAACACTTATGACGGCGGATTTAAGTTTTTGCTGATGAAGAAGAAAAGGGTGTATTTGCTTGCTATCTTGGCGAAAGTGAGGAGTATTGTAAGGTGATCGATAATCCGCTTATAAGTGTTATAATACCGGTATATAAAACAGAGGAATATTTAAAAACATGTGTGATGTCGGTGTGCAATTCCGACTATCGGAATCTTCAGATAATTCTTGTGGATGACGGTTCCCCCGATAAATGCCCCAGAATATGCGATGAGCTTGCATTGTCTGATAAAAGAATAGAGGTCATACATAAAAACAACGGCGGACTTTCCTCAGCGCGTAATGCGGCTCTGGATATAGCACGGGGAGAGTACGTGACGTTTATTGACAGCGACGATCTTATAAAAAAAGATATGATATTTGACATGTATAGTATAGCTGTAAGCGAAAATTGCGATATTGTTCAGACCGGAATGATAATGACAAATGATGAAAACGATGCGGGAAATGACGGTGCTTATACCGTTGTGGACGAGCGTGAGGCACTGGGAAGAATATATACAGACCCTCCGTCGATTGTGACAATATGCGGCAAGCTTTTCAAAACATCTCTTTTCTGTGAATTACGCTTTCCCGTTGGCATGCTTAATGAGGATGAATATCTGACACCGAGGTTGTTTCACAGATGCGAAAAAATTGCCATTTCTTTAAAAACAGGATATCTTTATATGCAACGCCCCGGTGATAGTATAATGAGAAGCGGCTTTTCTGCTAAAAAAATGGGTGTACTCGCGATTATGGAAAATCGTATAGAGCTTTTTGAGTCGTGGGGCTACGGAGAGCTTGTAAAACTCTCCAAGCGTGATTACTTCTGTCATTTGTTGAGCCTTATGCAAAAAACAAAAAATACTCAGTATAAAGAAGAATATGCAAAAGTAATGGATAAAATACGAAAGGTTTCATACACTCCTCTGTCAATCGGACAAAAGCTTCGTTTGCTTTTGATCAGATTAAAACTGTATGATTATATTATAAGGTGATATGTGCATGGAAGAAAAATTGATTTCTGTGATCATTCCTGTTTACGATGTGGAAAAATATTTACATGCGTGTGTTGAATCGGTAAGAAATTCCGTTTATAAAAATCTTGAAATAATTTTAGTTGATGACGGTTCCCCCGATAACTGCCCGGCAATGTGCGATGAATATGCAATGCTCGATGATAGAATTGTTGTTGTTCACAAAGAAAATGGCGGGTTATCATCTGCAAGAAATGCAGGGATAGATGCATGTACGGGTGAGTATCTGACATTTGTTGATAGTGATGACACAATAACAGACGATATGATATCTTATATGTATAACATAGCTGTAAAAGAAAACTGCGATGTAGTACAGATGGGATTATGTGTTGTAAACGAAGGCGATGATTATAAATTGAACACGTCTGAAGAATATATTGTTGTTTCTCCTAAGCAAGCTATACACAGTATATACACGGGATGTTATGTGAATGCAACTGTCAAGTTGTATGATAGGCATTTGTTTGATGACGGTCTGCGTTTTCCGAATATTCTCCACGAGGATGCATATTTAATACCAAGACTTTTTTATAAATCCAGAGCGGTGGCAGTAAGCGAAAAGCACGGATACATATATCTTCAACGCAAAGGGAGCATCATGCATAGAGCAGATGATCTTGCAAGACTTTCTGCGCTTGATGTATCGGAAGGTCTTGTTGAACTGTTTAAGTCTTGGGAATATGAACAGCTTGCTGATCGTGCGAGGCGAGATTATTTTGATTCTCTTTTGAAATGGTATAAAAGATTGAAAAAAAGCGAGCACAAAAAAGAGTTCAAACATGTCAAATCAAGAATAAGAAAGTGTAAGCCGAAAGAATTAATACTTGAACACCGATTGAGAAGGTGGGCTATAATGTTCGGTGTATTTGAGTTGGCAGATAAATATTTGAAAAAAAGGGGATTATAAACTATGAATGAGCAACAGTGGAATACTGTCATAAAGCCTAAAACGGGGTGGTTTGATATTGATGTTAAAAGTATTTGGAAGTATAAGGATCTTATAAAGCTTTTCGTAAGAAGGTCGTTTGTATCTATGTACAAGCAGACGATTCTCGGTCCCGCGTGGGCAATAATTCAGCCTCTTTGCACTACGGTCATCTTTACGATAATTTTCGGAAATCTTGCAGGACTTGCACCGGGTGGTGTTCCGTCGTTTGTCTTTTTTATGGCTGGTAATATAACGTGGGGATATTTTGCAAATTGCTTGAATGCTACGTCGAGTACCTTTACGGGAAACGCAGGAATATTTGGTAAGGTATATTTTCCAAGGCTTGTAATGCCCATAACGACTGTCATATCTAATTTAATATCGTTTGCGATACAGTATATCTTCTTTTTGGGATTTTGGATTTATTTTTATGTAACGACAGATTCGATGAATCCTAATTTATTTATACTTATGACACCTGTGTTGCTCGTACATATGGCACTTATGGGGCTTGGTATCGGTATCATATGCTCATCTCTTACAACAAAATACCGTGACTTAACGATGCTTATCGGATTCGGTGTACAGCTTTGGATGTACCTCACACCTGTTGCGTATGATTATCAGATCATAGGCGATAAGTGGCGCACGCTTTATATGTGCAATCCCATGACGCCTGTCATCAATACCATGAGATATGCGTATTTGGGCATCGGTGAGTTTGAACTCGATTATTATCTTTTGAGCTGGGCTGTGACACTTGTTGTTCTCTTCTTTGGTATATTGCTTTTCTCAAAAGTTGAAAAAACATTTATGGATACGGTGTGATGAATATGAGTGAAACGATTATAAAAATAGAAAATGTTTCCAAGCAGTACCGTTTGGGGGCAATAGGTGGCGGAACACTTAAGGGAGATCTTCAATCATTTATGGCAAGAATAAGAGGTAAAGAGGATCCCAACAGCAAGATCGGTGCCGCTGTATATAAAAAAAATGAAAAATTTTTAGCGCTTAAGGATATAAATCTTGAGATAAAAAAGGGTGAGGCTGTCGGTATCATAGGTCACAACGGTGCAGGCAAATCGACTCTTTTGAAGCTTTTGACGAGAGTTACGGCACCCACCACGGGACAGATATGTATGAACGGCAGGGTAGCAAGTATGCTTGAGGTTGGAACGGGTTTCCATCCTGAACTGACAGGTCGTGAAAATGTATATCTCAACGGCGCAATACTTGGAATGACAAAAGCGGAAATTGCTGAAAAGTTCGATGAAATTGTAGAGTTTTCCGAAGTTAAAAAATTTATTGATACACCCGTAAAAAGATATTCATCGGGTATGTATGTCAAACTTGCCTTTTCTGTTGCGGCGCACCTTGATTCGGAAATAATGATAATGGACGAAGTTTTGGCTGTCGGTGATGTCAAATTCCAGCAGAAGTGCCTTGATAAGATGAGTGAAGCGGCTCATAAAGATGGCAGAACAGTCCTTTACGTAAGCCATAATATGAATACAATACGCAGACTCTGCGACCGATGTATTGTTATGGAACACGGACAAATTGTTTTTGATGGAGATGTTGACAAAGCGATAAATATATATATGGGTAAAAAATCCGATACAGAGCAACGAAAAACATTTACAAGGGATAACCATATTCAACCTTGGTATGATTTAGGTGTTGTTATTGATAGTGTGGAATTAAAAAACGATATAAATTCCATAAAAAGCGGAGATGTTATGAAGTTCCGTATAAATTACAGTTCAATGAAAAATTTATCTGATTTGCGTATGCGAATAGTTGTTACAGATGAACACTTTGAATCTGTCGGTATGGCTATTTCAGAAAAAGAATTTACTTTTTCGGAAGGGAAAAGCGGCGAATTAGAAGTGTGTTTCGATACGGCATATTTATCTATGGGCAAGTATGATACCAGGTTTTCTTTATTTCACATCAATAAGTTCGGAGCGCACGAATATCATTGTATTTTAAATGATTTCTTTTCGTTTTCGTTACAAGATAATCCCAAAAATAATTTTAACATGAATTGGAATGTTCGTTCATGGGGCCATATATCGTTTCCTAACTTAAAAATAACTGATATATCGGAGACAAATAATTGATATGAAAACGGCGACTGTTACATGGATAACGCATCAAAATTATGGCACAGATCTTCAAGCCTACGCACTCCAACAGTATTTGCTTAAAAAGGGATTTGAAAATACAATAATATCAGATAAGTATATTATTTGTCCATATCTTTTGTCACAACAGGAGAGTGGCAAAGGAAAAACAGAAAATGTTCAGCGGGATGATGATGTGACATCAAACACAATGTCACAAAGGATAAAAAGGTATATTTTAAGTCCGAAATCTTTTTTTCGAGAATACAGAATTCACATGGATTATAGAAAAACTCTCAAAAAAAATGATATTTGTGTTTTTTATCGTGAGTGCATGAAGCAAATTGAAGATTTTAAAAAGAGAAGACTTAACATTTCCGAAAGTTATTCACAAGAAAATATGTACAGGCATAATGACGAATATGATGTTTTTATTTGCGGAAGTGATCAAATATGGTCAGTTTTTGATATAAATTTCAAAGGATATTTTTATCTCGATTTTGTTACCAAAAAGAAAATTGCATATTCACCGAGTATCGGGACAACAAATATTGCAGATGAAAAGAAAAAGATTATCAAGGAATATTTAAGAGATTATTCGGCTGTGTCGGTTCGGGAGAATGTAAGCGCTGTTCAATTGTCAGAACTGTGCGATAGAAATGTACACTGGGTATGCGATCCAACTTTGTTGCATACCATAGAGTTTTGGGAAGAATTTTCAGCGAATGAAACGCTCGAAAAAGATAAATATCTTCTGTGTTATTTTTTAGGTGAAAACGCATGGTATTTTTCATATGTAAAAAAAATGGCAAAAAAATTAAAGCTCAAGCCGATCTTAATTCCCATAAGGGAATCCTTTGCATTCAATAGGTGGGCTTGCCGCTATGGTATATCGCCTGAAAAATTTGTTGCTTTGATAAGAGATGCTTCTTACGTTGTAACAGATTCGTATCATGCAATGATTTTTTCTATGATATTTGAAAAAAAATATTTGTATTTAAAAAGATTTAAAGACGATGATGTTTTTTCTCAAAATATCCGTGTTAATTCTTTGCTTGAAAAAGTTGGCTTAACACATTTATGCATTCCCGAAAAGCAATTTGAAAAAAGTGATATAAAAGACATTGACTATGATGTTATCAGGGCAATATTGTGTGAATTCAGAAAACAGTCCCAAGATTTTTTAAATGAAAGTTTAATGAAGTGAACAGATTATGAGCAGAAAAAAAATCAGAGATATTTTGTGTACATCTTGCGGAGCTTGCACGATTGTATGTCCTCAAAAATGTATAACAATGAAAAAAAATACACTTTCACAACTTGTTCCTAAGATTGATAAAAAAAAGTGTATTGACTGTGGTATTTGTGAAAAAAACTGTCCTCAACTGAATTTCATCGAACGAAAATATCCGTCAGAATGTTATGTTGCTTGGAGCAAAAATTCAGACGATTATGTAACATCTGCATCTGGGGGTATTGGTGCTGTTATTGCTAGATACCAGTTGAAAAACTCCGAAAAAGTGTATGGATGTGAATACAATGATGAGGCGAAACTGCATCATTTTTGTCTTGCTGACGAAAAAGATATTGAAAAGTCAAAAAGTTCAAAGTATTCACAAAGTGATTCATATAGTTGCTATGAGGAAATAAAAAATGATCTTGTCAAGGGACACAAGGTAGTATTTATCGGAACTCCGTGTCAGTGTGCCGGCTTAAAAAATGTTGTGAAAAATAAATCTGAGAATTTGCTGACAGTTGATTTGGTCTGTCACGGTACTCCGCCAAACGAATACTTGCGTGAACACTTTCTTGAAGAGGGAATAAAGTTTCCTGTTTCAAAAATACGATTCAGAGGTGAATTTGACCAAATGCTGACTGCTTGGTCCGGAGAAAACATAGTTTATCAAAGCGATAGATGTGATGATCTGTATTTTTCTGCCTTTTATCAAAATGTTATTAGTTGTAATTCTTGCTTTGATTGTCAATATGCTTGTCCGGATAGAATATCTGACATTACGATAGGTGATTTTTGGGGATTGGGAAAGTTGAACAAGATAGAAAGAATGAGCAATCGACCGTCTTTAGTTTTGATAAATACGCAAAAAGGAAAAGATTTTTTTAATGAGATTAGCGGTGAAATTTTTTATGAGCAAAGAGATGTTCAAGAAGGTATAAACGGAAATGGAAGGTTGATAAAACCGCCTGGAAAGAATAGTAAGGCTAAAATTTTTCAGTTGCTATACAAGTGTAAAATATTTGGTTTCAACTATACTGTAAGAATAGTCAATTATCTGTTCCAAAAAAAGGAGATGCTTTTCAAATGATACCTAAAAAGATTCATTATTGTTGGTTTGGCGGAAATCCGCTTCCCAAGCTTGCTAAAAAATGTATAAAAAGCTGGAAAAAGTATTGTTCGGATTACGAGATAATACGGTGGGATGAAAGTAATTTTGATGTTTCAAATGCGCCGCTTTACGTACAGCAAGCGTATAATGCGAAAAAGTGGGCTTTTGTATCCGACTACGTCAGACTTTATGCTATGGTAACATATGGCGGAATATATATGGATACGGATATAGAGGTTATCAAATCGCATGACTGTTTCCTTATACACAAGGCATTTTCGGGATTCGAGGATGAAGTACACATACAGACCGGTATTATGGCATGCGAAAAGAATTTTTCTCTTTTTAAAGAATTTCTTGATTATTACAAGGATGCGGCTTTTATTAATCAGGATGGAACATATAATCTGACGACGAATGTTATAGTTATTACTGATATTACCGATAAATACGGTTTAAGACGAGATGGTACATATCAAATTGTTAGTGATATGTCATTGTATCCGAAAGAGTATTTTTGTCCTTTGTATTTTAACAGTACAGAAAATACCTATACTATACATTGGTATGCGGGATCTTGGCTTCCCAAGGAATCGACTGAATGGGTAGAGCAAATAAGAACCTTGCGAGAAAAGGCTGAAAGACGGGATAAGATAAGGTATTTTCCAAACAGAGTGCTGAGAAAATTAATAGGCGACGAAAAGGTTGACAAATTGAAGGATAAGTTCAGTAAAAAGTGAATGTGCCGAGAAACATAAAATGAGGAAAGTTATGTTGGTTTTCGGAACAAGCTCGGAAGCTATCTTGTTTTGGAGAATTCGGGCGGAATACAAGAGGAGCGCCGTCTTTAGGTGTTCCCGTGCTGGTTATGCGTGATACCACTGAACGTTCTGAGGGAGTTGCGGCGGAAACATTAAAGCTCGTTGGAACTGATGAAGAAATTATTTATGAAAATTGTTGGTTGCTCTTAAATGACAGCGATGAATATGAACGAATGAGCAAGGCATCCAATCCATATGGCGACGGGATTGCTTGTATTCAAATTGCAGATATTATTGGACTATTTTAAAAGGTAATGCTATGAGAAAAAAAATACTGTTCCTTTATGATTCAATGCCGTTTGGCGGTGTTGAGTCGGCATTAATTAATTTGGTTTCTTTTCTGGATAAAGAAAAATATGATGTTTCTGTTGTGCTATTATCGGAGCGTGGTGATATGTATGAAGAAGCGAAAAGACGTATTCCCATGAAGAGTGTCTTTGAGAAATTTATACCTTGTCAAAATAGGATAATCAGAAAAGTCAGAAGTGTTATAATTAATTTTTTGGAGAAAAAACGCCCAAAGTATCCGCGTTTATATCATCGGTTTGCCATAGGCGGCGGATATGATATGGAAATATCGTTTAATCAGTATGAATCTCGCAAAGTGCTTGCAAAATCATCTAATAAGCACAGTAAAAAGATTTTGTGGGTACATGAAAATTTTATAGCTGATGAGCATACTACGGTGTACTGGAAAGGTCTTCCGGAACCCAAGAAAGGTTTTCGCGCATATGATCGTATAGTATTTGTTTCTAAGGTGTCACAAGAAGGTTTCAATAAGTATGAATATGCTAAAGAATTTTCGGTTTCTGTGCAATATAACATTATAGATCGAGATGAAATTATTTCCAAATCAAAATCAGAGATTGATCGCAGATACAATATAACCGGTGCTCCTGATGTTTTTTGTGCAGTGGGGAGACTTGTAGAGTTAAAAGGCTTTGTCAGACTTGTAAATATTTGTGCGGCTTTGAAAAAAAAGGGATTAAATTTCAAGTTAATTCTTGTTGGGGATGGGCCTGAAAGAGAAAAAATAGAGAAAGCTATTGCGGACAATGAGGTTCAAGACATTGTTATTATGACCGGATATGACGATAATCCATACAAGTATGTAGCGAGGTCTAAATTTTTTGTATGTTCTTCATTTACAGAGGGCTTGCCGGTTGTGTGTCAGGAAGCTCTTGCACTCGGCATTCCCGTTGTGTCATCTTTTCCGTCTGTAGGTGAGTTGTTTGGAGATGAAACGTGCGGTATACTGTCGGATGTTGATGATGACTCGCTTATGTGTGCTATCGAAAAAATGCTTACGGATGATGTATTTTATAAAAAGTGCAAAGCCGGTGCTGAAAAACGTTCTGAATATTTTGATCCGAAAAATTCGGTAAAGGAAATAGAGAGAATGTTTGATGAATTACTGGAAAATTCTTAATAACAGTAATTTTTAAATCAACAAAATAATCAAAATGTATTGTAATTTTGTTCTAAAAGTTATATAATACAAAGCGATATAAAAAAATACATACGAGGATATGGACAGAATAATTTGATGCGTAGGCATTTGATAAAATAAATTTTGGAAGGACCTATGAGTATGAAAAAAATTATAGCGGTGGTTCTTTTGGCTGTTATGCTGCTTGCATTGCCTGTCGGGGCGGTGTCATTCGACAAAAACCAGACCAACAAAGAATCGCCATCTGCATTGTCAAAAACGTTGAAGTCGGCGGCAATAGCCGATCTTACAACGGACACGCTTCTTTACACAAATAATTCTTTTGAAAAAATTCCTGCGTACGGTGGCATATCAAGACTCATGACCGCCGTTACAATTGAATATCAGAACAGACAAAATTCTGTTATCAAGTCGGGATTTTCGGAAGAAACACTTGAAGATTATATGGCATCGATGCTCATTAAAAATGACGAAGAGGCCGCAAGAACGCTTGCTGTGGAAATATCCGGATCTGTTGAAAATTTTGTTGATCTGATGAATTCGACCGCGGCTCAGATCGGTATGATCAATACAGTTTTCACTACGCCTCACGGAACGAAGGATTCCCGGGCGGTGACAACTGCCGATGACCTTCTTTTGCTTGCATACGAAGCATATTCGCTTTCGGAAATAAAATCGATGATGTCGGCGAACCTTTATTATTCCGTTGACGGCGAATCGTCGTATTCACGTGACCACAGTATACTTAATTCCGAACATAAGTCGTACAATAAAATGGTTAATTTTTATGCGTGCGGTGACTATGGTGATGCAGGCTATGTATCTGTTGTGGGCGCTATGAACTCAAACGGACGTGAGGTCGTTGTGGTCACATACGAGTCGGATGCTTATGTTACTGATTACAGAAACAACTACGCAACAGATATTTCTTCACTGCTCGTTATGGCTTTCGGTAAGTTTTATATTGCAGAGCTTGATGATATCGCAAAGGCAGTTGTACACGATTTAGGCGGATTCCTACTTTCAGACGGTACGCGCGTTTACACAAGCGTTGAGATACCCAATGACCAAAAAGCGAGAAGAATGCTCCCCATTTCATACGGTGAGATAATTTACGATAACTACACGCTTTGCTCGGTCGATGTGGGTCCTTTGCCCGAAACAGCGGAGCTTAATACGATACTTACAGCTGCTTCCTTGAAATACGGAAATGATGAGCTGTTGAAGTTCAATCTCCGTGTCAACAGAATAGTGCTTGAAGACGGAACGGAGATAAGATCCGAATATTCGCTGTACAGCACGGAAGAGGGCAGAGAAATAGCTGAAGGTCAGTACAAAAGATACCAATGGGTATTTGCAACGGTTCTTGTCCTCATAATAGCGGTTGTTGCTGTTATCGGTGCTGAAATACTCAAACGCAGATTAATGTAAGGAGGTTGCGGTAATGTTAGTAAGAGATATGCTGTTCGTTATTTGTAAACGAATGAAAATTATCGTTATTTTTCCTGTTATTGCAGTTACGCTTTATTCATATTGGAACTATACGACACAGATTCCCACATACGCCGCATCTGCGGTTTTGTATACGATAGACAAAAGCTCCACAAACATAAGCGAAATTGCCATTGTTGAAAGACTTATGCCGAACTATCAGTTGCTTGCACAGTCGAGCGAGGTGCGAGGTTTGGTGGCGGAGTCTCTCGGTGAATCTATCGGTGATACAGGTGTCAGCATAAATATAGACACTGAAAAGCACACGATGACTATTTCAACAACGGGTACAAATCCGTCTAAGGTTGCGAATGTTGCAAATACTTATGCGGCTACGATAATCAACTATTTGGGCGAAACGATGGGACTTGACAATATATCGTTTTTGGAAATCGCAAGACGTCCCGGTGTGCCTACAGGTCCTGAGAGACAAAGACCGATACTCATAGTCGGTATAATGTCAACATTTTTAGGTGCACTTGCTGTGCTTGTTGTTGAATATGCAAATACAACCATCAGAACACCCGAAGATATCGAAAAGGCGTATAACCTTACAGTCCTTGCCGAAATCGGACGGTACAGTAAGAGTAAGAAGAAGTAAAGGGGGTATATGTCATGGATTTTAATATTATGAGTGACTATAAAGCGCTTGATGAAAATGTGCTTGACTCAATAAAAACACTCCGTACGAACATACAGTTTGCTTCTATCAGCCGTGAGATAAAGACTATCGTTATGACAAGTGCTGTGCCCAATGAGGGTAAAAGTACCGTTTCCACGTTCTTGGCGCTTGCAATGGCGGAATCCGGTAAAAAAACACTTCTTGTGGAATGTGACTTACGTCACACGACACTTCGTAAAAGAATGAAAATTCCGAGAAACGTGGGTGTTGTAAGTTATCTTCAGGGCAGAACAACTCTTGAAGAATCAATTTCCGCAACACCTTACGAGAATATGTTCTTCCTTGATGCGGAAGCGCGCGTACCAAACCCTGTTGAGCTTATTTCATCCGAAGCTTTCGGGGATATGATAAAGGCACTGCGCGAAATGTTTGATATAGTTATTTTCGATACACCTCCCGTAGGTACGTTTATTGATGCGGCGCTGTTTGCCGCAAAGTCTGACGGTACGATAATCCTTATAAAGCCGGGTGTTGTTGAAAAGCGTCTTTTCAAAAAATGTATTGAACAGCTTGAAAAGGCGAATGCCAATATCATGGGCGTAATTTTCAACGGTATCGAACAGATGCACGCAGGATATTACGGCAAGTATTACAGCAGAAAGTATTACGGCCGTAAGAAGAGTTAGTAAAATATATTAAACCGGAGGGAAGGTGTATGACGAAAGAATTTTTGCTTTTGATACGCCTTTTTTCTGTTTCAGCGAAAGGCGTACAGGTAAATGACGAGTTGCTTTCGGAATTTACAGACGCTGCAGGGCATTTGAATATGCAGACAGTCGGCAAGGTTATGGCGCTTGCCATATCGCAAAAGTGTTTTGAAATGACAGATATTGCATTTCAGGATATCTTTGTGAAAAGCGGACTTTTTGACGATGCAAAGAAATGCCTAAAGCGTGTCAAGCTTCAGATAATGTCATCAGCAACTGTGACACAGAATATTTATGAGCTTATTCAGAGGTTTGAAGAAAAGGGAATCAAAACAAAGCTGCTTAAGGGAATGTCTCTTTCCCATTTATACGCCGTCCCCGAATGCCGCACTTCGTGCGACACAGACCTTCTGATACCGAAGAAAAAGGAAAAAGAAGCGTATGATGTGTTAAAGTCGCTCGGTTATTCGGTCACGCCCAGAACAAAATATTCGCACCACGCAACGTGCACACATCCCAGTGTTGGCACAGTTGAGCTTCACACGGATCTTTTTTTTGAAAGAATAAACGATGTGATATTTGACAACAGCGACTATGACGAAAAGATAGCAAATACGGTAAGCGAATTTGAAATACACGGTGCAAAATTCAAAACCTTGGGTATAACGGAAAATCTCATATATGTAACGTTTCATATGATACAGCATTTCATAAGACGCGGTACAAGCATCCGACAGCTCTATGATATTTTGATATACTGTGCATCGCATAAAAATAAAATAAACTATGATGAATATTTTGAGTATCTTGACAGGTTTTCATACAGAGGGATATACGATACCGTTATGACATGCGGTGTTGATTACTTTGGTTTTACGGAAGATGAGCTGCCGCACTTTACACGTGTTGACAGCGAAACAGCAGAAAAGTTTTTAAACGATATTGAGCAAGGCGGTTGGATAGGCAAAGAGCGTGACGACGGATATTCCGTCTTCCGCGTATACGGAAATCTTAAAGCGAAAAACGCATCGGAAAGCAAAGAATATAAGAAGAATTTGAGAAAATACCAATTTAAACGCATAATGAACTCAATTTTTCCCGACAAGGAAAGGCTTATCTCAAGATTTCCGTTTGCAAAAAATCCGCTTTTGCGTATACCCGCTTGGTTCGCGTGGTTGTTTTACGGTCTTTCATTGTTCAAGCAGGGGGAGCTTTCCGCAGAGGTGAAGTCGGAAAATGCCCTTAATGCAGAGGAAAAAGAACGCATTTCGCTGTTTGCAAAGCTTGGAATTATCGAATCGGAGGAAATATGATAACAGGTAACAATATAGAAGCGTATATAGAAAGAGACGGAGTGTACGTTACACAGACTATGGGCATAAGTATGCTTCCTTTCATACGTCAGGGACACTCTACGGTTTTGATAGTTCCGAATGAAGGCAGGCTTAAAAAGTACGATGTTGCCCTTTTTCACAGGCCGACAGGACAGTATGTTCTTCACCGTGTTGTAAAGGTAAGAAAAAATGACTATATTTTTTGCGGTGATAACCAGAAAAAATGGGAACCCGGAATAACAGACGATCTGATTATAGGTGTTATGAAAGAGCTTTATAACGACGGTGTTAAGGTTGACACGGAAAGCGAAGAATATCTTAAAAAGGTAAAAAAGATCGTAAGAAAAAGCAGGGTTTCAAGTTGGGTATTGAAATTCAGAGAATTACTTTCTAAAATAGGCTTTTTAAAGCGTATAGTATATTATTTCAGAAATAAAAAATAAAGTAGGGTTTATGTCAGAAAATAAAAATGAGATGAAACAGAAAAAGAATAAAACCTCCAAGGGTGAAGTGCTCGGTTTCATCTGGCAGGTATTCTTTAAAATACTTATTGTTGTGCTCGTTTTGGCTATCCTCGCGGTATTTGCACTTGCAAGCATCTGCAAAACAGTTGCAGACGGGCCAAGTCAGACAGCAAGAGATATGCTTGTGCTTTCGGCACTTCAGGCAAGTGCCACCAAATGGGTGCCGGGGCTTTTTCTCGATGACGAAACTGTGCAGTCGATACTTGACAAAAGCGGTGAGCGTGTTATCGAAGAGGTTGATTTTGATGATATAAAGCCCGATGACACTGACAAAGAACAAAACGGTACGGGCGATGTCACCGCCAATGAATGGGAAGGAAACGAAGACGGTATCATTCTTGATATCGTTGTAAGAAGTACATTCAAAGCGTATGTTATGCTTGTCAAAGACCCCACAAGAGTCTATACGGGTGTGTCAACAACAGATTTTTCTTCTGCAAAAAGAGGGGAAAGAATATATGTTGCTGCAGAGCGTCAGGGGGCTGTTGCCGCAATAAATGCGGGCGAATTCGAGGATAGCGGCGGTATGGGCTCGGGCGCAACTCCTATGGGAATGACGGTGTCGGAAGGCAAGATAGTATGGGATGACGGACTTAAGCGTACCTTTATAGGGTTTGACCGTGACAATAAGCTTGTTGTCAAAGAGGGTATCACAAGAGCCGAGGTTGAATCGCTTCGCATACGTGACGGTGTTTCTTTCCAAAGGGGAAATGCACTTATTGAAACTGTAAACGGCTCAACTATAGCGTACACGGGAAGCGGAGATTTAGGTGTTGCACAGCGCACGGCGATAGGACAAAGGGCGGACGGCACGGTGATTATGATAGTTACCGACGGAAGAACAGCCAACTCACTTGGCGCGACGCGCGATGATGTTATAAATCTTATGCTGAAATACGGAGCTGTCAGTGCGGGAATGCTTGACGGCGGCTCATCTGCGATGATGTATTATGCTGATTATATTGAAAAATACAATGTTGACGAAAGTGAACTTGATCAGTATCAGCAGCTTGGCATCGTCAACAAATACAAGGCATTTACCTCACCCAGATATCTGCCCACATTCTTTATGGTAAAGGCGGTGGAAGATGGTGAATAAAGAAAAGAAGAACGGCACAGCTGTCAAAAAAATATTCGGAAACCGCACATCGCTTATATTTTATGCAGGGCTCGGTGTCGTGATATTTGCCGCGTTGATCGCAATCGGAAGGGTAAATTCATATCTTGAAAAATATCTTACAGATTTTGAGATGACACGCCCGAAATATACTGTTGAAAATATTTTCAATGAGTATTTCAAAAATCCCGATTTTGATGTGCTTATACACAAAGCGGGTTGTGAGGTGGGCGATTTTGAAAATGAGGAAGATTTAAAGCAGTATTTTGAAAATTCAATAAACGGAAAAAGTATAACACATGTGTATGTCGCGGGTACTGATAAAACAAAAGTAAACGTAAAGGCAGACGGTGTTAAATTCGCTTCCTTTACTATACAAAAAGCACCGGAAACGAGCGAATACGGCTTTGACATTTATGAGCTTGGAGAGATAAAGCTCCACTATACTCTTTCTTCGTCTGTTAAAATACGTATTCCGTTCAATTATTCAGTTGCGGTAAACGGAAAATTGCTCGGCGAGGAATACAAAACAAAAACGGGAATAACCGATGACAAGCGTGAAACACTTCCCGTGGGAACATATAAGCTTTCGTATGATGAATACGAGGTGCGCGGTTTGGTAAATGCCCCTGCGGTTACTGTGTATGACAGAAAAAATAATCCCGTTATTCCCGAATATGATGAGGAAAACGGAATTTATAAAGTAAATTTTGAGTATGATACAGAGCTTCAGAATACATATGAACCGTTTGTCCTGAAGGCTGTGGAAAATTATGCCGCAAGAATACAAAATGCGGGTGTTACGATGAATACCATTAAAACGTATTTTGAGTATGGTACCGAAACGTATAACAGAATAAAAAATAATCCCGGTAATTTCGTGTGGGATTACGATTCGTATCATTTTGAAAATGAAAAAACAGGTGATTTTTATGCATATGACGAAAATACATTTTCGTGTTCTGTAAAAATGACTCAGGTAATGTGTAAGAGAGGTGCGAAGGATTACCGCGAGGATATAAACGTCACGCTTTATTTAAGGTGTGATGAAAACGGAGATTATATGATATACGATCTTGCGACCAATCTTTCGTGAATTTTGATAAAAAGGGAGAAGTTTTATGTCAGTGGCACTTATACCGGGTACATTCGACCCGATAACGGTCGGACATGAGGATCTTATACAACGGGCATCGATGCTGTTTGATGAGGTCATTGTATGTATATTTACTAATTCGGCAAAAAGTACGATGTTCACACCCGAGGAGAGGTTTGATTTTTTGTGCGCCGTGGCAGAAAATTACAGAAATGTGCGCGCCGATATCTCAACGGGACTTCTTGCGGATTACGCTATTGAGCACAGATGCGATGTCATAATCAAGGGCGCGCGCTCGGGTACGGATTTTGACTATGAGTTTTCATTGTCAGCCATCAACCGAGAGCTTGCGCCGATGGTTGAAACGGTCATACTGCCGTCAAGATGCGAGCTTTCGCATATAAGCTCCACAATGGTGCGAGAGCTTATAAAGTACGGTAAAGATTTTACGCCCTTCGTTCCGTCAAATGTTGCAAATTTAATCTGAAAATTTGTATAATTTTACTATTTGATTTTTTCGTTAAAATGTGATATAATAGTCACAGTTGAGATAATCGAAAGGCAGGGTTGTTAAATGAGCCAAACAAGTACGGCGTTGAAGTATGAGATAGGTGACAATGTGATATATAAGAGCAGCGGTATTTGCTGTATATGCGATATAAAGGAAATGAGCTTTACGGCATCTGATAAAAAACTGTACTATATTCTTGAACCTGTATATGCGCAAGGCTCACACACGTATGTCCCCGCCGATCTTGAAAACAGCATGCGCGATTTGATTTGTAAAGAGGAAGCTGAAAAAGCTATCTCATCATTTTTATCTGTCGAGCTTGAGTGGATTTCCGAAATAAAAGCAAGGGCGGAGTATCTGAACAATATTATTTCAAAGTTTGACAGGGCTGAAATACTTGCGGTCGTCAAATTGCTTTCCGAACATAAAAAGGAATGTGAAACGAAACGTAAGAAAATGTACGCAAGCGATTCAAAAATACTTACTCTTGCCGAAAAAATGATAAGGGACGAATTTGCATTCGTCCTCGGTATCAAAAGGGAAGAAGTTTTCGATTACATAAAAGGTGCTATTTCAAAATAAACGGCGTCTTTTTAAGTGAATAGTTAAACGGTGCTGTACTCGGCATCATAAATGCAAACATATTGTCAGCGTGTACTTCACGCATGAAGTCTCGGCTTTCAGTATGATTTGACGGTTTTGTGATGATTTCCAAGCTGCGGTGCCGTTTTTTGGTTTCCGAAAGGAATTTAAGCCCAGCGGTGTTCGCCGCAAGTAGCTGTGTGTAAGTGGGGGCTTTGTGCTGTTCTTCTTCTGTTATCTCCAAAAAGGCGGAAAGCAAACAACGGCGTATACGTGCGTTTGTATATCTTTTTGTTGATGAAAGAGAAATGAGAGTGTCATAGCTGTCAGCGCTTTTTGATGCTGATACTATTCTTTGCAAAAGTCCGCCTGTGTTGTCTGCAAAATCAAACCTTTCTGTATTTCTGAGCTTTGAAAGTATAAGTTTTTCGGCATTTTGTATTTTTGCAGGGAACTGACTGCTTTTGTATATTCCGTGCGTTACATCGGGGATAAAACTATAAAACTCAGGCGTGTCGGCGATATTTCTTAAATACGTTGCTGAGGCATATATGCGTTCCGTCTGCTCACTGTTGTGTTCTGCACCCTCACGCTTGACAGTGTGCGGTGTAACATTCGGTGCGTATTTTTTTATCGCTCTTATATATTCAATTCCCAAAATGTTGTTTGGCGTGGAAATGACGGAAGAATCACCGAACAGCTTTTCATAAACCTGCTGACGCGTTTTTGCAAACTGTTCGTTCGGATTTATTTTTTTCATTTCATTCTTGAATTTTTCCGAGTCAAGGTTTGCGGCACATTTTGTAAGTGTATCAATATTCCCTGCCTCTGAACCGAAAATTATGGCACATTCTTCCCCGCACGATACCTCGGATATTATCCGCACAGCACCGCGTGAGAAAAGCTCCGCACAGGCTGAAGAATAGAAAACGGGAAGCGACAGCACAAGGTCGGCACCGCACAGAACGGCGCATTTTGCACGGTCGAATTTATCGGTTATCGCACACTCGCCCCGCTGGGTGAAGTTACCGCTCATAATACAAATGACGGGTGCTGTGTCCGATATTTTTTTTGCCTCGTCAACTAAAAATTTGTGCCCGAAATGAAACGGATCAAATTCGCATATTATAAAAACCGCACGGTATGCCATAATAAACCTCGTTTTATAAGAAAAAAGACGTAAATTCCACGCATTTTTTCGTTTTTGCTATTGAAAAAATGTAAAATAGGGTGTATAATATTATATAATATATTTTTTGAAAAATCAAGATTAGGAGAGAAAAATGAACGTACTTGTTGTAAACGCAGGCTCGTCCAGCCTTAAGTATCAGCTTTTTGATACAAACACAGATGAAGTTCTTGCAAAAGGTATTTGCGAAAGAATCGCAACAGAAACATCCAAAGGCGTAGGTGCAGAAGGAAGAATTGAGCACAGACGCGGCAACGAACCCAAAATAGTTAAAGATATCCCCATGCCCAACCACGCTGTTGCAACACAGATATTGGTTGATACACTTACAGACCCCGAGATCGGTGTTATCAAGGATATGAAGGAAATTGAAGCTGTCGGTCACAGAATCGTGCACGGCGGTGCATACTTCTCCGAAAGTGTTTTGGTAAATGACGATGTTATTGCAAAGCTTGAGCTTTGTAAGGACCTCGCACCCCTTCACACAGTTCCTCATCTTATGGGTATTGCGGGTTGTACGGCAGTTATGCCCGGCACACCCCAAGTTCTCGTGTTTGACACAGCATTCCATCAGTCAATGCCCGAAGAATCATACTTCTTCCCGCTTTCATACGATATGTATGAAAAGTACCAGATCCGCCGCTACGGTGCGCACGGTACATCTCACAGATACGTTGCAGGCGAAATGCTCAAGATAATGGGCAAGACAGAGGGTACAAAGATCGTAACATGCCACCTCGGTAACGGTTCCTCTATCACAGCTGTTAAGGACGGTAAGGTTCTTGACACAAGTATGGGCTTCACACCCCTTGACGGTCTTATGATGGGTACACGCTGTGGCGCTATTGACCCCGCTATCGTTCCCTTCATTATGGAAAAAGAAGGCTTCACACCCGCACAGATGAACGAATATATGAACAAGAAGTGCGGTTTCCTCGGCGTTTCGGGTATCTCCTCTGACAGCCGTGACATCGAAAAGGCAGCGGACGAAGGCAACGCACGCGCAATACTTACAACGAAGATACTTGCATACCAGATAAGAAAGTTCATCGGCTCATATGCGGCTGCAATGGACGGACTTGATGCACTTGTATTCACAGCAGGTCTCGGCGAAAACAACCCCGGTCTCCGTTCAAGAGTATGTAAGGAGCTTTCATACTTCGGCATCAAGATGGACGAAGAAGCAAATGCGAAAGCACACCACCAGTCAGATGTTATCAAGCTTTCAACGGATGATTCCAAGGTTCTTGTTTACCTCATTCCCACAAACGAAGAAAAGGTAATCGCATCCGATACAGAAAGACTTGTTAAGGAAATGAATAAGTAATTTAAAATACATAAACGGACTCAAATAAACTTTGAGTCCGTTTTCTTTTATAATAGCCGAATATGATATATAAAATTGCATTGGATAAAAACGAGCTTTTGATGCAGTAGATTTCCGCAGGAAATCTGCGCCTTGCCCGAGGGGGGC
>JAZTXA010000161.1:0-3830 GCA_045636245.1 Eubacteriales bacterium | reverse complement strand
TCCCGTTGTTGAGGGTGCTGTCAAGGTTTTGAAGGAATACGGTGTTCCATACGAGGCGCATATTTATTCTGCGCACAGAACGCCGGTTGAGGCTAAGGAGTTTTTCTCGTCAGCACGTGAAAACGGATTTGGTGTTATCATCTGCGCGGCAGGTATGGCGGCGCATCTCGCAGGTGCGGCGGCGGCAAATACAACGCTTCCGGTAATAGGTATACCGATGAAGTCATCGGCGCTTGACGGAATGGATGCTCTCCTGTCAACAGTACAGATGCCGACGGGACTTCCCGTTGCAACAGTCGCGATAAACGGCGCGAAAAATGCCGCACACTTGGCACTTCAGATAATTGCGCTTACAGATGATGAGCTTGCTGAAAAACTCGTTACGGCAAGGGCAAAAATGAGAGAAGACGTACTTAAAAAAGATAAAGAACTTCAGGAAAAAATATAAGGATGGTGTAAAAAATGAGTAAGAGTTACAGCGAAAGCTACAAGCAGGCAGGCGTTGATATTACAGCGGGATACCGTGCTGTTGAGCTTATGAAAAAGCATATTGCTTCCACGACGACTCCAGGTGTTGTTTCGGGTATCGGAGGCTTCGGAGGACTTTTTGAGCCGAATATAAAGGGAATGTCAGCCCCCGTGCTTGTTTCGGGTACTGACGGTGTCGGAACAAAGCTTAAGCTTGCTTTCATTTTGGATAAGCACGATACAGTAGGTATCGACTGTGTTGCAATGTGTGTAAACGATGTTATTTGCTGCGGTGCTGCTCCTTTGTTTTTCCTTGACTATATTGCTTGCGGTAAGAATGTTCCCGAAAAAATTGCCGCAATCGTATCGGGTATTGCTGACGGCTGCCGTCAGTCAGGCGCCGCACTCATAGGCGGTGAAACGGCTGAAATGCCCGGATTTTATCCCATTGACGAATATGACCTTGCAGGCTTCACAGTCGGTATGGTCGATAAATCAAAGATAATTGACAACTCAAAAATAAAAGAAGGCGATATAATTGTTGCCATTCCGTCAAGCGGTGTTCACTCAAACGGTTTTTCACTTGTAAGACGTGTACTTCTTAAGGATGAAAAAAATGCGTTTACCCATTCCGATGAGCTTGGAATGACAATAGGCGAATCCCTCCTCACACCTACGAAGATATACGTTAAACCCATTTTGTCGCTTCTTGAAAAGGTTGACGTTAAGGGAATCTCCCACATTACAGGCGGAGGATTTTACGAGAATATTCCGAGAACGATACCCGAAGGCTTCGGCGCATCGATTGAGGAAGCAAAGGTAAAGATTCCGCCCATCTTCTCACTTATTCAGAAAGAAGGCGACATTCCCAAGCGCGATATGTTCAACACATTCAATATGGGTGTCGGCATGTGTGTTGTTGTTTCCGCTGAGGATGCTGACAAGACAGTTGAAATTCTTAACGCTAACGGCGAGGCGGCATACATCATGGGCGAAGTAAAAGCCGGTATTGAGGGCGTTAAGATATGGTAAAGATAGGTGTGCTCGTTTCGGGCGGAGGCACAAATCTTCAGGCGCTTATCGATGCCGAAAAGTCGGGCATAATCAAAAACGGTAAAATAAGTCTTGTTATTTCAAATAAAAAAGATGCGTATGCATTGACACGTGCGGAAAATAACGGAATAAAAACCGCTACAGTGATAAAAAAAGAGTGCAAGGATGCAAAAGAGTTTGAAGGTAAGATAATTGAGCTTCTTGAAGAAAACGGAATAGAGCTTATAATTCTTGCGGGCTTTATGTGCATACTCAGTGCCGATTTTACAAAGAAGTACGAAAACAGAATAATCAATGTCCATCCGTCGCTTATCCCGTCTTTCTGCGGTGAAGGCTTTTACGGACTCCATGTGCACGAGGCAGCGCTTAGCTACGGTGTCAAGGTAACGGGCGCTACGGTGCATTTTGTAAATGAAATACCCGACGGCGGGAAAATAATTGCGCAAAAGGCTGTTGAAATTGAAGATGGCGACACCCCCGAAACTTTACAAAGACGTGTAATGGAAAATGCAGAATGGATAATATTGCCCGAGGCGGCAGAAAAAATATGCAAAGAGATAAAGGAGAGTAAATAATGACAACGTATGATATCAAAAAATTGCTTTCGGAAAATACATATCCGGGACGCGGTATTATAATAGGTAAATCTGCTGACGGTAAATATGCGGTAAGTGCATACTTTATAATGGGCAGAAGCGAAAATTCCCGTAACAGAGTGTTCGTTGCGGAAGGCGATGATGTAAGAACAAAGGCATACGATCCTTCAAAGCTTAAGGATCCCTCACTCATTATCTACTATCCTGTGAGAAAATACGAAAACAAGCTCATTGTTACAAACGGTGACCAGACAGATACGCTTTATGAATCTCTCAAAGAGGGCGGTTGTTTTGCAAAGGCGCTCAGAACAAGAGAATTTGAGCCTGATGCTCCAAACTTCACACCTCGTATAAGCGGTATGCTCACTTTTGCTGACGGCGACTTTACCTACAAAATGAGTATTCTCAAGAGTGCCGATGAAGAAGGCTCTGCTTGTAACAGATATTTTTACGAGTATGAGAGTATAAACGGTATAGCACATTTCATCCACACATATATGCACGACGGAAATCCCATTCCCACATTCGAGGGTGAGCCGGAAAGAATTACAATAGACAGCGACATCGAAGAATTTACAAAGCTTTTGTGGGAAAATCTCAACGAAGACAATAAGGTGTCCTTATTTGTACGCTATACAGACCTTGAAACAGGCGAAACGAAAACAATAATCGAAAACAAAAATAAATAACGGGAGAAATTAAAATGAAGGAATTTGAACTTAAATACGGTTGTAACCCCAACCAGAAGCCCTCAAAAATATATATGGACAACGGAAATGAGCTTCCCATTGAAGTTCTCTCCGGACGTCCCGGTTACATAAACTTTCTTGATGCATTCAACTCCTATCAGCTTGTAAAAGAGCTTAAGGCGGCAACAAAGCTTCCGTCAGCGGCATCATTCAAGCATGTCTCTCCCGCAGGTGCGGCGGTTGCAGTACCGCTTGACGATATACTCAAAAAGATATATTTCGTTGAGGATATACCCGGATTTGACGAATCTCCCCTTGCTTGGGCATACGCAAGAGCAAGAGGAACTGACAGAATGTCATCCTTCGGTGACTGGATAGCGCTTTCCGATGTCTGTGACAAGGCAACAGCGCTTATAATCAAGCGTGAGGTATCTGACGGTGTTATTGCCCCCGGATACACAGACGAGGCACTTGAAATACTTAAATCAAAGCGTAAGGGTGCATATAACATCGTAAAGATTGACGAAAACTACACCCCCGATCCTATTGAGCGTAAGCAGGTATACGGCATCACGTTTGAGCAGGGAAGAAATGACCTTAAGATCGATAACGATATCCTTTCCGATGTTGTAACGGCAAAGAAGGAAATTCCCGAGGATGCAAAGCGCGACCTTGTTATTTCGCTTATCACACTCAAATATACACAGTCAAACTCCGTTTGCTATGCAAAGGGCGGTCAGACAATAGGTGTCGGTGCAGGTCAGCAGTCGAGAGTTCACTGTACAAGACTTGCAGGTAACAAAGCGGATGTATGGTTCTTGCGTCAGCATCCCAAGACGCTCAGCCTTCAGTTCAAGGAAGGTATGGCGCTTGCTGACAAGAACAACTGCATCGATGTATACGTTTCCGAGGATTATGAGGATGTAACGGGCGACGATGTATGGCAGAATTTCTTTGCAGTTCGTCCCGAACCCCTCACACGTGAGGAAAAGAAAGCATATCTTGCAACTATGACGGGCGTTTC
>JAZTXA010000160.1:0-2160 GCA_045636245.1 Eubacteriales bacterium | reverse complement strand
GGCAGCAAAATATAATGCTGATACAGTTGCCGCACTTAACAAGCTCCACGAAATTATATCCGACGGTCAGGTTCATACCCTTAACTTCTTCTACCTTGAACGAGGTGCGTCAGACTCAAACTGCCGTATGTCTTTCAACCTTTCAGAAACATCTGAAGAAGTAAAAATCATAGACCAGACAATTACTCTTGATTACGGTCTTCCTGTTGAATATAACATAACAGAAAACAACAATCTTTCTCAGGCAGCTCTTGATCAGAATGTAAAAGTCGAATATCTCGGTCTCTGTGCCGTAAATGAAGAAGTCAATTCTACATATACCTTCGAAATGCCCGAGATTATAGTTCCGTTTGAAGAGGGTGTTACCTATACAATCGACGGTATGAAATACGGTACGTGTACGATTGATAAGGATGGTAATACTTCATACGTCCTGCATTCAACACAAATGAAGGAAGCCGAGCATTACTATGTGTGCGCAAGGATTACAGGTGACCCGACATATTCCGATGATGTTGTTTATTATCAGATTGAAAAAACAACATTCGTGCCGGCATCAACAATTTATTATGAAGATAACTTCGAAACAATAACCTATACCGACGGTAAAGTACCCGAAAATTACAACAACAATGTAAATGAATACGGTATCTGGAAAACTGACGGTATGCAGGATACTTCACTCAAGCAGACTGCAGACCTTACCGATAGTGAGGCAAATCCCTACGGATACGAAACAAACTATATGTCATTTGCCGAGTACAGCGGCGGTGCAGCTCATTTTGTTGATGTAAGTACAAAGAATAATCCCAACTCAAAATACAGCGGCGGTTCAGGTGCAAAGTGGCCTACTGTTGATTTCTCATTCACAGGTACAGGCTTTGACCTTATAAGCGTAACAGACAGTACAACCGGTGCGTTCAGCGTAACTGTAAAAGATGAAAACAACAATATTGTAAAAAATACTGTTGTTGATACATTCTACGGCTACAATTACGGCAGAATATATATGGATGCCGCAGGAAAGCCTACGCTTGATTCATCTCTGACTCCGATGTATAAATCCGAAAAGGGCTCTTGTACATCATCAAAGAGATATTATGACGAAAACGGTGCTCTTACCGAAGTTGCTCATTATTATGATGCTGACGGAAATGTTACCGAAACGGTAACCGATAACCCTGCATATGCATATGCTTACGGATGGGTTATTGCCGAGGCGGGTACAACTGATACACTCTATCAGATTCCTGTTATTAAAATAACTGACCTTGAATACGGCAGTTATAACGTAACAATAACACCCACATTTACAAGCGCATTCAAGCATTCATCCACCGCTGCAGACGGTACAAGCTATTACAGAGTATATCTTGACGCAATCAGAATATATTCTCCTGCAGGCGAAGGCGAAGGTATAAACGATGCTGAGGTAAAGGACGCATATACGGTTGACGATGAGCTTTATCCCGATTATCTTGAACTTAAAGATATGCTTGTCGGTGCAGATTCATTGTCTGAAACCGAAGAGCAGGGTATTATCTTCATCGACGGTATTGCCGCTCTTGATAATGACATTGAAACCTACAGAAATGCAGGTCCCAACAATGAACTTTATCTTGCAAAAGATCAGGCAGTAGCATTTGAAATCTGGGCAACTGCAGTTCCCACAGATATTCAGATCGGCGCCAAACTTGCCACCGGTAAACCTGCGTTTACAGTATCCTATGCATCAAAAACAACCGAAGTTGAGATAAACACTGCAACCGATATACATTATTCGTTCAATACAGTTCTTCCGAACGACGGTAAACTTACCTGGCGTCAGGTAACAGGTGTTGACGGAAACAACTACTACACAACAGGAACGGTTGTTGTTCAGAATACAGGCGAAGAGGACAGTGTTCTTTCGCTTACAAATCTCAAGTGGACATTCTCGCAGTTCGGCGGAAAAGGTTACTTCCGTATTGCCACAGATGTTGAAAATGAAACAGTATCTGTTGCGGCAACTGCCGATACTCCGATGATGGCATATTCTCTTATGAGAATGAGAACAGCTGCACTTGATATTCAGCAGAGTGCTGATCCTGAGGTTGTTACAGATGCTGACGGAAACAGTATTGTTACAATAAAACTCAACACATCTTCTGATGTTTCATC
>JAZTXA010000159.1:0-3155 GCA_045636245.1 Eubacteriales bacterium | reverse complement strand
TTTGACACCGCTCTGTCCTACAAGTATCTGAACGATCCCCAGTCCGTAGAGATGCTGGATCTGGTATTCGCTTCCGTTACCTGTGAGTGGTCCTACAACTACTGCGACGCAGGCGTTGGCCGCGATCTGATGAGAACTGTTGTTGCAAACGAGAATCTGTCCTCCTTCTTCGCACAGAACGAGTCTGCCATCAACGAAAAGCTCAAGACCTTCATGGATCAGATTGAGATGATCCCGGAGTACATCCCCAGCTGATAAGGCTTACTTTCCCCGCGCTCCGGCGCGGGGATTTTTCCGTTTTCGGACAAATTTTCTCAAATATGTCCGCAGGGGAGTGCGGCGCGGCTCTTTACAACCGGCGCGTTTACCTGTATAATAGAACTGTACAAATCTCCCGCGCGAAAATATCTTTCTGAAAGGAATTGTCGCAATAACTCCCCCGATTATGAACATCGAACAGGGAATCGTGATATCTCCTATCATTTTAAAGGCATCTGTTACAACGTGCGGCAGCTGCCACGGAAGCATGTATAAAATTATACCCAAAAGACATGGAACAGTTCCGTAATTAAGTACCATATTGATGGGCTTTACCTTAACACCGCTTCCTGCCTTTGAAATTATGAATATTCCGTATGTCCATATAACAAGGTTGAAGGCGATGATGTAAAACGAGCCGTAAAATGCCCCCATTTCTTCGCCGAAAAGAGCTTTCAAAACAGGGAAACCCATGAATCCTGTGTTTGCAAAGACAAGTGCAAATTCCCCTATACATCTTTCGGAGGCATCCTTTATCGGACGCGTGGATATAAATGCCGCGGCGGCAGTGAAAATATATATGCATATACCCGTCAGAATTATGAGAAGTCCCGATTTTAAATTTGCAAAGCTTTTGTCGTCTGTTCCCAAAAGCCCTCCGAGAACAAGAAAAGGTGTTCCGACACATATAACGAAATTGGACAGCTTTTTTGAAAATTCTCTGTCCATAAATTTCAGCTTGTATGCCCCGAATCCCACAACCATGATAATAAATAATTTTATGACTGTGTTTAGCAGTTCTGCCGAATTGACGTTCATATCAGTTTATAAGGCCGTTATTAACGGCATACTCCTTGATTTTTTGCATATCTTTGAGCATATCATCCTTTTTGTTCGGATCACGCAAAAGTGCCGACGGATGATATACAGCCGTCATTAAAAACTTTCCTTTTTCAAAAAAAACACCGTGCTCGGCGGTTATTTTGAAATCGGGTTTTATCAGGCGCATTGCAGATATTCTGCCAAGACAAACGATAAGTGAAGGAGAGATTATGCGCACCTGCTCACGCAAAAAGTCGATGCATGCATCCTCCTCGTTTTTTTGCGGATCACGGTTTTTCGGAGGACGGCATTTTAAAATATTTGCGATATAAATATTTTCACGCTTCATCCCGACAGCTTCAAGATATTTATCAAAAAGCTTTCCTGCACGGCCAACAAACGGTTCACCCGTAAGATCCTCGTTTTCTCCGGGGGCTTCACCGACAAACATTATGTCGGCATCAGGTTTTCCGACGCCGAAAACGGTGTTGGTTTTTGTTTGGTACAGCGGACAGGCACGGCACCCGTCGCATTTTTTGTAGAGTTCTTCAAGATTCATTTTATTTCCTAACAGAATGTACAGAATATTTCTGCGGCATTATTTTCAGCTATAAGGGTACACCGTTCATTAAGATATGCCCTTACAGCACGTGTCGGTCTTATCTCGCTTTCAGCAAATTCGCTTATGGTACACATTGGATATAATTCACTTCTTATATCATATACACTTTGCGAAAAAAGAAGATAATATCTTGCTTTGATGCCGCAGTCCTCATAATATACCGAGGTCTGCGACGGTAGATTCAGTGATATAATAAATCTGCAAGCACCTGCAAGCTCATCTATCCCGCCGAATGAATATAAATACGTTTCCACCTGAAAACCCCCTGTCGATATATTATTGATATTATAATCGAAAGGGGGATTTTAGGTTACTTTATTTTTTGTTAAGTCTTTCGCCGACAGCACCGCCCGGATGAATGAGACCGAATTGTTCTTTTTTGTATCCGGTCAATTCCATAACAGCGGCAAGAAAGGCATCAAATATAGCAATCGTTGCAACGTAGGAAGCTGTTGCCATCATGTTATATTTATCACTTTCCTTTTCTATCTGCATTTTGATAATGTAGTCTGCGTTGTTTGCAAGCGGGGAATCGAGATTTTCTGTTATTGCAATAAGCTTTGCACCTTTTTTCTTTACAACATCTATTATGGGTAACAGTTCAACGGTCTTACCGCCTCTTGATACCATGACCACGCAGTCTTCATCTGTTACAACACCGAGACCGCCGTGTACGGCTTCAGCCGGTGACATGAAACAAGCGGGTCTGTCGATACAGCAAAGGCTGTGCTGGAATTTTTTGGCGGCAATTCCCGAAGAGCCGCTGGCGCACGTGATGATCTTTTTACATTCACTGAGTGCTATTGCGGTCTTTAAAAATTCTTCTTTATCAAGGTACTGTTCTGCCTGTGCAATGGCTTCTTTTTCTATCTGCAGTGACTGCCAAGCCATTTCAAGGGCTTTTTTTGAAAGTTCGTTCATTTGAAATCTCCTTATTCTTCGGAAGTATATTCGCCTTTGAGTAATCCTTCCGCTTTAAGCTTAAGCTCAGCATCACAAAGGTCGATCTCGTTTTCTATGTTTTTAAGAGAGGATGATATGGAATCCGAGTACTTAATAAAAAGTGTTTTATACTCACTTGAGAAAATGTCCGCATGGCGGCATGCATCGCTGTATATCGCTTCCGCTTTTTCATTTGCGTTATTGATAATATGTTCCGCTTCTGTTTCGGCAGAGGATATGATTCCTGCGGCTTCGTCTTTTGCCGCAGAAATGACCGCATCGGCATTTCTGTTTGCATCCATTATTACCATACCGATCTTGGACGACATTTTATCGTAAAGCTTTGCCTTTTCTTCAGTTTCGGAGTCTGTTTTTGGTGCACTTACAGATACATCAGACTTGAGCTTTTCATTTTCAACACACAGCTTATCAAGTGCATCGTTTTGTGTGTTAAGACGTTCTTCAGCCTCTGAGAGTTTTCCGATAAGCTCTTTTACAGTCGCTTCCGATT
>JAZTXA010000158.1:0-3711 GCA_045636245.1 Eubacteriales bacterium | reverse complement strand
TATGTATGCAAACGGTGACCCTGACAAGAAGATCAAGTTCACTGACCTTGTAAAGGGTAATCTTGAGCTTCCCGAAAACGACAAGGACGAGGTGCTTTTAAAGAGTAACGGCATCCCCACATACCACTTTGCGCATGCCGTTGACGACCATCTTATGGGTACAACGCACGTTGTAAGAGGTGAGGAATGGCTTCCGAGCTTGCCCCGCCATATAATGCTTTTCGATTATCTCGGCTTCAAAGCGCCGAAATATCTGCACATCGCACAGATAATGCGCCTTGACGAGGAAGGCAACAAAAAGAAGCTTTCAAAAAGAGATATGGGCGCTTCGCTTGACGATTACGCAAAAATGGGTATTGCACCCGAATGTGTCAGAGAGTATATAATGACGCTCCTCAACTCAAACTATGAGGAATGGCACATGCAGAACCCCGACAAGAGCCCTGACGATTTCCCGTTCTCAATAAAGAAAATGAGTGTTTCCGGCTGTCTTTTCGACTTTAACAAGCTGACTGACGTTTCAAAGAATGTCATTTGCAAAATGACGGCAGAAAAGGTTTACGAGGACAGTGCAAAATGGGCGGAGGAATTTGACAAAGAATTTTATGACGTTTTCACACGTAACTCCGATTATGCAAAAAAGATACTTTCAATAGGACGCGGCGGTAACAAGCCACGTAAGGATATCGCAACATGGGCTGACATTAAGCCGTATGTAAGCTATTTCTATGACGAATTTTTCACACGTGAATGCGGTTTTGACGAAAAGTTTGACAATGCGGACATCAAAAAGGCTTTGATGCTGTATCTTGAAAAATATGATAAAAATGCGGACAATTCCGCTTGGTTTGACACTATTAAAGAAATTGCCTCGGAAATAGGCTTTGCCCCCGAAATGAAGCTTTACAAAAAGAACCCCGAGGAATATAAGGGACACGTTGGTGACGTAAGCTCATTCGTGCGTCTTGCCGTTACGGGCAGAACGAACACCCCCGATCTTTTTGAGATAATCTCCGTAATGGGTGAAGAAATGATGAAAAAACGTATTGAGGACGTAATATCCTCTCTTTAAAAGAAAGCAGGGATAGAAAATGGAAAACACATCGAACTTCATACACGACATTATAAACAAAGATCTTGAAGCAAACCCCGAGCTCAAAATACACACAAGATTTCCGCCGGAGCCTAACGGATACCTTCATATCGGTCACTGCAAGGCGCTTGTTATCGACTTCGGAACAGCGAAAAAGTACGGCGGTATATGCAACCTCCGCATGGACGATACAAACCCCGCAAAGGAAGACACGGAGTTTGTCGATGCGATACAGGAAGATATACACTGGCTCGGCTTTGACTGGGACGACAGATTTTTCTACGGCTCGGATTATTTTGAAATAACGTACGGTATTGCCGAAAAGCTGATAAAGGAAGGGCTTGCATACGTTTGTGAGCTTACACCCGAGCAGTTCAGAGAATACAGGGGCGACACATCGCATCCCGCGATCTCTCCTTACCGCGACAGACCGATAGACGAAAGCCTTGATCTTTTCCGCCGTATGCGTGACGGGGAATTTCCCGAGGGCAAATACACGCTCCGTGCAAAGATAGATCTTGCATCGGGCAACTTCAACATGCGTGACCCTGTTTTGTACCGCATACGTTTTATCGACCATCACCGTCAGGGAAGATCTTGGTGTATTTTCCCGATGTACGACTTTGCGCACCCCATTCAGGATGCGATAGAAGGAATTACACACAGCCTTTGCTCACTTGAATACGAGGATCACAGACCGCTTTACAATTGGGTGGTTGAGCATGCAGATCTTGCAGGTAAGCCCCGTCAGATAGAATTTGCAAGACTTAATGTGACATACACGGTAATGAGCAAAAGATACCTCCGTTCACTCGTTGAAGACGGACTTGTTGACGGCTGGGACGACCCCAGAATGCCCACATTGTGCGGTCTTCGCCGCCGCGGCTTCACACCCGGCGCAATACTTGATTTCTGTGAAAGAATCGGTGTTGCAAAGTCAAACAGCACCGTCGATATCGAGCTTTTGGAGCACTGTGTGCGTGAGGAGCTTAATAAAACAGCACAGCGCAGAATCGCCGTGCTTGACCCTGTTAAAGTGACAATAACAAATTATCCCGAAGATAAAACGGAATATTTCACCGTTACAAATAACCCGAATGACGAGAGTGCGGGTACAAGACAGATTCCGTTCAGCCGTGAGCTTTACGTTGACAGAGAGGATGTTTCAACGAATCCTCCCCCCAAGTATTTCAGACTTAAAGAGGGCGGAGAGGTGCGCTTGATGGGCGCATATATCGTCAAGTGTGACAAGATAATCACGGATGATAACGGAAACGTAACAGAAGTGCTTTGCACAGCAGATCTTCAGTCAGGCTGCGGAAATCCCTTTGACGGCAGAAAGATAAAGGGTACGATCCACTGGCTGTCACAGGCGCATGCCATCAAGGCTGACGTTATGCTCTACGACAGACTTTTCACAACGCCCGATCCGTCCAATCTTCCCGAAGGCAAGACGTACAACGATTATCTCAATCCCGATTCACTCAAAAAGCTTGAAAACTGCTTTATGGAGCCGTCACTTGCGAAGGCTCGCCCCGGCGATAAATTCCAATTTGTAAGAATGGGATATTTCTGTCTTGATACAAAGAACGAAAACACCTTTAACAGAGTAGTCACTTTGAAAGACAGTTATAAAGTACAGTAATTATGAAAAACAAAATTCTAATCGGTTTTTACAATTATACCGTCATAGCGACATATGCCGCGCTTGTGCTCGGTGTTTTCGGAATATATTCGGCAGTAAAGGGCGATTCCTTCACGGCAATAGTGCTTTTGCTTCTTGCAGGCTCGCTTGATATGTTCGACGGCAGGATCGCAAAAACGAGGGTCAGGACAGCCGATGAAAAACATTTCGGAATACAGATAGATTCGCTGTGCGACCTTGTGAATTTCGGTGTACTCCCGACGGCTATCGGTTATTCCCTTGGATTGGTGGGCTTCGGATTCAATGTGCTGTTTGCACTGTACGTTCTGACAGCGCAGATAAGACTTGCTTATTTCAATGTTGATGAATTTAACCGTCAGAACAAAACAACTGAATTAAGAAAGTATTACACAGGACTGCCTGTTACATCATCGGCGCTGATTTTTCCGTTTATATATACGTTTTCAGCACCGCTCGGAGCAGAAACAACGGCGCTTGTTTACGGAATAATGATGTTTGTGTGTGCGGTATTTTTCGTGCTCAACATAAGAATCCCGAAGCCGCAGAAAAAAACGATCTGCGTGTTTGCACTTATCGGTCTTGCAATGCTTGCATGCCTTGTGTATTTTAAGACATCGGGGATGTTCATATAGTTATTTTGTATAAAAAGCATATTGTTTTATAGTGTAGTTTTTACAACTTTTTTTCGATAAACTATTGCAAAAAAAAACAATTTATGATACAATGTTGTTGTCATATGTAATCCGCAGTTCGTCGATAAAGCAGATATTCTTTTGTACATGTTTTTCCTCTTTCGCATTCTCCTCCTTTTTGTTTTTTGAACTGCGGACATTTGTCTAATAAAAAGACGCCTCAGGGCGTTTTTTTGTTTTCCGAAAACCACCTGGTTCTAAAGAGGCTTTTGCCGATGAGTAATCCCGCCGCAGCGGCAAGCTCCCCTGTGTAAGGGGAG
>JAZTXA010000157.1:0-7133 GCA_045636245.1 Eubacteriales bacterium | reverse complement strand
CGCACGAAATGTGATTGAATGGGTTTGGGACGGGACGCCGATGACGTCGTCCCACCATTATATAGACGCCTCGCCTGCGCCCCCACAGTCCGCAGGACTGCCCGCAGGCGAATGGCGCAGATTTCCTGCGGAAATCTATTTAGAAAATTTAAAGCGAAACAAAATTATGAAATACTTTTTTTCAAAAAGGTATTGACAAGCAACTGTACTATGTGTATAATACAGTTAAACCGTGTTACTCGACTAATACAGTTTGGAGGTGCTTATTTGATTTCCTTTGAAGATTTTATACAAGAAAACGGTATACCGATATATTTACAAATACTCAGGCACATAAAAAGAGGCGTTGTTGCAGGTATTGTACAAAACGGAGATGAGCTTCCGTCAAGACGAGTTTTGTCAGCCTTACTCGGTATAAACCCGAACACGATACAAAAGGCATATAAGATGCTTGAGGACGAGGGGCTTATCGAATCACGTGCAGGTGCAAAAAGCTATATGTCGCTTGACAGTGAAAAAGCAGAGCGTATACGCATACAGCTTCTTGAAAACAATGTGGGCGGTATCGTGTCGTCACTTAAACAAATGGGGCTTTCGAAAGAAGACGCCATATCACTTATTGAAAAACATTGGGAGAATTGATGATGAAAAAATATATTTCAGTTTTCGGACTTTTAGGGAAAATTTCATTTTACAAGATCCTTGCATGCTTCATGCTTTTGTCCGTTTCACAGCTTTCATATTATTACATAAGCCTTAAAAACAATTTACAGCTTTATTCCCAGAACGGCAAGCTGCCCATACTTGAAGAAACATTCACATCCTTCTACGCTATAACATTTTTCGTCTGTCTTTTTCTTGTATGTCGGCTTATCATATCCCCCTCAAACCATTCTGAGAAGACCGAATATACAGTAAAACGGCTCCAAATAAGCGAAAAGAAATTTTTCTACATACAGACTATTTACAACGCACTTATATTTTTCATACTTTTTGCGCTTCAAGCGGTGCTTTTGTTCGTAATGTGCAAGTACTACATAAGCACAGTGCCCGATAAATTCATCAGTGAACAGTCACTGTTTTTAGCATTTTACAGAGTTGACTTTTTACACAGTATTTTACCGCTTGAGGACACATTTTTATCCGTCCGAAATGCTTTCATAATCGTCGGCCTTGCTTTTGCATCATCTTCCTTCTCTTTCAAAGGCAGACACGGAAAATTCGGCTATTCGATAATCGTGCTTTTCATAATTCTGTGTATGACGTTCATCTGCAGTATCGGCGATATATCAAACAATATAACCTTGCACCTTGCTGCATTTATTGTAACAGTAAGAGCACTTATGACAGTACACGGCGATAAGGAGGAAGAAGATGAAGAAATTAATTAAAAAATATTCCCCTCCCGGGCTTGATATCTACCCTGAAATATGCACTTTGATCATAGGCGGTATTCTTGCACTTTTAATGCTTATATCACCGTTTGCCTCAACATTCAATCATGAACTGAACTGGGCAAAGGAATCCCCCGGCGGCAGGACGATACCTTACTTCAGCGATATAATTGACAAAGGACCGATTGGCTTCTCTGTGCTATCTGGAATTATGATATGCTTTATGATCTACAGATATATGTATCTCATAAAAAGCAAAAGTATATATCTTACACGCCGTTTACCCATATGGCGGGCAACAGAAAAGCTTTGCCTTACAGTCCCCTTTTGTTATGTAGTTTTCTGCATACTTATAGAAAAGCTGGCGCTTACAATTATGTTTATACTCTACTATATCCTTACACCGGATATATACTTAAAGCACAACATACTGTTTGATTTTATTATGGAGAGTTTATTATGATAGAAATAAAGAATTTAACAAAAAAATACGGTGCAAAAACAGCACTTGAAGATGTTAACCTTACAATACCGCAGGGGCAGATAATCGGGTTATTCGGCGAAAACGGCGCAGGTAAGACTACGCTTATGAAGTGTATTTTAGGATATATCCGCTACAAGGGTGAAATAACACTTGACGGTGAAAAAATAACGCACAAAAACATTGCAAGAATATCATTTGCAACGACTGAAAATTCTTTGTTCCCCACTCTTTCCCCCGATGCGCACCGTGATTTTTACAAGGAGCATTTTGACAAATTCTCCGACAAGCGTTATGACGGACTTATGAATTTCTTTAAGCTTCCGAGAAATAAAGCGGTGAAGCATTTTTCAAAAGGGCAAAAAGACCAGCTTGAAGTTATTTTATCTCTCTGTCAGGGAGCTGACTATATCTTTATGGATGAACCGTTTACGGGTAACGATATATTCAACCGTGAGGATTTTTACAAGGTTCTGCTTGGAATTTTGGAACCGAATGAAACAGTCATGCTCTCCACGCATCTTATCGATGAGGTTTCGGGCTTTATCAGCCGTGCCGTGCTTATAAAAGGCGGTAAGATAATTGCTGATTTTGAAACGGACACGCTTGAAGATGAGGGCAAAACACTTGTTGAGTTTATAAAGGAATCCTACAGCTACCAAAACGATAGGGTAAGCCGTGCCCTTGACAGCATGACGGAGGACGAAGAATGAAAAAACTGACCGTTATAATTTTGATTTTTGCTGTTTTGCTCAGTGCAGGTACGGTATATATGACCGCCGAAGTAAACGCAGGTAAAGATAAAATATCGTTTGAGGAAGAAGTCATCTACGGCGACAAAATCCATGCAAACGGTGTTAAATTCACAATGGAAACAAACTATGAGCGCAAGCTGAATTGGAAGACCGATTACACCATTGGGATTAAACCCGAATGTAAAACAGATTTCAGATTCAGCACAGAGGGTATCCCCCTCGGATATGAACGTGATAAAAGCGGTATTTCGATATCCTCAGATTTAGGCAATATAAAATCGATTTCCGATAAATATGCAGAAATTGTAAAGACCGCAAAGAAAGAAAAAAAATTTGTCAGTGAAACCTTCAAGCTCCGTGATTTCTGTGAATATCTGCCATTGATGGTTGACGTTGATCTGCCCGATGTTCTTTTAAGCGAGGAAAAACTTCAGCGCTTAAACGACAAGGTAAACGAATTTTTCAAAACACCTGTTCCCGAAGAATGCGAGATCATATTTCACGCAGAATCCGACGGCGCAAGCGGTATATCATGTGATCTTTATATCTCTGCATATACAGCGACTTACACATCGGATACAGTATTTTTTATCTATTCAAAAGATATTTATTCGCCTTATGAAAAAGAAGATAACTGCCTTTACACAATAAATTACGGTGAAAATGAGGTTTATGAAGATACGCTTAAGCTTGCATATGATCCGGGTGATGATTTCATAATAAACGAAGTACATTCTACAGACAAAACACTTGTTTTTCTGGGGACTGATAAGGAGCACAATAAAATTCTCCTCCGTGTGCTTGATTTAAAAACAATGGAGTGTATACAAAACATACAGGTATCGGATGAAAACTCCGAATCTGCAGACGGAACTGTATTTCTAAAAGACGATTTTCTTCAAATCGAAATATACGATTATAACAGCAAGGCAAATGAAAATGACAACGAAACGGAAATGCACTTTTATACCGTCTTACCCGACGGAACTTACAAGCACAGTATGACCGTATATGATAAAGAAAAAAATCTTTCGAAATACGATTATTTGAGATACGTGGACTTCGACGGTGAGCGTGCGGTATTTATGCAGGCCATCCATCCTTATTCAACAGGAAACAATGAATATTACCACTTCTTTGTAAGCGTCTATGACAAAAGCGGACTTCTTTACATAGGAAAATACAAATGTAACCTTTCAAAACATATCCAAGGAGATTATTGGCTTTCAGACTACGATTATTATTCTCTTGATATAAATATATAATTTAAAGCCGTTTGCTTTTTGCAAACGGCTTTACTGCCCTTCTGACTTGAAAAATTCACATAATTATGATATAACGAAGGTGGTTTAAAAGATGAATTACAGTAGTTCAAGGCAAGGAAAAATATGAAAAGACCATTAACTTTTATTGATGATGTTTTCCCGATAATGGTAAGAATATGGAATTTTATAAGGTATTCAACAATTCCTGTTTTGTTTATCATTATCGGTTTGATATTCTCATTTCCGTGGCAATATTATGCTATTACCGTCGGAGGATATTTTATTATTTTTGTTACCGTCAGAACCGTAAGGTATCTGATAATCAAGATAATGTGCAAAGCCGCCGAAGCAAGCGAAAAAAGAAAACATTAACGTAAAGGATATATGACTTATGAAGATTAAATTTATCGCTGTAATCTCTTTCGCCTTGGCATTAACATTTTTGTTTGCATCGTGCGGAACTGATGAAAGTTCGTCAAGTACAAATGTTGACAGTACGGAGGTTACCGAAAACGGGGAAAACGAAGTAATAAGTGCTGCATTGAGTCTGATGAAAAAAGCCGAAGAATATGAAGCCCCCGAATCTCTTTTTGAGCATTTCACGGGTGACTTTGAGATATCGGGCTTTTCAGGCACTTCCGCTTTTTCCTCCCTGCCACAATCGGTAAAACGCAAAAAAGATGTCGTATATATACCAACATCGGATATTAAATTTTACGGTGTTGAAGCCGCAGGATTTCTTTTCTATGCTGTTGACGCAAGAGGTCAGGCGATGTTTCACAAGGCAGTAGAGCTGAATGATGATATTCCCAACAGATCTACCGTTTTCACCGTATTCGGCATTGATACAAGTGAAATATACGGCATTGACGCGGAAAGCGACTCGCTCAAGCTTACTTCTGATATGCTTACCATGAGCGACGACGGAAAAAGCTGTACCTTTGCAAAATCATATATCAATGACATAGCACGTGATATATGCACGGCTATGAACTTTACAGAGGATCAGACGAAAACATTTTTGAGAAAATACGAAGGACACGGCACATACTCCCTTGCAGAAAACAAGGTAACACTCGAAATAACAGTCGATGAGGATACCGTCGGAAAAATAAAACAGACAACAAGCTTTTCCGAAAGCAGTGACGGTAAAATATCCTCATATACTTTTATGGAATATTCAAATCCATCGCTCGGTATCACAGAGCCGATAACAAGTGAAATTACATATACAGACGTCATATACAAGGACAATAAGCCAATAAGCGGCACTATAACTCTTAATTCAAAAAAAGACGAAAGCTATTATGAAGGTGTTTATCAAGACAAGATATATATCAAGTGCATACGAAATGACGATATGACTTTCCAACTTGACATATCAGACGAAAGCACACCTAAAGCATCTGCATCGTACAAGAAAGTATTGAATGAATCATATCAGAATGAAAAATATACGATAAGTGATGAATTTAACATAACGATAAATTCAGGCAAACGTACCCCTGCTTTCACCTTTACACAGAAAAGCAACGGAAATGCAGATGTTTCCCTTACTGCTGATAAAATTAAATTCGGAACTCCATCATCATTCCCTGCCGTACCCCAGCGTGTAACCGATACAATAACTAACTATATTTTAGAGGAACTTTGATAAATCCAAATATGCTATTGATTTATGACTGAATGTGTGATACAATGCATACGTTTAATAAAATGAGGTTTGGGCGGTGAAAAGGTGTCAAATTCAAATAAAAGAATATTTTTAAAAATTGCTTTTTCATATATTACGATCGTTTTGATTGCTGTGTTGCTTGCATTTAACTATCAGCTTTTCATTGTACAAAACGGATTTGCTCCTGCGGGGCTGAACGGTATTGCAACAATGATACAGTACAAAACGGGATTCAGTATCGGTTACATGTCGCTGATAATCAATATCCCGCTTTGTACGCTTGCATACTTTTTGGTAAACAAAAGGTTCGCAAAACGCAGTCTTGTTTTCTGTCTTACATATTCCCTTGCATTTATTTGCTTACAGAATATCGGGCTTGAGCAATTTCAGTACAATGCCCAGGGACATGACACAATATTCCCCGTACTTTTAAGCGGTGTTATAAGCGGTTTTGTGTACGGTATATGCTTCAGAACAGACTCGTCAACAGGCGGTACGGATATTATTTCCAAGTACATCAATGCAAAAAAGCCCGACCTTAATTTCTTCTGGGTTACATTTATACTCAATGCATTTGTTGCCATCATTTCGTTCTTTGTTTACGCAGTTCCGGGCGAAAACAACGTACTTGTTTACGATTATAAGCCTGTTTGTCTTTGCATTTTGTATTGTTTTATTTCAAGCTTCATAGGCAGTTTTATAATAAAGGGTACAAAAACAGCGTGCAAGTTCACAATAATCACAACGCATGCAGACGAAATAATGAATGATATAACCGTAAAGCTCCGCCACAGCTCAACAAAGCTGTCAGCACTCGGTTCGTTCAGCAAGAACGAAAAAGCCGTGGTTATATGTGTTGTAAACAAGCATCAGCTTATTGACTTGCAAAATATTTTAAACGAATACGATGAAACGTTTTCTTTCGTTGAAACAGTAAATGAAACGTACGGAAACTTTAAGCATATAAAATAAATATTATTTTTCTGCGCCCACCTGCGCCCCACACGGCTCGATTACGAGCCGCCCCGCAGGCATAGGGCGCAGATTTCCTGCGGAAATCTTTTATACAATATACAGGAGGCACAATGTCAGAAATTCTTGATATTATAAAATCCTTTGAGGGTAAATGCACGTGCGGTGTAAAGCACACAACTTCAATTAAGGATATACAAATAGGCACGGGGCTTGTCAATAAAGTCGGTGAAATACTCAAAAATAATTGTTTTCCGAACAATATTTTACTTGTTGCTGATAGAAATACGCTCAAGGCATCAGACGGTATTATCGAAAGTCTTGACGGATTTAATGTGGAATTTAAAATATACGATGATCTTCGCGTGGCAACAATGAAAGAGGTAGAAGAAATAGAATCGCTTATACGCGATCGTGACGTAGCTGTTTTATCTGTCGGTACAGGCTCCGTCAATGACCCGTGCAGACTTGCCTCGGCAAAGTGTGATAAAATGCTTTGTATTTTCGGCACTGCCCCGTCAATGGATGGGTTCGCCTCATATAGCTCACCGATAGTATGTGACGGGTTTAAATCGTGCTATCCTGCAAAAA
>JAZTXA010000156.1:0-21992 GCA_045636245.1 Eubacteriales bacterium | reverse complement strand
GGCTGTTGCAGTTTCTGCTGACACAAGCGTAAAAATCGCTGATCTTGCTGAAGCTTCTGATTTTGAGGCAGCAGGTTACACAGGCAAGGTTCTTCACATCGGTAACAACGGCGGTTCCAAGTGCATGGGTACATGGGATCTTTCCGGTGTTTCCAAGATCGTTGTTTCTTACGGTAGCGACCCCGGTGCTCCTATCAACGCTCACAAGATCTACGTTAACGATGCTGAAGGCAACACAATCGGTTCTGCTCAGCTTTCACAGGAAGGCAATTTCTGGGCACAGGGTCAGAGAACAGTTGAGATCGCAATCAGCTCTGAATACAATGGTGAGCTTTACATCACAAAGGATGCTACAGAACACCAGATCGCTATTGACGCTATCACACTCGTAGGTGAAGCTTCAGGCGACACAACAGGCGGCACTCCCAGCACACCTTCCAACCCCGAAACAGGCGACTTCACAGTTGTAATTGTTGCACTTGCTGCACTTGCACTTGCAGGCGTTGTAGTTTCCAAGAAGGTTCGCGCATAATTTACATAAGTAAATAGAAAACGGAAAGCCTAAGCTTTCCGTTTTTTTTATTTTCTTGTCGGCTTTACGTTGACCGAAGGGTCTAAATTTCCGTCAATTTCGCCGTTTGTTGCCTCAAATGATTTGATGTCCTTTCTTATCAAAACAAGAATGTGACTGTTTATGCTTCTGCCTTCATAATCTGCAACATAGGCAAGCTTTTCAAGCATTTCCTCCTCAATTCTCACAGATACACTTTTAATTCCCATAAAAAATCTCCCAAATAAACATACTGTATATTTATTTTATCTAAAAAATATGTTATAATGCATTAAATGGATATACAGTATATCTATAATATTTTGTGAGGTGAATTTTATGGAAGAAAATTTTTGTGTATGTTGTTTTTTTGGACACAGAGAAATATCCGCAAAAGACAGATTAAAAAATGTATTGTACGAAAATATAGAAAGACTTATAGCAGAAGAAAAAGTACACACGTTTTTATTTGGAAGTAAAAGTCGGTTTGATGACCTTTGCCACGAATCTGTAACAGCGCTGAAAGAAAAATACCCATTTATAAAAAGGGTATATGTCAGAGCTGAATTTCCTTATATTGACGATTCATATAAAGCATATCTTTTGGAAAAATACGAGGATACATACTATCCCGAAAAGCTTATTAACGCAGGAAGGTCAGTATACGTAAAAAGAAATTACGAAATGATAGACAATAGTGATTTTTGTGTATGCTATTACAATGCCGACTATCAACCTCAAAAACGCAAAAGCGGCACAGGCATCGCTTTTGCGTATGCTGTAAAAAGGAAAAAGATAATTATAAACACGGCTGAAATAACAGCAAACATATAGTTATTGTATTACATTTTCCCACATATCCGTCCTTTACAGTCTACTTTGCAATCACAGAGCGCACAAGCGCTTGGCTGTGCGTTGAAATAACGAATAAAATCAACAAAAAAATGCCTGTACAGATCGTACAAGCATTTTTAAATTTGAGTTTATTTTATTACGTTTACTCTTACAACGCCTTCTATAGCTGTGATCTTTTCAACTATTTCATCGGGAAGTGCGCCGTTGATCTCAACGATCGTATACGCATTGTCCTTCTTGGACTTGTTGATGAAGTTTTCGATGTTCAGATTTGCATCGGAAACAGCCGCCGTGATCTGTGAAAGCACGTTGGGAATGTTTTTGTGGAACACGCACAGGCGGTAATCACCGTTGTGCGGAAGCTCAACATTCGGGTAGTTTACGCTGTTCTTGATGTTGCCGCATTCAAGGAAGTCAACAAGCTCGTGAGCCGCCATAACAGCACAGTTATCCTCTGCTTCCTCTGTGGATGCGCCGAGGTGGGGGATTGCGATAACACCCTTCATACCTGCTGTTCTTGCATTCGGGAAGTCTGTAACGTACTTTGCAACCTTACCGCTTGCAAGCGCTGCTTCTATCGAATCATCGTCAACAAGTGCATCGCGTGCGAAGTTGAGAATAACAACGCCATCCTTCATCATAGCGATCGTGTTTGAATTTATCATACCCTTTGTCGCAACCTTGGGATCGTCGTTTACAACGAGGGGGGTGTGAATGGATATGAAATCACATTCCTTGAATATTTCTTCTCTTGTCATGATGCGGTGAACGTCGCGGGAGATGTTCCAAGCCGCTTCAACAGAAAGGTACGGGTCGCAGCCGTATACTTCCATTCCGAAGTGGCGCGCGAGGTTACAAAGCGGTCCGCCTATAGCGCCAAGACCGATAACACCGAGCTTTTTGCCCTTCAGCTCATGGCCTGCAAACTTGCTCTTGTTCTTCTCAACGCTCTTTGCTATATCGGGGTCAGCGCTGTTTGCCTTTACCCAGTCGATACCGCCTACGATATCACGGGAAGCAAGCAAAAGACCTGCAATTACAAGCTCCTTTACAGCGTTTGCGTTAGCGCCGGGTGTGTTGAAAACAACGATACCGAGGTCAGCACACTTGTCAACGGGAATGTTGTTGACACCTGCGCCCGCACGTGCGATAGCCTTCAAGCCTTTACCGAATTCCATATCGTGCATTGCCGCAGAACGCACCATTATCGCATCGGGATTTTCTATTTCTTCTCCGACTGTGTATTTGTCATCAAATACGTCGGTGCCGCATTTTGCGATCTTATTAAGAAGTTGGATTTTCATTGTTTGTTTCCTTTCGTTACGCTTTGGGATTGTTCTTTGCGAATTCATCCATAAATTTAACGAGTTCCTTTACGCCTTCGATGGGCATAGCGTTGTAAATAGATGCTCTCATACCGCCGACAGAACGGTGGCCCTTGATGTTCTTGAAGCCGAGTGCGTCTGCTTCCTTTGCGAACTTCTTGTCAAGGTCAGCATCGCCTGTAACGAATGTTACGTTCATCATTGAACGCGCATCCTTTTCAACGGGAGCTGTGTAATAGTCCTGTGAATCGAGATAATCGTAAAGAACAGCCGCCTTTTCCTCGTTGAGCTTCTTCATTGCTTCAAGTCCGCCGAGTGATTCGATCCACTCAAATACGAGCTTTGCAACGTAGATAGGATAGCAGGGAGGAGTATTGTACATGGAATCGTTATCTGCCATTATTTTGTAATCCATAACAGCGGGGATATCCTCACGTGCGTTGCCGATAAGATCCTCTCTTACGATAACTATCGTAAGACCTGCGGGAGCCACGTTCTTCTGTGCGCCTGCGTAGATCATACCGAATTTTGTAACGTCAACAGGCTCCGAAAGGATGCAGGAAGACATATCAGCAACCAAGGGGATGTCGCCTGTATCGGGAATGTAGTTGAATTTTGTACCGTAAATTGTGTTGTTGAAGCAGATGTGAACATAATCAGCATCAGCACGGAAGTCATCACGCTTCGTCTGGGGGATATATGTAAAGTTCTTGTCCTTTGATGTTGCAACAAGTCTTGCATCACCGTATTTTTCAGCCTCTTTGAGTGCCTTACCGGAGAACTGACCGCTTACGATATAGTCCGCCTTCTTGTTTTTTGTCATAAGGTTCAAAGGAACCGATGCAAACTGAAGCGATGCGCCGCCCTGCAAAAACAGTACCTTATAATTGTCGGGGATGTTCATAACCTTGCGCAGAAGCTTTTCAGCATCTTTGATTATCTCATCGTATGCGGGTGAACGGTGGCTCATTTCCATAACGGACATGCCGGCATCGCCGTAGCATACCATTTCATTTGCGCACTGCTCCAAAACAGAGATGGGAAGTGCGGAAGGACCTGCCGAAAAATTGTAGACTCTCTTCATTTTTATATTCCTTTCAAACATAAGTTTGTTTTTTATATATACATACGGGCATTATATCCCTTTAATTTGTTAAAGTCAATGATTGTAACAAAAAAATTACAAAATTATATAATAACTTAAACATTTTCACGCATTTTATTCAACGCGGCATAATGGCTCCTGCTTTTGGGAGAAAGGGTGAAACACATTTTTGTTCATTTATATTTCCGCAGGAAATATGCGCATCCCCCGGTGGGGGGTCCGGGGATGCGCCGTTTTGAACCCGTTTAATTTGACACCTCATCCGTCAGGCTTCGCCTGCCACCTGTCTTTCATCACTTGACTTCGTCAAGTGTCAAAGAAGGCGTTTATTTTTTGATTTTATTCTGTGCCGCTGTGAGCGTGTTTTCAAGCAGCATCACTCTTGTCATGGGGCCGACGCCGCCGGGTACGGGAGTGATTGCGGAAGCCTTTGCAAAACAGCTCTCATAGTCAACATCGCCTGTCAGCTTGCCTTCCTTGTTTTTGTTCATGCCGACGTCGATAACAACAGCGCCTTCCTTTATCATATCAGCCGTGATAAAGTCAGCTTTACCGACAGCGGATACGAGAATATCTGCATTTCTTGTAACATCTGCGAGGTTCTGTGTGCGGGAGTGCGCAACTGTGACTGTGCCGTTTGCGTGCAGAAGCAAAAGCGCCATAGGCTTTCCGACAATGTTGCTTCTGCCGACAACAACGCAGTTTTTGCCCGCAACCTCAATATTGTAACGCTTCAAAAGCTCCATAACGCCTGCAGGTGTGCACGGCAGGAAGCTGTAATTTCCGACGGTTATTTTGCCCACGTTTACGTAACTGAACGCATCAACGTCCTTTTCGGGGTCAATTGCGGCGATAACTATCTCCGAATCAAGATGCTTCGGCAAGGGAAGCTGAACGAGTATGCCGTGTATATCCTCTCTTTTGTTGAGTGTATCGATAAGGCAGAGAAGTTCCTTTTCTTCTGTGTTTTCGGGCAGTGCAATTACCTCGGAATTGAATCCAACCTCATCGCAGTCCTTCTTTTTGTTTCTCACATAAACCTGCGATGCGGGGTCCTCACCCACGATTATGACTGCAAGCCCCGGCAAAAAGCCGTTTTCTTCCTTGAATTTCAGTGTTCTTTCGCGGATCTCGCCCCTCATATCGGACGAGGTCTTTTTTCCGTCAATTATTATCGCCATTTTCTTCGGTCTCCGTTTCTTCTGTTTCGTTTATTTCTTCGGTTTTATCATCTTCTGTTGTTTCCTCGGATTCTTCTTCGCACGGTGCATCCGATGTATCTTCTTCTGCTGCTTCATCAGTTGCTTCTTCGGCTGTTGTTTCCGATTCTATAGCATCGGTCATCATCCATTTTCCGTCTGCAGTCTTTGTATAAAGTGTTGTAATACCCGATGCCTTTGCACGTACTGTTCCGAGAATGAAGAAGAACACGCTTAAAACAATGCAAACGAGAGCAACGAGCTGTGACAGCTTTATATTTGTTGATGCGAGATAAAGGGAATCCGTTCTGAGTGCTTCAATGAACAAGCGTCCGAGTCCGTACCAGCCGAGGTAAGCGCAGACGATCGCACCGTCAAACTTCTTCTTTTTGTAGAAGATATTGATAAGAATAAAGCCGAGCAGATTCCAGAGGGATTCATAAAGAAACGTCGGGTGTACATAGCCCTGCGGATCGATTATCAGATTCGGATTTTTCTGCATGATAGATGCTTTGTGAGAACCGAGGTATTCAACCGTGCCCTGCATGCGTGTACCGTTCATAAGCGGAGTGTGTACAAATGAACGCATGCCCCACGGCAGGTCTGTATTACAGCCGAATGCCTCTTGATTCGTATAATTGCCCCATCTGCCTATTATCTGACCGATCATAGCAGCGGGTGCGGCACAGTCAAGTATGCGAAGCGGATTGTGTTTTTTAACAAGCGCAGTTATTACAAGCGCGGCAATACCGCCGATAACACCGCCGTATATTGCAAGACCGCCATTCCAGATCGCAACGGCATCCTTGAAGGAAGAATACGAATCAAGCTCCGAAAGCACGTAATATGTGCGTGCTCCGATAATGCCGAAAATTATTGTGAATATCGAATAGTCGTACATATGGTCTGCCTTTATACCGCCCTGCTTTGCACGCATGAAGGCATATACTACACCGAGAATTATTCCCACGGTTATGATTATGCCATACCAATACACGTCCTTCCCGAATACCGTGAATGCCACGGGTGAAAAGCGGAAGGCAAAGTCAAACATTTTGAACTCAACCTGATACATTTTTAAATATCCTTTCTTTTCGCTTTAAAGCGGATTTATCACCGACAGGGTATATGATTCCCGTCGGAAAAGCTCACAAAAAATATCAAATGCATATTCGGGGGTGATTGAGGAAATTATTTCGGGAGTCGTGAAAACAAATTCACCGATATCCGACATATCCTCTGCCACACGTATGCTGTTTTCAAATATCCTTACGGCACTTGCGTAAACGACACGGCGGGATATTTCAAATTCTTCTTTGTCAAAGCCTGTGGCTTTTATTTCGTCGATATAATCGCACATGGCGGTGTACATTTCGTCAACCTTTTCTGTTTCGCCGGAAAAGGCATAAAATGCATAACAGTCGGTACATTCATAGCCCGAGCAAAATGTTTTGTTTATAATGCCCTCATCGTAAAGACGGGAGTATATTTCGCTTGATCCGCCGAAGAGCATTGAGGAAAACACCGCAATAGCGGCGGCGCGCTTGTTGCGCTCATATTCATCATCACACGGCAGATCTTTTATGCCAAAGCTGAAATACGGGCGCGATACCTGCATTTTTTTCTCAATATACGGAAGTCTTGATGCCTTTTCTTCAGAGGGGAAATTTGTTCTCGGTGTTTTGGATATTACACCCTCAAGCCTTTCGCACATTTCACCCACCTCATACGGGTCGACATTTCCGGCGACACAAAGCGTCATGTTGGAAAGTGAATAGAATTTTTCGTAAATTGAGTACAAAAGCTCCGGTGTTGCTTCCGAAACGGATACCGCATCACCTGCAATATCTATAGTGATGGGATTATCCTCCCTGTACATTCCCTTCATCATGCCGAACATACATTGCCAATCGGGGGAGTCGTCGTACATCGTTATTTCTTCCGTTATTATACCTTTTTCCTTGTTCACCGATTCTTTTGTAAAATGCGGCGCGGTGACAAACGAAAGAAGTATTTCAAGCGATTTTTTAAAATTCTCCGTTGCTGTGCAAACATAAGCCGTTTTTGTAAACGATGTATATGCATTTGCATCTGCGCCCGTTTCGGCAAACAGCGAAAATGCATCGCCTCCATCCTCGGTTTCAAACAGCTTATGTTCAAGAAAATGCGCCATTCCGTCGGGCAGGGAATGTTCTTCCCCGTTAAACGTGAAATTGCTGTTGACGGAGCCGAAGTCGGTATAGAATACAGCGTGCGCCGTCATTTTCTCATTTGGGGCAACATACAGGGTAAGCCCGTTTTCAAGGTGCGCCTTGTAGCAAACGTCACCTGTTACATTACAGAGGATCTTTTTAAATTCAGTCTTCATCTTCATCCTCCGTTTCATCTCCGTACATGAAGAAAACCGTGTCGGGCACGATGCCGGAAGCGGCTTGTGCCACCTGTTCTTTTGTGACGGACATTATTTTTTCGGCTTCTTCATTCGGGGAAAGTATACAACCGCGCATCATTCCCTTGAACATGAATGATGCAATACTGTCGGGAGAGTCAAGCACGGACAAAACCTGGTTTGCAAAGCCTCGCTTTGCGTTTTCAAGCTCACTGCTTGTAAAATCACCTTGCTTCACAAGCTCAAGCTGATGTAATATCTCGTTGTATGCAAGATCCTTATTTTCTGCCTTTATGCCTGTTCTGACGATCATATTGCCTGTTTCGTGATTGCGTCCCGATGAACAGTAATAGCAAAGCGACAGCTTTTCACGGACGTTAGTGAAAAGCTTGCTTACGGGGGATTGACCGTAAAGCTCATCAAATACCGTTTTTATGTAAATGTCATCGGGTGTTGAGGGTTTATCCCTGAAACCGATAACAAGCCTTGCCTGCTTTACGCTTTGTTTTTCTTCAAAGTATCTTATTTTTTCAGGAATTTTGTGCGATACGTTTTTTTGGTAAACGGTTCGCCCTGTGCTTTTCAGCTTTTCCGAAAGCTTATACGCAAGCTCTTCTGCAAAGCATGTGTTTTCTCCGACATAAGTCATAATGATGGGCGAATTTGCCATTATATCAAGATAGCTTTCGTAAAGAGATCTCGGTGTTATTATCTCATAAGGCTCGGTGTCGGTCGAATATAAAAACGACACAGGCTCACCCTCGCACATAAGCCGTAAGCAGCGGTTTGATGCGTATGAGTCCTTATTGTTTATGGCGGCACGCAAGGCATCGCACTTGTTTTTCTTTTCTCTTTCGGTGTATTCTTCACTGAAAGCACCGTTTGCGATAAGCGGGTCAAGCATCAGATCAAACAAAAGCTCTGCTGTTCCTCCTGAAATATCGCAGGAGTCATATGCAAAAGCATTTTTTAAAAACGATGATGAAAAGCACACCGACATGTAATCGCCGAATGTGGGCAGATAAGCTGACACAGATGAGCTGAAAAGATAGTCAAGCCGTTTTCTCAGAAGCCTTCTTGTCGGGTATTTTGCACAGCCCTGTGTCATAACATTCGGCAAAAGCACCTCGGAATACGGTGCTTTTGAAAGCGGAACGAGAAAATGAATGTTCAAGCTTTCGCTTTTGAACTTATCCGTTTGAGCTGTTATAAGGGAAAATCCCCTTGATATTTCCTTTACTTCGTATATCATATCCTTCTCACTTGAACAGACTTAAAAACTCATCCCTTGATACCGTAAGGTCAGAGGGGATGGAAAAATCACGTCTGTAAACTTCAATTATATATTTGCCGTCATAGCCGTAGGTGTCAAGCGTTTCTTTTATTTTCTTCAAATCGCACATGCCGTGTGTGGGAAGCGTACAGCTTTCGCCGTTCCAGTCATTCAAATGGACGTGGCTGATGTTATTTTGCATAGCGTGAAGCATATCAAACGGATCGTATCCGCCGCGGCATGCCTGCTTTATGTCGAATGTGAATTTAATATCGGGTAAAAGACCCCGCAGCTTTGCGATGTTTTCGGGCGAGCCTATGTGTGAGGTAGACACGTTTTCCTGTGCAACATTTACACCGAAGGTCTTTGCTGTATTTTCAAGCTTATCGAAAATTTCCGCATACCGTTCAACACCGACAAACGGCGCACGCTTGTTGTCCCCGTGGAAGATAACGTATTTTGCGCCGAGATATGCTGCGGCTTCAAAATAATTTTTGTAATAATCTATGGCATCGTCAACGCGCCTGTCGTAGCCGGCAAAAAAGAGAATATACTCATATCCCGATGTGAAAGGGTGAACAGAGGTTACTGTCAATCCTCTTTCATCGGCTGTTGTTTTTGTATCTTTTAAATACTGCCCCAACAGCTCACTATGTGTGTTTGCGAATATTTCAACCGTTTTAAAGCCGCTGTCGGCACATATATTAAGCGAGCCTATCGTATCGTGCGGAAAAAAGCACGCACTTGAAACACCAATATCCATAAAAATTCCGTTTCCATAAATTGTGCTTTGACAAAAGCATCTTTATATTATATAATATTATACGTAAAAGGCATACCGATTTAAAGAGATAAAATATGAATTTTTCCATTTTATCCGCCCGTTTTTTAAAGGAGGGAGAGCTTTGAAGAAAAAATACCGTGCTTTTGATGTGCGTGCTTTGAAAATACTGAAAATATGTGTTTTTGTCGTGGTGGCGGGGCTTTTGTTTACGCTTTTGACGTACATAAACGAACCGACACCCGATATGAAGGAAATTTGCAAGCAGTCGCTTTATGCCTGTGCATTCGGCGTTGATATAGCCGTTGGCGGGTTTCTCTTGCTTGATTATGGGTTTGAAAAGCAGAAAAAACAGAGTTAACAAAATATTTACAAAGAAAATGTCAACGTGTATTGACAAGAGCCTGTTATAATGTTAAAATATTCTGCCGCATGATGTGGGGTTCACAAAAAGGCAAGCCTTACCTTACTCAGCGAGATTATTGAAAGAGAGGTGCTTTTCGTGTTTGCTATTATCGAAACAGGCGGAAAGCAGTACAAAGTATCCGAAGGAGACGTTATCTTCATCGAAAAGCTCGATGTTGAAGCAGGCTCCGAGTATACATTTGACCGTGTTTTTGCAGTTTGCGGCGACGACGGTATCAAGGTTGGTACACCCGTTGTTGCAGGCGCAACAGTAACTGCTACCGTTGAGAAAAACGGCAGAGGCAAGAAGATCTACGTTCTTAAGTACAAATCCAAGAAGAACGAAAAGAAGAAGATCGGACACAGACAGGCCTATACAAAGGTTACAATCAAGTCCATCAACGCGTAAACAAGATGACGAAGATCGTATTTTACAAATCGGGCGGCATATATTACGGATTCCGTGAGATAGGTCACAGCGGATATGAGGATGCGGGACGTGATATCGTCTGCGCGGCAATATCTGCCATGACGATGCTCATTATCAATACCGTGGAGGTGTCGATAGGCTCTGATGTTGAGTATGTTATCGACGACGATACTACGGATATTGAGGTTATCTGTCGTGGTGCGCTTCCCAAATACGAGAAAAACAAGAGTAAGAATTACGCCATTTCCGCTTTGATTCAAGGGTATTTCCTCCAGCTTAACGATATGCTTGAGGATTATTACGATTACTTAGAAGTGGAAGAACAAGAAAGAGATGTATGATCTCTTTACCAAATAATTACGGAGGAATATAAAATGTTAAAGTTAAGCCTTCAGTTTTTTGCACATAAAAAAGGCGTTGGTTCAACAAAGAACGGTCGTGACAGTGCGGCTCAGCGTCTCGGCGTGAAGAAGTTCGGCGGCGAGAGCGTTCTGGCAGGAAACATCATCATCCGCCAGAGAGGCACAAAGATCCATCCCGGTAAGAATGTTGGCCGCGGCTCTGACGATACACTTTTTGCGCTTGTTGACGGACGTGTTAAGTTCGAAAATATGGCAAAAGGCAGAAAATGCGTAAGTGTTGAAGCAGTAGAAGCAAAATAATCTCAAGAACAATAACAGAAAACGGGAACGCTTATGCGTTCCCGTTTTATTTTATTTGCAAAGCCGTAGCGGCCGATGTGCTCATTGTCCCGAATTAAGCAAATGAAAATGGGTGAAAAACGGTTCACTTAGGCGTTTACCCCTGCGATATCACCGCAACAGTCAAATGAACAAAAATTGGAATCGGCTATACACGCTGTGTTTGGATTTCGCCCCTTGACAAATCTCTGTTTATGATGTATCATTTACATATAATTTTTGTAAAAGGACTTTTGCTATGAAAAAACGTTTTTTTTGTTTGTTTTTAATAATGTCGTGCTTGCTTTCATCGTGTGCAAAGCAAGATAACACCGATACAACATCAGCCGATACTGCAGTGCCTTCTGTTGAAAGCGGTGCACCTGATATAACAGATACATCTGTAATTGAGGATACGGAGTATGTGGAAGGCTCCGATATAGACGTAAATTATGACGATGCCGACCTGCTTCTTATCTGTTATATCAATGGCGGTGTAAGCGTTAAGGAAATAAAGGGCGATGTCGGGGGTGAGCTTGTAGCGAAGCTTTCCGCCCTTACTCCAAACGGTGAAAAAAGCGCAAAAATCTCCGATGAGCCGTTCAGCTTCCAGCATCAAGATGTATGCTATGCCCCGAAAGGCACATTCTGGGTGAAAACAGAGGACGGAATATACAGAATATCTCCCGAAAAGGTAATTTCAAAGGCAGAGGACTATTATCTTGAAGGTGACATACTTGAAGCCGACAGCGAATTTTTTGACTACATTTCCGATTTGTGGGAATATTATCCCAGGAACACTCTTGTTTGCACCTACAAAGATGGCAGAGTGAAAGCAAGACGTGTTTTTGGCGGTGAAAGCGAAGTGGTAATTGATATTGCTTCTGTCACTGTTTCTGCCGATGCAACAGCAACAAACGCAACAAATAAGCTTGAGATAGTTGTGACATCGAAAACAGATAAGGATGTGACAATCGAAGCTGTCCCCCAATGCGGCCCGAATGAATTTGCTAAGGTTCAGTCGCAGGATGTGAAGCTTAAGGCAAATGAATCTGCATATATAACGCTTCCATTCGGCGGTTGGCAGGATAAGGGGTACGAGGTCAATGTGATCGTCGATGACGCAAGGCTCCACTTGGAAATAACGCCGTAAAGTAAGACAAGATTAAAAAAATAAAACGGATACTCTGTAACCCGATGGGGGTTGAGCATCCGTTTTTTTCATTCATATCAATAAATTTACTATATTTTTAACGGCAAAATAGAGTCTTTCAATATCGTTTTGTGTATTGAAAACGCCGAAGCTTGCACGTACAGCTCCCGTTTCTTCTGTTCCGAGCAGACGGTGTGTGTCAGGCGCACAGTGAAATCCGCCACGCACACATATTCCGAATCTGTCGAGGTGTCTTGCGACATCCTCCGAGGAAAGCGAATCTACATTGAAAAGAACCATGCTTCCCATTCGCCCGTTATTGTACACGGTGACACCGTTTAAAGACGAAAGTCTGTCGCAAAGAGAAGAACAAAGGGCGTTGTTTATGTTTCTCACAGTTTCCGTTTTGATGTTTTTTATATATTTTATTCCTTCGCAAAGACTTGCAACGGCTGGGGTGGGAAGCGTTCCCGCTTCAAGTTTGTCGGGTAAAAAATCGGGCATAAACGGCTCAAATGAAGCTGTGCCGTTTCCGCCTTCCGTGAATGTTCCAACGAGTCTTTCGTTTACTGTCTTTGAAATACACAAAGCACCTGCGCCCTGTATTCCCAAAAGTCCCTTGTGTGACGGCACACACAGCGCATCTATGCAGTCATTTTCCATGTCCGCATCGTATACACCCGCACTTTGCGCACAGTCAAGTATGAAAAAAATCCCGCGTGATCTGCAAAGCTGTCCTATCATTTTTATGGGCATCACGCGCGGTATAACATTTGATGAATGTGACAGAATTACCGCCTTTGTCCGTGGGTTTGAAAGTGTCTGTATCTGTGATATTATCCCGTCATCATCTTTTGTTGAATCTATTTTCGACACGGATATGTGACGCGTTTTTTTCAACTCATAAAGCGGACGGAGAACGGAATTATGCTCCATGTTTCCCGTTATTACATGGTCGCCGTTTTGAAGCAGTCCCTTCATTATCATGTTGAGAGCCGAAGTTGTGTTGAGTGTGAAAACAACACGCTCCGGCGCATCAAGATTAAAAAAATCTGACAGCAGCGATCTGCATTCGTATATTTTTTCAGCCGCGGCAAGCGACATTCTGTGGGCAGAACGCCCCGGGTTGCCGCAGTATGTTTTCATGCATTTTTCCGCCTCTTTGTAAACTGTCGGCGGTTTCGGAAAGGATGTGGCGGCATTGTCAAGGTAAACCATAATGGCACTATCCGTCTGTTATTTCCGAATAATTTACGCCGCCAAGTCTCAGTATGCGCACGGCATCCTCAACATCCTTTAAATCGACAGAGATACCGTATGTACAGCCCCTTTTTGTTTTGTCGGGCTTGAGCTTCGTTATGCGGCGTTTTATTTTATTTTTCGCCAACAGCTCCGAGCCCTTCATGGCATATGTCACAGAGCTTACGGCGATTATCTTTCTTTCCGTCAAGCCTATTTCCTCCTTTCGGCATCGGTAAAAAACCTCCGCAGTGCAGTATATGCGCGAAAGGGAAAAGGTGGCATTGTTTTGTCAGTTTTTAGGATTCAGTTCGACGTATTCAAATGCGTCTATAGGTGACGGTGTACGCTTTGTTGTTCTTTTCATCGGATCGTAAATAAATCTGCGGCACTTGTAAGCTGCATGCACGATGCCTTTTTTGGAGCATACGAGGAAGTCTTTGTCGTGCGTATCGCGTGAGCATTCGCAAAATGCACATATTTTTTCGATTTCTTTGTTGTTTTTCATATCTTATCTTCCTTTTTATTGTGAGTACATTATACATCATTTTTCTTCAAATGTCTACATTTTATCCGAAATAATACCGTAAACAATGTATGAAATGAAAAAGGAAACAGCGCTTTGTATAAATTTGCCTATCACAAAACGCAGGGATGAAAGTCCGGAGCGTCTGCAAACAGAAATCACCTGCATGTGTGCGCACACTCCCGAAAAGGATGAGGCGGCACATAAAAGGGCAAAAAGCATTTGCTTTGAGAAGGCAGGGCTGAGTTCTGAGATATTAAATATGCCCGTTGTTATTTCCGAAAAAAGGAAGATCACGGGCAGTACGAAGGACGGTAAAAAGGGAGAAAATACTTTTAAAAATTCACACGCAACCGAAAAAAATATGACATATCCGCAAAGGGTTATAACGGATAAAGTGCTTTCGTAAATCGACTCCGTAAACACATCGCAAAACGGTTTTTGTGAATGGAAGGATACTTTTGATGTCATACTCACTTTTGACACTGATATGTATAAAAATGCCGAAAATACACATATAACATACACAAGTGCACCGCTTTGTGCACTTTTCATGCAATATGCCCCCACAAATCCTATAACAAATGTCGGTGTCATTCCGTTTGTCACAGTGCATAATACCTCTGCTGTGTGCTTGTCGATCGTTCCGTTTTTGTACATTTCACCGCACATATGCGCCCCTGTCGGAAAACCGCAGATAAGCCCTGTTAAAAAGATGCCCAAGTGTCCGACACACCCCAATTTTACAAGCATTTTGCACACCGCCGTGTAAGGGAAAACGGCGGGGATTATACTGAAAAGGCAAAATGTTACGCCGTTAAGCGCGCCGGATGTGCAAATATCCCGATTTAAAATGAAGATAAAAGCGCAGAAAAGAAGTATATAAAACGAAAAACTGTTTTTTCTTTTTACAGCTTCCACGGTATGTACACCCCCTGTGTAATAATATTTACTCACTTAAAATATTATTACACAGAATAAATGCAAAGGGGTAACGAATGAAAAAGACAAAAATACATACTTCATCACAGCCGTCTGTCGTTATAAACGGTGACGGCGAGGTCATACTTGAAGGAAAATTCAAGCTTCTCGACTATTCCTCTGCCCGTGTTGTTCTTGATTTGAAGCATAAGGGGCGGTGCGCAGTTGTAGATGGGGAAAATTTAAGGCTGTGTGTTTTGGCGGAAAATGTCGTGTCGGTCACGGGGAAAATATCTTCCTTTTCATATGCACATTCGGGGGATGGAAAATGAACGGTATTCTGAATTTTTTTATCGGTTATTCCGAGTATATATGTGATGAAGAAAACGCAGGCAAAGTCCTTTCGGGGCTTATTGAAAGCAAGATACCGTTTTTCGGTGAATATTCCGACGGGAAAAACGTACATTTCCGTGTGTTGAAAACACATGAAAAAAATATTTCCTTCACGGGTGAATGTATAAAAATAAAGACGGACGGTCTTTTGTGCCGTTTGGGGAAATACAAAAACAGAACGGGTATCGCTGTCGGCGCTTTGTTTTGCATCTTTTGCATATGGCTTTCGTCAAATTTCGTGTGGGATATAGTGGTCGAGGACAAAGAAAACGAAGAAAAAATACTTGCAATATTGGAGGAAGCGGGGCTGAAAACCGGCGTGTATATCCCCACTGCCAACGAGGAAATAGTGGAAATAAAGGCACTTTTAAACACGGATGAGTTTTCATACATCTCCGTTACATTCGACGGTACAGTGGCACACATACAGACTGAAAAACGCATGGCGGGCGTAATACCGGACAATAGCACAGCACCGTCTAATCTCGTGGCAGATACCGACGGTGTTATCACGAGATATGAGGTTTATTCGGGCGATGCGGTATGCTCCGTCGGGCAGACTGTTGAAAAAGGACAGCTTTTGATATCGGGCTTCGATGAAACACGTCACAGCGGGACACGCGTCGTGCGTGCAAAGGGTGCTGTTTATGCACAGGTCGAGGAAAGCTTTTCTGTGTGCTGTACGACAGAAATCACAGAAAAGGTATACACGGGCAGAACGTACACAAGAAAGAAGGTTTCTGTTTGCGGATTTGAGTGGCTTTTTGGAAAAATCGAGGATTTTGCCCTGTGTGACACGGAGGTAAGCAAAAGAAAGGTCACTGTTTTCGGCAAAATAATGCTTCCCGTTTATGTAACGGAAACTGTTTTCCGCGAATATGAAATGCAAAACCGCACGCTGACAATGGAAGAGGCAGAGCACAAAGCGAAAATGATGTATCTGAAAAGGCTTGAGGAGGTAAGCACGGGCGATGTTTTATACCGCGATGTGAAGAAAACGTACACGGATGATTCGGTGAAGATATCATGTACCGTAGGTATGGTGAGAAATATCGCAAAAGAGGAAAAAATCGGGCTTCCGATTGAATGAAAAACCCACGGAATTAAAATCCTACTGGATAAAATAACGAGGATTATTCGCATAAACACTTGCATTTTATATTATAATATGCTATTATAAAATATAATCTTATATACAGTTGGGAAAAATATGCAGGAAAAAATAATTTTAACCGATACAGCAGAGCAAACTTCAAAGCTTTTCGGCGTGTGTGACAGTAATATTTCGCGCATTGAAGAAGCATTCGGCGTAAGCGTGACAAACAGGGAAACGGATAAAACGTGCGGAGATGCCGTTATTATAAGAGGGGACAGCGTAAGCGTTGAAAAGGCATCATACGTTATTGAATATCTCTTGCGTGTGTCAAGGCTCAATGATAATATAACGGAGCAAAATGTTGACTATGCCATATCAATGACCTCCGACGGCAACGAAAAGGAGCTTGACAGCCTTGATGACGACTGCATTTGCATAACCACACGCGGTAAGCCCATAAAGGCGAAAACGGTCGGACAGAAAAAATATGTCGATGCGATAAAAAACAACACCGTTGTTATGGGTGTCGGCCCTGCGGGAACGGGTAAAACGTTTCTTGCCGTTGCGATGGCAACAAAGGCACTGCGTGCAAAAGAAATAAACCGTATAATCTTAACACGTCCCGCAGTCGAAGCGGGCGAAAAGCTTGGCTTTCTTCCGGGCGACTTGCAGAATAAAATAGACCCGTACCTGCGCCCGTTATATGATGCCATGTTTGAAATGCTCGGCGCTGAAGCATATAACAAGTATCTTGAAAAAGGAACTATCGAAATTGCCCCCCTTGCCTATATGAGAGGGCGAACGCTTGACGACTCGTTTATCATACTTGACGAGGCGCAAAATACAACACCCGAACAGATGAAGATGTTTTTAACACGTCTTGGCTTCAATTCAAAAGCGATAGTCACGGGTGACATAACACAGACTGACCTGCCAAACGGTGCTAAAAGCGGACTGAAAGAGGCGATAAAAATACTTGATGGTGTGGAGGATATCGCCATACACCGCTTTACCGAAAAGGACGTTGTGCGCCACAAGCTTGTACAGCGCATAATTCTTGCCTATGAAAAATACGAAAAAAGCAAGGCGGAAAGCGCAAACAGAGGCAGTAAATATACAAGAGTAAAAAGGAAAGAACAGTGAAAACAAAAATATTTATTGAAAACAGACAGAACAGGCTTCCCGTAACGAAGGACCTGCGTCTTATGGTACGTGCCGCAGTTGAGGCAACGCTTATATTTGAAGATATCGAAAGACCTGCGGAGGTATCGGTGTCCATTGTGGGCGCGGATGAGATAAGAACACTCAACCGTGAGCACAGAAATATCGACAAAGAAACAGACGTTTTATCATTCCCGATGTATGACGGGGAATATGAGGAGCATGACTTGTCCTCCGGCAGACTCAATCTCGGGGACATCGTTATTTGCGCTGAAGTGTGCGCAAAACAAGCGCGTGAGCTTGAACATTCCGTGGGTGAGGAAATTGCATTTTTGTGCATACACTCAACGCTTCATTTGCTCGGATACGATCACGAAACATCCGAGGAGGACGAAGAGGATATGTTCGCACGTCAGAGAGTTATAAAAGAGTATATGTTCGGTTAACAGAGGGAAAGAATGAAAAAATCAGGATTTATAACGATAATAGGAAAGCCCAATGTGGGCAAATCAACGCTTTTAAATACGCTTTTGGGTGAAAAAATAGCAATAGTTTCAAGCAAGCCCCAGACGACAAGAACACGTATAACGGGTATTTTGACAAAGGACGAAACACAGTTTGTCTTTCTCGATACGCCCGGTGTCCACAAGGCAAAAACACGCCTTGGCGACATAATGGTGAAAAATGCGGTGGGATCAATCACAGGCTCAAACTGCATACTTTTCATGACGGAGGCGGGAAGAAGCCCCGATAAAACGGAGCTTATGCTCGTTGAAAGATTCAAAAAGCAGAGGATACCCGTTATCCTTATCATAAATAAAGTCGATGCGGCAAATAAAGAAAAGGTAGGGCAAGCCATAATTGAATATTCAGCCCTTATGGACTTTGCCGATGTTATACCGATATCAGCCCTTAAGGCTGACGGCGTTGATATCGTGCTGTCTGCGGCTGAAAAATTCATGACGGAGGAGCGTTGGTTCTTCCCCGATGATATGATAACAGATCAGCCCGAAAGACAGATAGCCGCAGAGATAGTAAGAGAAAAAATTCTCCGCACACTTGACGATGAGATACCGCACGGCACGGCTGTCGTTATCGAGGAGTTCAAGGAAACAAATTCGATGATACGCATACGTGCTGAAATATTCTGCGAAAAAGCATCGCATAAGGGAATCATAATCGGCAAAAACGGCGCATCGCTTAAGAGAATAGGCACATACGCAAGAGAAGACATGGAAAGATTTTTCGGTGTGCCCGTGTTTATCGACCTTTGGGTAAAGGTTAAGGAAAATTGGCGCGACAGCGTAGCGGCGGCGAAAAACTTCGGCTTCCGTGAGGAATAATTTGTGATAACTACATTTTCGGGTGTTGTCATACGAAGCTGTAACAGCGGCGAAAGCGACAGGATAATCACCGTTTTATGCGCCGAATACGGCAAGATATCGATACTTGCAAAGGGTGCAAGAAAGACAGGCAGTAAATTCATGTCCTCGACATCCCTGTACTGTTATGCGAGCTTTACGGTGAAGAAGGAAGAAAAGCTGTCGTTTTTACGTGAGGTGGAGCTTTTTGAAAGCTTTTTTTCACTCAGATGCTCCCTGTCTGCAGTGTCGCTTGCGGGGTATGTATGCGCCGTTTGCGATGACGTTGCAACACAGGATGAGGGCGGTATTTTGCTCCGCGTGCTTTTGAACACGCTTTTTGCACTGTCGGCAGGCGAAAAGGACAGAAGAATAATAAAAGCCGCATTTGAAATGACGGTGTCGTGTATTTGCGGATTTTTGCCCGACTTTTCCGCTTGCGGTATATGCGGCGGAGGTATTTCCGGCGACTCGTATCTTGATGTTATGAACGGTGTTGTCATATGCTCACGTTGTAAAGAAAAGTTAAATACCGAAAAAACGGTAAGTGAGGGGACAGCATCGGTAATATGCCCGATAACACCGACTGTTCTTATGGCACTTCGATATATTGTAAATGCCGATATAAAAAGAATATTTTCGTTTTCCGTCGGGGAAGACGATATGACGATACTTGAATTGACATGTGAAAAATATCTGCTTCACCACTTGGAAAGAAGCTTTGACGCGCTTGAATTTTACAAGAGTGTAAAGGAGGGGTAAGGTGCAAATTATTTCTGAAAACAAGGAAAGATTTTTAAAGGCATACACAACACTTGAATTTGACAAAATAAGAAAGAAGCTTGCCGACTGTGCCGTAACACCCGGCGCAAAGGAGCTGTGTTCAGAACTTGAGGCAACATACAGCAGGGATAAGATCGCACACCTTCAGGCTGAAACAACGGACGCAAGACGGCTTATAACATACAAAGGACATCCCTCATTCGGAAGTATAAGAGATGTGTCAGAACACGTCAGCCGTGCCGAAAAGGGTGCGGTACTGACACCGAAGGAATTGCTTGAAATTGCAAATATCTTCCGCACATGCCGCGGTCTTATAGATTACTTCAAAACAGACAGAAATTTTGAAACGGTGCTTGATGAGGTGTTCGGCAGACTCATTCCGAATAAATTTCTTGAAGATAAAATAACAAAGGCGATCGTCAGCGAGGAAACGATATCGGATGATGCCAGCCCGAATTTGGGCACGATAAGACGGAAAATGAGGGGCGCTAACAGCCGCATACGCGACGTGCTTCAAAAGTATATCACATCATCCGCATATTCAAAATGCTTGCAGGAAAATATAATCACCATACGCTCGGGAAGATATGTTATTCCCGTTAAAAGCGAGTACAGAAACGAAATTAAGGGTCTTGTACATGACACGTCATCATCTGGTTCGACGCTGTTTGTTGAGCCTATGGCAGTTGTTGAAATAAACAATGAGCTTCGTGTGCTTGAAAAAGAAGAAGCAAGTGAAATCGAAAGAATACTTTATGAGCTTTCGGCGGATGTTGCCGCATATTCGGAGGCTTTACGGCTTGATTACTACAATATGACATATCTTGCCGCTGTGTTTGCAAGAGGGCGGCTGTCGGTCGAAATGGACGGTGTTTCCCCTGTTTTGACAAGCGAAAGACGTGTAGACCTTAAAAAAGCACGCCATCCGCTGCTTGATAAGGACACGGCAGTGCCCATCGATATAAGACTCGGCGGTGAGTTTGATTCGCTCATAATCACGGGTCCCAACACAGGCGGTAAAACGGTGAGCTTAAAAACGCTCGGACTGTTTGCGCTTATGCATCAGGCAGGGCTTCATATACCCGCAGATGAAAAAAGCGAGATGTGCGTTTTTGACGATATTCTTGCCGATATCGGAGATGAGCAGAGCATAGAGCAATCCCTTTCAACATTTTCTTCACATATGACGAATATCGTGAATATTATGAACCGAGTGGATTCGGAATGTCTTGTACTGTTTGATGAGCTTGGTGCGGGTACCGACCCCGTTGAGGGTGCCGCGCTTGCCATGTCAGTAATCGAAGCGGTAAGAAAAACGGGTGCTTTGTGCGCATCCACCACACACTATGCGGAGCTTAAAGCGTTTGCCATCGATACAGACGGTGTATGTAACGCCTCATGTGAATTTGACGTTGAAACACTTCGTCCGACTTACAAGCTCGTTATAGGTACACCCGGCAGATCAAATGCGTTTGCAATTGCCTCAAAGCTCGGACTTTCCGATGACATCATAAACAGGGCAAAACGCTCTGTCAATGCCGAAAACCGCAGGTTTGAGGAGGTTATTTCAAAGCTTGACTCCGAGCGTGCGGAAATGGAACGCCTTAAAGAAGAAACGCAGAAAATGCGTGACGAATTTGAAGCATATAAGCTGAAATCAGAAGCGGAAATTGAGAAGAGATTAAATGACTCGGAGCGTGAGCTTGAGCGCGCAAGAACACAGGCGCGCGGAATGGTAAACTCCGCAAAGGCGTCAAGTGACTTTATCTTCGCACAGCTTGCCGATGTGCAAAAGCACAAGGAAAAACAAGACCTCGGTGAAAAGCTTAAAGCGGCAAGAGAAGCGGTGCGTAAGGAGCTGCGCGACGGCTCCGATAAATACGACCCTGTCGTTGAACAAACATATGACGATAACTACGTTTTGCCCCGTCCTTTAAAGGTGGGGGATGAGGTCATTGTCACAACTCTCGGTCAGATTGGTACTGTCAAGACTCTGCCCGATAAAAACGGAAATCTTACAGTCAGCGTGGGCATAATTTCAACACGTGTAAGTATTGACTCGGTAAGGCTTAATGAAAAGAAAAAATCGGGACAGCCGAAGCCGAAAGCTCCCAAATCCGAATACAGCAGTGTTGTACGCCAAAGCATAAAGCCCGAAATCGATGTGCGTGGCTTTACGGGGGATGATGCGTGGCTTGCAGTTGACAAGTATTTTGATGAGGCACAGCTTGCGGGATTTTCAACTGTGACCGTCATACACGGTAAGGGCACGGGGGCACTCCGCGCGGCACTGACACAGCAGTTCAGATCCGATAAACGCATAAAATCCTTCCGTGCGGGTGTATACGGCGAGGGCGACAGCGGTGT
>JAZTXA010000155.1:0-6741 GCA_045636245.1 Eubacteriales bacterium | reverse complement strand
GGGCGAATTCGTGACCTGCGTTACCGTATTTACGATAAGTCCGTTATCCTTTTTGCCGTCATTCGATGTTACGACATAAAGGCCGTAGCCGATGTTAAAAAGTGCTGTCGGATCATTTTTGTCAGCCGCCGCACCCGAAAGGGCGGCATATTCACGGCAAAGCTCCGAGGCAAGGTCATCAAGCTGTTTTTTGCTTTCGTCGTTCAATGCCGACATTATCTTTACAGTTGTGTCGGCAAAGGTAAGGTTCTTGCTGTTTTCAAGCATTTTTTTCATAACCTTCGCCGCAAGCGGTGCCCAGCTTCCGTTTTCAACAAGCGCAACAGTTCTGTTTTGGAAATTTCTTTCCGTCAGATGATTTATAAACTCGCGCATAAACGGGAATATTTCAGCGTTGTACGTTGTTGTCGCAAGCACGAGCTTGCTGTACTTAAACGCAGCTGAAACGGCTTCTGACATATCGCATCTTGCAAGATCATAAACAACGGTTTTGGGACATCCGCCCGCCTTGATCTTATCGGCAAGCTGTAAGACAGCCTTTTTCGTGTTACCGTAGACAGATGTGTATGCGATAACGATTCCCTCTTCCTCTGCCTGATAGCTTGACCATGTGTTGTAAAGGTCAATATACTTACCGAGGTCTTCTTTTAAAACAGGGCCGTGCAAGGGGCAAATTGCTGAAATGTCAAGTGTTGATGCTTTTTTCAAAAGCGCTTGCACCTGTGCGCCGTACTTTCCGACGATGCCGATAAAATAACGTCTTGCTTCGTCCTCCCACGGTTCATTCGCATCAAGTGCGCCGAACTTTCCGAAGCCGTCGGCGGAAAACAGCACCTTGTCGTAAGAATCGTATGTGACAATGACCTCGGGCCAATGCACCATGGGCGCTGTAACGAATGTGAGCGTGTGCTTACCGAGAGAAAGCGTGTCACCCTCACCGACGATCATACGTCTGTCCTCAAAATCCGTGCCGAAAAAGCCCTTCATCATTGTAAACGCTTTTGCCGATGAAACGATAACGGCATCGGGATACGCTTTTGTGAAGCTCAATATGTTTGCCGAATGGTCAGGTTCCATATGCTGAACAACAAGAAAGTCAGGCTTTCTTTCACCCAACACATTCTGGATATTATCAAGCCATTCATGCGTATAAGATGCATCGACTGTATCCATGACAGCAATTACATCATCAAGTATGACATAAGAATTATATGAAATTCCCGACGGAATTTTGTACTGACCTTCAAACAGGTCTGTCTTTTTGTCGTTCACACCGACATATTTTATATCGTTTGTTATTTTCATAAATAAACCTCGTAAATGTTTTCTTTATTTTTTCCAGAAAGTATAAAAATAAACTTATACATTTCTCATTTATTATAGTACCAAATTGTTTAGGAAATTTCAACCTGTAACAAAAAAATATATTGAAAATTTGACAAACGGTCGTTATCGGATGGGAAAGATTATAAAACAATTTAAAAAGCGGAGAATATTTTTATACTCTCCGCCATTTTTTGACAATCGTTATTTAATTTGTCTATATGCTTCATTATGCTCAGCTCGGTATATTTGCAATTTTTTCTCGTGCGAAGCACATATCGAGTCTGTAAAGACATATCGAGCACGAAGTGCATATCGATCGCCGCAGGCGAATATCGATGCGTGCGTCATTTCTGACACACGCTACACAGGTAACTTTTTTTAAGGATTCATTCGGGAATAATTACCTGTGATGATAAAGGCTTGAAGCAGTGATGGCCTACAGCAAAACGCTCATCGGTGCTTTCTTCAACAATGAGCCACATACATTCACCCGAACTCTCAATTTTGCCTTTGATGCCGTTTTCGTTAAAGGTAAGAATTCCGTTTTCCATATCGGCCGTGATGTCAAGGAATGACTCTTGCTTTTCGTCCCACGAATAAATTCCACTGTCGGGATCGGGATGGCTGATGTCAAGAGTATATTTTATATCCATCTTCATCTGTGTGTCATTTATACCCTCACAAGTTATGTGTGTGTAGCTGTATGCAGTCTCGTTGTTTGAAATTTTCTCAATATCTCCGTATTTGGAAAAGGTCTTCCCGCTGATTTCCTTTATTATATTGTTGTTTGCGTCATCAAGCGGAGTATATGTCAAGGGAAAGACGTTTCTCGTATACTCATTAGGACCAAACGGTGCGGAATAGCGACGGTAACCGTCGTGATATAAATCCAACATTTTTTCATAGGTTATTCTCTCACGCTTTCCTTTTTCACAAAGATAGCGGTAGCCTTTTTCCGTAACAAGCAAGGAATAAACAAAATTGTATTCACCGCTTTTTGTAAGCTCGTACACGCTGTACTGAATCTCATTGAAAAGGTAGTCTTCGTAATCTACATGTATAAAGCCATCCTCATCAAGCCAGCATGTCTCGATACCAAAGGCATCAAGCATAACGGGTACGCCGTCTTTTTGTGTAAAAATAGCCTTGATTCGGTAATCATCATTCAAAAGCAGCAATTCATCCGTACCGTCACCATTTAAGTCGATCTCATCATAGCCCACATTGTCTGCCTCGTGATAAGATGCATACAAAAGGTGCTTGTAATATTCAAACTCGGTATCATTTGCAAAAGAAAAGAGGTTATCGTATTTCCCCATAAGCCAGGCAGATGAATTGAATTTATCAAGACAGGTGGAAATTGCTTTATATGTATCACGTATTGCGCTGTAGCTTGAAAAATCAACCGATGGTACGTCACTCGCTGTACCCTTGGAAATAGAAAAATGGATGCGTGGTGCCAGCAATTTAGTGGTGTCACCGTAGTTCATCGAGTTAGCCTTGCTGTGTTCCCAGTGAAGCTCATCAAAAGTTTCTTTGTCAATAGGCGTCCGTTTTCCGTCAGAGACTGTGAACATTTCAACCGTCTCTTTTTTATTCTTATCGTAAACTCCGCCGTGTACTGAATCGTATGCCATTTTTTCTCCATCTACACGGCAAGTGGTAAAAATCGTCTCTTGCGTATCACCGTTCTCGGTTCTCCGTGATGTAAGGAAACGGTTTTCCGCAGCAAACAAAATACCGCCGGGCAAATCGTAATCGGCTTCAAGTAATATCGGCGCACCGTCTGCAAGGGTAAAAATTGCAAAAACAATGGTGGAATCGTTTAACAAGATAAGCTCGGGTGTTCCGTTTTCGTCGAAGTCCTTATAGCTGTAGCCGAATCTTTCAGCATCGTCAGCTTCTTTGCAACGGCTGACGATTCCGTAAAGAGTCTTGTCTGTATCCGTGCTGTCTGTGTCGGGCGCTGTCAGCTCCGCGCCGTTATGTACAGCGGTAAGAAGTGCGGTATATTCGGATATGACCGTGCTATATACTGCCTTTTGCTCCTCATAAGTTTTCGGGATGTTATCAGCCGTCGCAGATGTGTCAGCCGTGTTTGACGTTACGGCTGTGTCTTGCGGTGAAGAATCGCACGAAACTGCTGTCATAAGCAAAACGATGCACAGTAAAAAAGATAAAAATTTAGTCATATAAGATTTCTCCATTATTTTGTCATTTGTATTACAGCAAAATTACATATACGTATTTATATCAAACAAATTCCAAGGAAAAATATCGTGCGGGGTGCTTACACCCTGTATTTTCTTCTTTGTAAACGGGTGGACGAACAAAAGGCTATGTGACCAAAGGGCAATAAACGGGCATTTTTCAACGCTTCCGTATTTGCCGTCACCGCACAATGGATATCCGCGGGAGGCAAACTGCACACGTATTTGATGTGTTCTGCCCGTTAAAAGCGTGACGGATATAAGTGTATGGCCGTCATCGCTTACCGAGAGCTTTTTCCATACAAGCCTTGCTTCCTTAACACCCTTACGCTGTGAATCCGTGACAAACGATTTGTTTTTTTGCTTATCGTGAAAAAGCAGGTCGCACAGCTCACCCTCGTCAAAATCCGGTGTTTTTGGTAGCACCGCGAGGTATGTTTTTGCCATACCGTTTACCCCGTCGGGATCGTGGTTTTGCACAAGGGCGGACAGCTTTCCCGCACACGGTGCGTTTTTGGCATACACCATAACACCGCCTGTGGGAATGTCAAGCCTGTGGACAAGCTTTATTTCCGGGTATTTTCCCGACAGCTCGGTCAAAACATCAGGGAGCCCCGACATATCGGGCTGTGACGGTGTACCTGCGGGCTTTTCGCACAAAAGCAGATTTTTGTCTTCGTAAAGAATTTTTATACTGTCCATATCGCCTTAACCTAAAAGAACGTCAAATACGAGCATCACGCAAAAGCCGAGCAAAAGTGTATATGTTGCGCCCGTTTCATTTCCGTGTGCGTGTGTTTCGGGTATCATTTCATCACTTATGACATACAGCATCGTTCCGCCCGCAAATGCAAGTGCAAACGGCAAAACGGATGCGGATATACTCACCGCAAAATAACCCAAAAGTGTTCCGAGTACCTCGACCAAACCTGTCATAAGTGCGATTATAAACGTTCTTTTTGCGCTTATTCCCGATAAAAGCATCGGGGAGATAATTACCATACCCTCGGGGATATTCTGAAGTGCAATACCGCCCGCAACAGTGAGTGCCTGTGCGACATCTCCCGTTCCGAAGCTGACACCCGCAGCAATACCCTCAGGAAGGTTATGAATAGCTATCGCAATAACGAAAAGCAACACTTTATTGAGCTGTTCTGTCTTACTTGGATGCGCTTCAATGTCAACACCTGTCATTTTGTGCAAGTGAGGAACTATTTTATCAATAAGGTTAAGACACACCGCACCGCAGAAAATACCAGATACGGTTATTAAAATGTCCGTTAAAACAGAATCTCCGCCGCCGTATTCAAGTGACGGAATGATAAGTCCCATCACTGCCGCGGAAAGCATTACACCTGCGGCAAAGGACAAAACTATATCGTTGAATTTGTGCGATGTTTTTTTGAAAATGAAGCCGATAAGCGCACCTATAACAGTTGCGCCCCCGACACCGAGAGCCGTCAAAAGCACGTATTTCATAAACGCCTCCGTTTAATTTTTGCTTAAGGAGCTTTATGCTCCTTAAGCACGGTTTCTTCGTCGTAAAATGTCCAGTTGCTCTTATCCCACAAATTATCCTTTACGCTTGCCCAACGCGCAGGCAAAAACGTATTACCGTTGTTTTTGCTTGTGGAGAAGACGTCGGACACGATGATAAACTGCTCATGCGCTGTTTTTTCATCGCTTGTTATCTTATTGCCCGTGAACGGGTTTACGGGGTTATCTATAATGCCGTTTGTTGCAATTACGGGAACATCGGCATTCGTCATAAATTCATCCGACACGGTAAACTCACGGCTGTTAAAGTCCTTGACCATGAAAAGCGGATAGTAAAATTCAGCATCTATACTGCCGTTTTGAAGCTGTTCTATCTGCTTTAAATTCCGTCCGTGGTCGGCAACGATAATTATCTTTGTGTTGTCATACACACCCTCTGCTCTCAAATGATCAAGCCACGTACCGAGTCGGAGCATTGTCGCCATATTGATATGGTAATGACTCATTTCAAAGGTACTGTCAACCGTCATTTCAACACCGTCAACGGTGAATCTGTCCTTGTGTGCCTCATCGTATTCGGTATTATCGACATTCATCGAGGGAACGTAGTCGGGTGTCTGCAAAAGTGCAGGCTCATGCGTGGAGTCATTTGTCATAAATAAGAATGTATTTTTGTCATCATCTGTGACATTAGTCATTCCTATCATATTTTCAAGCACCTCATACGACTGCATGAAAGGCGCATAAAGTCCCTCTGCCGTTGACATATCGTGTATAGTCTGGCTTGTCGTATTTCCCTCTTCAAAATCAGCCTCTATCTGATTGTACATACCGTCACCGTATACGGACGGCTGGAAGAAAAGGGGCATACATTTCATAAAGCTTAAGCAGAAGAAGTTTCTGCGGTTGTTTGCCACTACCTTTTCCTTTTGCGAAAGCTCCCCGAATCTGCCCTTTGTGATATACGCATCAATTTCGGGGTATTCGTCAAACACGGTAAGGTCGGGAATCCACTTGTAATTTGCATAAACGGGGTCAAACACCGTTACATCATATCCATGCTTGTCGAAAAGCACAGGCATTACCTTCAGCGCCTCATTGTGCTTTGAAACAAGCGTTTCGTTATCGCGCTTGTTAAGCTCAACAGGGGTATATTCATATCCGCCTAAAAGCGCAGGTGTTGCAAAGTTCGTATAACCGCCGAAGGAAATTGTGTTTTTATAGTATGTAAAGCCCGCAAACTGCTCGCGAAGCTCAGGCTTTTCGGCAAACATATACGGAACGTACTGCCCCATCGCACGGTCAAGCATAATGACAATTACGTTTTTGCCGTTCTTGCTTAAAGTGAAGTCGGGAATCGAATCGTTGTCAGCCGACACCTCACCGACAGATGTGTTTATAGCCGCAACATTTACCGCCGACATACCGCCGATGGCGATTATTGCCGTCAGAAGTACGCTTGAGGTCACACGCTTCCATTTTATACAGCAGAAAATAAGAAGCGCACACAAAGCGATTATAACAAGCACGTTTATCCACTGTTCGGCTATCTCAAATGAAACACCGTTTTCATACTGAAGCGTGGGGGAGATAACACCGAGCTCTGTTCCAAAAAACATATAATTGACGAGCGTTACGCCCGACAGCACCCACATAAGCCTTTCAAATATGACTTTTCCTTTAGGGCTTGCAAGCCAATAAAATACGC
>JAZTXA010000154.1:0-7770 GCA_045636245.1 Eubacteriales bacterium | reverse complement strand
GTCAAGCTTTCATCCTATCTTATGGGCAGCGGTGAATATATACGTTACTTTTTTTCCGCAAGACGTGAGGTGTCGCTTCTTGTGCGTGCCGTATCTTCACTTGGCGGATGGGAAAATGACGATTACTATTATCGGATAATGTCAGACTTTGACAAAGAATCCGATATCGATATCGCATCACTTTTTGAAGCAAAGACGTATGACGATATATTGAATGCCTGCAAAAATTCGGAATATTATAAAATTTTAAGCAAATACAATCCAAAAAAGTCTTCTCCTCCCGACATTGTCCACCTTGAAGCAGAGCTATGGAATCACCTCTGCGATGTGATATTTGAACGTGTTAAAAGACTGCCGTCGAAAAGTGAGCGTGAAGAGGCAACAGGTATTTTTAAATCGTATATAGATGCAAAAAACATATCCGCAATATACAGATTTAAAAACTATACAGAATGTGGTGAATCATATGTTATGAACTCGCTTATAAAGTACGGCAGTATAAGCGAAAAAAATCTGAAGTATTTGTTTTCAAAAAATCCCTCGGGAGGTGGCGAAAGCGATAAAACGCTTGAAAAGCTGATCTCTGACGGGTACGATGCCGAAGCACGCATTTGTGAGAATAAATGCAGAAAATATTTGAGATATTCAGCCCACCCTGCTATCGTGGTGCTTTCGTATCTTTATTTGCTTGAAACAGAGCTTGCAAATATAATAAAAATCGTTGAAGGTATAAGATATTCACTTGCCAAAGAGCAGATTACGGCAATGATATCGGAGGAATAAAATGTCTGTATGTCAAATGTGCAGTGTCAGCATTGCAGGGCATCGTTCTTCTCTTGACAAAACGCTTGAGGTCCTTATGTCGGCAGGGGTGTTTCACCCTGATGAACTTCGAAAGTTTTACTCCGATGTAAGTACATTTACACCGATCAGAGAAGAAAACCCTTATCTTGCAATGGAATCGTCACTCGGCACGATACTTAAAAATGCACCTATCCTTGATGATGATATTGATTTTTCGGATGACGAGATAGCTGAGTATACAGCCTCGGCATCGCAAACGGGTGAAAAAATCGAATCATTGATCAGTCAAACAAAAGCCGAGCTTGCGGAAAAAAAGAAATATCACCATATCATTAAGCAGTTCAGTGAAATAAATATCGATCTGGAAAATCTGTTCGCGTGTGAGTATACGTATGTTTCCTTCGGTGTCCTTACAAAGGATGCGTATGAAAAGTTTAAAAACAATTACTCAAAAACGGATATAATTTTCTATCCCGCCCATGAGGGAGATGAGATGTGCTACGGTGTTTATTTTGCACCGATTCAGCAAAAGGAAGAGGCCAAGCGTATTTTCTCAAGTCTGTATTTCGAAAAACTGCCCGTAAAAGGTGAAAAGGGTACACCGCAGGATATTGCGCAAAACCTTGAAAAGCAAATCACGGAGCTTGATGAAAAATTAAAAACGCTTATTGAAGAGCAAAAAGCACACGCCAAGGAAGAGCAGAAAAAATGCTCCGCGATGCTTGCATGCGTGCTTAAAAGAAAAAAAGCGTTTGAGCTTCGCAAATATGCCGCATTTTACGGTGACCGTTTCATTATATGCGGTTGGTGTCCTTTATCTAAAAGCGAAGAATTGAAAAGCAGTGTTCTTGAAATTGACGGTAATGAATGTACTGTCGAGGCACAGGGAAAGGAAACAAAACTGTCTCCGCCTGTAAAGCTTAAAAACAATCCCATTGTACGTCCGTATGAATACTATGTTGAAATGTACGGTTTGCCTTCATACAAAGAAAGTGATCCTACGGCATTTGTGGCAATAACCTATACACTTTTATTCGGAATCATGTTCGGAGATCTTGGGCAGGGACTTGTGCTTTCGCTTATCGGTTATCTGATGTGGAAGCTAAAAAAAATGCCGCTTGGCAGAATACTTGTTCCATGCGGCATATCATCTGCCGTATTCGGTATTATGTACGGTTCGGTATTCGGATTTGAAGAGTTATTAAACCCTATGTTCCATGCGCTCGGATTTCATGAAAAACCGATAGAGGTCATGAAGCCGGCTACAACGCAGATGATAATATACGGGGCGGTGGGTGCAGGCGCGCTTCTTGTTCTGATGTCCATAATCATGAATATATTTTCGTGTATCAAGCAGAAAAAAGTTGCGCACAGTCTGTTTTCTTCAAACGGAGTTGCGGGTATACTTTTCTATTTAAGTGTCATTTCGCTTCTTTTGCTGACGAATGCAAAAATGTTTGCGTTTCCCGTTATCATTGTAACGCTTTTGCTGATGTTTTTCTGTGAGCCTTTGACAAGACTTCTTGAAAAAAAGAAGCCTATGGAGGAAGGGCAAAGCGTGTCGGATTTCATAATGCAAACATTTTTTGAGCTGTTTGAAACAGTCTTAAGCTATGTTACAAATACAATGTCATTTTTGCGTGTGGGTGCTTTCATACTCGTGCATGCGGGTATGATGAAGGTCGTTTTCACTCTTGCCGAAATGTCATCTGGCGCACCGTATGTTATAATTCTTATCGTAGGTAATGCGCTTGTACTTTGCCTTGAAGCATTGCTTGTGGGAATTCAGGTGTTAAGACTTGAATTTTATGAAATGTTCTCAAGATTTTATACAGGTGAAGGCGAAGCGTATACACCTGTAAGTGAAAAAGAAACTGATTAATAAAATATGCCGTAAGGCGGAAATGAGGAAAAGATATGTTAACTTCAATTATTTTAATGACAGTACCTTTCGTACTTATTCTTGCAACTGTTATTTATTCGATAAACCGTGTTTCAAAGGGCTTGCCCGCAAAAACTGCCGTGACACGTCAGCTTTGCTCATTCATTTGCATTTTTGCAATTTCTTCTGTGTTTGCTTTCGGTGTTTCCGCCGCAAGCAGTGAGAATGTTGCGGATACGGAAGCTAATACTGAAGCATCTGCCGAAACTGAAGAAAAAACATCGGATATATCTGACGGTCTCGGATATCTTGCAGCCGCACTTGTTACCGGTACTGCAGGCATCGGCGGAGGTCTTGCCGTTGCATCAGCCGCACCTGCAGCGATAGGTGCAACATCGGAAGACCCCAAGGCATTCGGTAAAGCGCTTATTTTCGTTGCTCTCGGTGAAGGTATTGCTCTTTACGGTCTTCTTGTTTCAATTCTTATACTTAACAAAATATAATGAGATTCTTTGTAATCAGCGACAACATAGATACCGTTACAGGCATGCGTCTTGCCGGGATTGAGGGTGTTGTTGTTCATGAAGAAAAAAATGTGGTAAAGGAGATAGAAAAAGCATCGGCTGACGAAAGCATAGGTGTACTTCTTATAACGGAGCTTCTTGTTTCCATGTGCCCCGAGCTTATATACGATATAAAGCTTAACCGCCGCCGCCCGCTTATAGTTGAAATTCCCGACAGACACAGTGCGGGAAGATCGAAAGATTCTATCAAAAAATACGTCCGCGATGCAATAGGAGTAAAGGTTTAATGCCTAATTTGGATAAAAAAATAAATCAATTTGTCGCTGATATACGCCGTGTGTCCGAGAATGAAACAAAAAGTACGGAAAATGAAATGGCGGCATATAAAGCAGCTTGTATAAAGGAAGCCGAAGCGCTTTATAAGGAAGCTGCACGCAAAAACGTAAAACGAAGCGTTGACGTCGGAAGTGCGGAAATTGCATCGGAGCTTGCAAAAAAGCATATGGAAGCACGCGAGGAGCTTGTAAAGCTCAGGAGCCAAATGACAGATGAGATAATTGAATGTGCGGCAAAAAAGCTTTCGGATTTTACAAAAAGCGAAGCGTACCCCGAGTCCCTTTGCAGATCAGCCGAAAAAATGGCAGATGTATTGCAGAGCAACAGGATAGTCCTTTATGTAAAGCCCGATGACCTTGTTTACAGTGATATGATAAAAAAGTCGTTCGGTAAATACTGTACGGTTGAAGCTGATAAAAGTATCGTTATCGGCGGTATAAGAGGATACGATAAGATACTTTTCAAGCTTGCAGACGAAACACTTGATGAAAAGCTTGCTGTACAAAGAGAGTATTTTGTTTACAACTCGGGGCTTACGATATCTATACGGTGATACGTTTTTCAGAAAGGCTTTAATATGAATAAAATAAATTATACTGTTTATGGGATAAACGGTCCTGTTGTGACGGTCAAGGGCGTAACACCGTTTTCAATGGAAGAAATGGTATATGTGGGCAAAAATCGCCTTATAGGCGAAGTGATTTCCGTTAATACGGATTATGTCACGATTCAGGTGTATGAAGATACGGTCGGATTAAAACCCGGTGAGCCCGTTGTCGGAAGCGGTGCGGCAATGTCATTGGAGCTTGCACCTGGGCTTATGTCGAATATTTTTGACGGTATCGGAAGACCGCTTAACGATATGTACAGTGCGCAGGGAGCATTCATTAATGTCGGTTATGAAGAAAAAAATGAGCCGAAAAAGTGGGATGTAACTGTAAAAATAAAAGACGGCGATGTGGTGTCGGAGGGGCAAATTTTCGCCACGCTTCCCGAAACACCCGTTATTGAATACAGATGCCTTGTGCCTTGCGGCGTAAAGGGAAAAGTAGTTAAGGCAGTAACGTCGGGCAAATATTCCCAAAACGATGTTATCGCATACGTTGTATGCGGTGATGCTGAAATTCCTTTGAAAATCAGCCAAAGATGGCCGATAAGAAAACCCAGACCTGTGAAGGAAAAAATACCGCCTTCTATTCCGCTGATAACTGGACAGCGTGTTATAGACACTCTTTTTCCTGTTGCAAAGGGCGGTACCGCCGCAATTCCCGGCGGATTCGGATCGGGCAAAACGATGACACAGCACCAGCTTGCAAAATGGTGCGATGCCGATATCATCGTGTATGTCGGATGCGGCGAAAGAGGAAATGAGATGTGTCAGGTGCTTGATGAGTTTTCTCACTTGACAGACCCGAAAACGAACAGACCGATGACGGACAGAACGGTGCTTATTGCAAATACTTCCAATATGCCTGTTGCTGCACGTGAAGCGTCAATTTATACAGGTGTCACGATAGCGGAATTTTACAGGGATATGGGATATCACGTTGCGATGATGGCAGATTCGACATCACGCTGGGCTGAGGCTTTGCGTGAGATAAGCGGCCGTCTTGAGGAAATGCCCGCAGAAGAAGGATTTCCCGCATATCTTCCCTCAAGACTTTCGGATTTTTACGAAAGGGCATCTTACGTAAAAACACTCGGCGGCGATATGGGTTCTGTAACGCTTATAGGTGCTGTTTCCCCGCAGGGTGCGGACTTTTCTGAGCCTGTGACGCAAAATACAAAGCGTTTTACAAGATGCTTTTGGGCACTTGATAAGTCCCTGGCATATCAGCGTCATTATCCCGCAATAAACTGGATGCTCAGCTACAGCGAATATTTTTCGGATCTCGATTCGTGGTATGATGAAAAGGCAGGACACGAATTTATATCTTTGCGTAAAGAGATAACATCGTTACTTAATGAGGAAGACGGTCTTATTGAGATAGTAAGGCTTATAGGCTCCGATGTTTTACCGGATGAGCAGAAGCTTATCATCGAAATTGCACATATAATCCGTGTCGGATTTTTACAGCAGAACGCATTTCATAACGAAGACACTTACGTTCCGCTTGAAAAGCAAAAGCTGATGATGCATACGATAATTTATCTTTATCACAAGGCATCGTCACTTATTTCCCAGGCAATTCCGATATCGGATATAATAAAAACGGGGCTTTTTGAAAAGCTTACATCTATGAAATATGACGTTGAAAACGATGCACTCTATAAGTTTGATGAATACATTAAAGAAATTGATACAAAGCTTTCCGGCTTCGGCAGAGAGGTTTGATACGGTGAAATATGTTAATTGAGTATTTGGGCGCTAAAGAGATCAACGGCTCTTTGATCGTTCTTGATAATATCGAAGGTGTTGCATATGAAGAAATGTGCGATATCGTTTTATCAGACGGCACAGCAAGACAGGGCAGAGTCATTCAGATAGACGGAAAGCGTGTCGTAATTGAGGTTTTTGAAGGCACACGCACACTTTCGCTTCACAATATGAAGACAAGGATGAAAGGGCATCCCATGCAAATGCCACTTTCCCTTGAAATATTGGGCAGAACATTCAGCGGTGCGGGTGTTCCGATCGACGGTCTTGGTGAAATTTTTGCAGATAAGATATGCGATATAAACGGACTTCCGATAAATCCCATCGCACGTGAATACCCGAGGGATTATATCGCAACGGGCATATCATCCATAGATGTTATGTCAACACTCATCAGAGGACAAAAGCTTCCCATATTTACAGGCGCGGGCATGAAGCACAATGAGCTTGCCGCGCAGATAGTCAGACAGGCTCATTTGCAGGGCGTTGAGGATGATTCGTTTGCAATAGTATTCGCATCAATGGGTATAAGCGCCGATGTTGCGGAATATTTCAAAAGCTCGTTTGCAAAAGCAGGCGTCCTTTCAAGAGTTGTAATGTTTTTGAACCTTTCATCGGACCCTGTTATTGAAAGAATACTTACGCCGAGATGTGCGCTGACAGCCGCTGAATACCTTGCGTATGAGCTTGGGATGCACATTCTTGTTATCATGACGGATATGACATCCTATGCGGAGGCTGTACGTGAATTCAGCTCATCAAAGGGTGAAATCCCCGGCAGGAAAGGATATCCCGGATATCTTTATTCGGACCTTGCTTCGATATATGAAAGAGCAGGGATTGTAAAAGGTAAAGCGGGTTCTGTCACACAGCTTCCGATCTTGACGATGCCTAACGATGATATAACGCATCCTGTTCCCGATTTAACGGGATATATCACCGAAGGTCAGGTCGTGCTTGACAGAGCGCTTTCCGCAAAGGACGTTTATCCTCCCGTGGCAGTTTTGCCGTCTTTATCCAGACTCATGAAGGACTGTATCGGTGAAGGATTCACACGTGAAGACCATTCCGAGCTTGCAAATCAGCTTTTCTCGATGTATGCAAAAGTAGTTGATGCACGTGCGCTTTCGTCTGTTATAGGTGAAGAGGAACTTTCGGAAAAAGACAAAAACTATCTTAGATTCGGCAAACGGTTCGAAGAAGAATTCATTTCACAAAAGTTTGACGAAAACCGTTCAATGGAAGATTCTTTAAATCTCGGTTGGGAGCTTCTTTCGCTATTTGATGAAGGTGAACTTGACAGAATCAAAAAGGATACACTTAAAAAATACTATAAGAAGAAATCGTAAAAGGAGAAAACGGTATGGCAGTTGCACCGACAAAAGGCAATCTTATCAATTTGAAAAAGTCATTGGCACTTGCAGAAAACGGCTACGAATTGCTTGACCGTAAAAGAAATATCCTTGTCAGAGAAATGATGCGTCTTATCGACGATGCCGAAGAGATACAAAAATCAATAGACGAAAGCTATGCTTTGGCATATCGTGCACTTCAGGGGGCAAATGTATCGCTTGGTATAACAACAGTAAGAAATGCCGCCTCGGTAGAGGAGGAAAATTCTTTATCCTTGACGTACAGAAGCGTTATGGGGGTTGAGATACCGCGTGTTACAATTTCGTGTGACGGACCGAATGTTCCGAGATACGGTATGCACAACACGAATCCGTCTCTTGACGATGCGTTTATAAATTTCAATAAAGTGAAGGTCTTGACGAAGTCGGATCGTAGCCATGTCGTTCTGTGAGCCAAGGAGTTGGGTACCACAGTTGTCTTCCTAAGACCGCTTG
>JAZTXA010000153.1:0-5338 GCA_045636245.1 Eubacteriales bacterium | reverse complement strand
CTAATCGGGGTAATACGTTTTATGCCAATTTCGTTTTACTCGGCTTTGTGCATTTTGTCTTTAAAATTGTATTCAAAAATCAGTTAATAATAAAAAATTTACAAAAATGAATGTGAAAGCCCTTCACATTTTTTATTTTTTATTATATAATAACATAACTGCACCTTGCATTATAATTTTTACAGTGCAAATCTGAATTACAAAGAGGAAAATTCAATGAAAAAAAACAAAAAAATGTTTTTGCGCTCCATGTCATTTACAGCCGCTGTGCTTATGGCATGCTCCTCTGTCGGATGCGGTAACGGTTCGAGTGATACGACTTCACCGGATATACCCGCTGTTTCGGCAGGCGAAGCGATCAACCTGACACGTACAGATGCAGGCGAAAAGTACAACATAAAGACCGTTTCGTATGAGCTTAATCTTGACACTATTGCAGACGGAACATTTCTTCAATCCGAGGGAAGTCCTGTCAGAAGAGGAAGCGGTATTACGCTTGCGGGAAATAAACTTGCCCTGCTTCAGATAAGCAAGCTGTTTACCGAGGATGAAAAAACCGTTGTACAGACAGAATTACAGATAAAGACACCCGATTATAAGGCACCTCACGCTTCATTGTTCATCGGTCTGAGACTTACAGACCCCGGACGCGGTCCTACGGGTAATGCGGGTGTATGGTTTGCAATAAGAGGAAATCAGTTGGGTCTGCGTATCGGCGACTGGCAGACAAGCGGCGCGCAGTTTGTCGATTCCCCTGTGGACTTTTCAACAAAGCGCACACTTTATATAGAAGATGACCACAAGACAAACATCATCACTATTTACGCAGACAACGATGCGGGCGAAAAAATTGAAATATTCCGTATTGCGATAAGCGACGATAAGCTCAGAGCATATCTGCCGAGCAATCCCGACATTCCCGCGCTTGCAAACAAGCTTTCCGAGGCACCTCCGGAAACGGGATATATCGGCTTCTTCTCTCACTACTCCGAAAGCCCTGTTGTTTTTGAAGATTTTACGATCACCGGTTCAACAAAGGAATACCTCGGAAGTACATATGCTGACCCGCTTTTCATCACAGACGTTTTCTCCGACACATGGGTAGCGACGGACGATGAGGGCAGAGCAGCACTGCAGTATGCAGATGAAGCCCCCGAATACAAGCAGATAGGTATGTTTTACTTTATCAACTCCACAGGAAGCGGTAAATACGTGAACCATTCCGAGCTTTATTACGGTGACGATAACGGTGCAGGCGGCGTAAAGCGTCTTGAAAACATAATTGCCAACAATGATGCGCACTTCTGGGCTGAGCCGTATTTCGGATATTACGAATCGACAGACGAATGGGTAATAAGAAAGCACGTGCATATGCTCAACGATGCGGGTATCGATTTCATTTTCTTCGATATCACAAACGGTATGTCGCTTAAGAGAGCATACGAAAAGGTGCTTAACACATTCTCCGAAATGAGAGAAGAGGGATGTAAGGTTCCCAAGGTGGTATTCCACTGCGGAACGATACCCGAAAACGTTCAGAAAACACTTTCTGAAATATATTCAAATGTATATTCACAGGACAGATATAAAGACCTCTGGTTTATGTGGGAGGGCAAGCCCCTCGTATTTGCCGACGATGCAACGGTTGAAACAATGCCGAGCGATCTGAAGGCGAAATTCACATTCCGTGACAGCTGGGCGTATTCAAACGGTGAGTGGTACACGGATACAAACGGTAAGGGCTGCTGGCCGTGGGCTGACACCTTCCCGCAGGCACCCGGTTATTCAACAACGGGCGAGCTTGAGCAGATGGTTGTAATGTCCGGTTATTGGGCAAACAGCGAGCCCGGAAGAAGCTATTCGGGCGGCAGACAGCCGAAGAACTCCGAATTCTCCTTTGAGCTTACTACAAACGGCACATCCGGCAAGGGTCTTGCTTATCAGGAGCAGTTTGACCGTGCACACGAAACAGACCCGACAGTGCTTATGCTTATCGGCTGGAACGAATGGGGCGCAGGAAGACACTCCACAGACCAGCTTAAGAACGACGGTCAGCTCATCGCGGGCACATACACCGTTGATTCAAAAGACCCTGTTAAAAAATACAGCTATATCGACCTGTTCAGCCCCGAATACTCACGTGATATCGAGCCTGTAACAGGACTTTACAAGGATAACTACTACTATCAGACAGTTGCAAACGTAAGAAAGTTCACAGGAACAAGGGCGATCCCCTCCGCATTCGGTCAGAAGACTGTTGACATGGCAGCAGGTGCTTCGCAGTGGTACTCCGTAGGTCCCGAATACCGTGACTATCAGGGTGATACATTCCACCGCGACATGGACGGAAGTGTCATCGATTCTTGGTACAAGAACGAAACAGGCAGAAACGACTTTGTTGTTTCCAAGGTTTCAGCCGACAGCGAAAATGTTTACTTCTATGCGGAATGTGCATCCGACATCACCGCGGCTGAGGGCACAAACTGGATGAACCTCTTCATTGACGCTGACTGCGATGCCAAGACAGGCTGGTACGGTTATGACTTCATAATTAACCGCACGCAGAACGGCGGCAAGGCATCAATTGAAAAATTCGCAACAACGGAAAAGAACGCCGAATGGAGTCTGTCCTCCGCAGGCGAAGCGGAATTCAAGGTCGAAGGCAAGACAATTGTCATAAAAGTTCCCAAGAGCACAGTCCCCGTTGCCGACACATTTGATTTCAAATGGGCTGACAACTCCATATCCGACGGTAAGGAAATAATGCAGTTCCTTGACCTCGGCGATGCAGCTCCTAACGGCAGATTCAACTACAGATATACAAATAACGGCAAAACAGCACCTGTACCCGCAGCTTTGCAAAGCGGTATGACAGTGCTCAAGGCTAACTCCTACAATGCTTACGTCGGCGGCGAACAGGTAATGATAAGCGCCGCAAGCACAAAGGCAACAGCAATCGGTGAATCGGGTAAGATATACGTTCCTTCATCGTTTGCAACGGAAAAGCTGGGACTTGCCGCAGATAAACTGACAGAAATCGGTGAGCATTACGGCATCAAATACGTTATGATAAACGATGCAGTAACTGCTGCCGGCAAGGTAATAACGGTTTCCGACAACGGTCTTATCGTTATCTGGGATAAGGAAGTTACCGATTCAAGCGTACTTGACGTTCTTTACAGAGCGTTGATGTAATAGAAATTTTAAATCTGAAAGGACAGATGATATGAAAAAATTTTTGTGCAGATCATTGTCTGTTGCTCTTGCGGCGCTGATGATATTCAGCGTTGGCTGTAACAAGGGTGATGGCGACACAACTGCCGCCGACTCCGGTGCTCCCACAACGTCGCCGAACGGTGTGACAAATGATCCCAATTTGGGCGAGCTTAAGCTCACACAGACACAGTACACGGAAACATCCGAAATTGTAAGCGAATCGTACACTCTCAACATGGACACCATTGCCGAAGGTGTATTCTCACAGCCCATGAACGTAAAAATGGGCAGAGGTAACAGCTCATCCGCACAGTTTCTCGCGGAAACTGTTTCACAGCTCAGATTTATAAAATCATTCGGTGAAACATCCACATCCACATACGAAGGTCAGATACAGTGCGAAATGCCCGGTACAGGCTGGGATGCCCTTTACATCGGCTTGCGTAACACAGGCTATGACGCTACGGTAAACGAAGGCGTATGGTTAATGATAAAGAGCAACAACATCGGCTTGCGTGTAGGCGGCTGGGACGGCGGTCACGGTAACAAGTACATTTCTTCCCCCGTTGATTTCTCGGTGCTTCGCCGTTTCCGCATAGTTGACGATCCCATTAAGAACGAGATATGCTTCTATGTACACGATGACAGCGAAAATGAAATACTCGCAGCACGTATCGTTATCAAAAACGATAGTGATGTTGAGCTTTATGCAGGCAACGACACAACACCTTCCATCACAAACAGCTGTGAGGTTCCGAGAAGCGGACAGCTGTCATTCTGGTGTCACTATCCCGACAAGAATGAAAAGGTCTACGTCAGAAACTTCACAGTTACAGGCTCTTCAACAGTAACGAAGGGCGCAACAGCTCCCGACTATCTCTTCACAAAGGACGTTTTTGCAGATACATGGGTTGCAACAGATGATGAAGGCAGAGTAATTGCCACATCCGACAAGGCTGTAAACGGTAACGATGTCGGTATGTTCTACTTCATGTGGCATCAGGGCTCAGGACGTACACTTTACGACCACAGCAAGGCTTACTACGAAGGCGGTATAGCACAGCTTGAAAGTGTTATGAAGCAGGGTGAACTCGGATTCGCACACTTCTGGGCAGAGCCTTACTTCGGTTACTACCATTCAAATGACGAATGGGTAATCAGAAAGCATATGTATATGCTTAACGATGCAGGCGTTGACTTCCTCTTCTTCGACTATACAAACGGTATCGTTTACGAAGAATCGCTCCTTCTCATTCTCAATACAATGGCGAAGATGCGTGAGGAAGGCTACAACACACCTCAAATCGTATTCCACTGCGGCGACAGCTTCGTGGGTGCGGCAAATGCATCCCTCACTGTTCCCCAGCTTTGGTCGCTTCTTTACTCCGTTGACAGATACAAGGATCTTTGGTATCTGTACGACGGCAAGCCGTTGATATTGGCTCAGGACAGCGTTATAGCTTCCGCTGATATGACCTCCTTCTTCACATTCCGCAGAAGCTGGGCAGACTCCACACAGTCATGGTACAGCGACACACGCGGTAAAGGCTGCTGGCCTTGGGGCGACGTGTTCCAGAAGCCCGGTCTTTCACCCGACGGCGATGTTGAACAGATGGTAGTAATGTCAGGCTTCTGGGCTAACGGCACTTGCGGTGCAACCGCAGGCAGAAGCTTCTCCGGCGGCAAACAGCCCGACTCAACAGACTATTCATTCTCCCTCGTTAACGACGGTACATCCGGTAAGGGTATTGCTTATCAGGAGCATTTCAACAATGCAATTGAAACAAACCCCGGCGTTATCATGATCGTCGGCTGGAACGAATGGTGGGCAGGCAGATGGGAATCCAATGCGGTTACAAACCACGACGGTATGACAATTGCAAACACATACCAGGTAAGTTCGAGCGATCCCTTGAAGAAGAACTACTATGTTGACGCGTTCAACCCCGAATTCTCCCGTGACGTTGAACCTGTAAACGGTATATATAAGGATAATTATTATTATCAGACAGCACTTAACGTAAGAAATTACAAGGGTACAAGAGGTATTCCTTCCGCATTCGGTCAGAAGACGATCGACCTTGCAGGCGATGCTTCCCAGTGGTACGCTGTAGGTCCGGAA
>JAZTXA010000152.1:0-11579 GCA_045636245.1 Eubacteriales bacterium | reverse complement strand
GTCAGGTCAAGATCGAGGAGCTTTCCTATTCTTCCGCCCCAAGCACCTAAAAGGAAAATAAGAAAATAAAACAGGACACCCACAAGGAGTGTCCTGTTTTATTTGGCGCAGAGGGAGGGATTCGAACCCTCGTGTGGTTGCCCACAAACTGATTTCGAGTCAGCCCCGTTATGACCGCTTCGATACCTCTGCATATTAAATTGTGTTTGAATTTTGCACGGCTTTTGCAAGGCCAAAGTTAAAATGCATTCACTCAAAATTCAAGAAAAATGAAGCATTTGAGAGATTTTGCGAGAAAACGAGAGCTTTCGCAAGTTGCAGAGTGATAAACTCGGCTACCTTTCGAGTCAGCCCCGTTATGTCCTGTCAGCGTGCCGAATTTTTTTGCTTGCTGTTCGCTTTGGAAAATCTCGGTCATTACTATATGCTAACAACCGACTTTGTCAGTATATCACACATCGATGAAAAAATCAAGTGCTATTTGGCATTATTTTTAATTTACTGAAAAATTTTTTCCAAAAATGCGTTATCGGTATCTCATAAAAGAAAATCGCGGAATAATTATTGACATGAACATCAATTTATGGTACACTTTTTAGAACCGAGTACAGTATGGGTTTTGTGCTGTACGCAGTTTTTATCTTTCACAAGGTGGTATATGAGCAATCTGAAAAAACTTACTTTGCTTCATTCAAACGATCTGCACAGTGATTTCATGTGTGAAGTTGTTGATGATAAAGTTATCGGAGGGATATCATTTCTCTCGGGATATATAAACGAAACAAGGCAAAAAGAAGAAAATGTAATTTACGCTGTGGCGGGTGATATGCTCCGCGGTTCTGTAATCGACAGCGAATTCAAGGGACTTTCTACCATTGAAATAATGAACATGCTTTCCCCTGATGTCGCTTGTGTCGGCAACCACGAATTTGATTACGGTGTTCCGCACTTACTTTTCATAGAAAAATGCGCCCGTTTTCCGATAATAAGCGCAAACATCTATGTAAAAAACACCCGTGCACATCTTTTCAGATCCCATTTTATAAAAAAAATAAACGGAATGAAGATACTGTTTATCGGTGTTGTGACACGTGACATTCTGAAAATGGATGATAGCGGAACCCCTGTGAAGAATTATGTTGACGTACAAAACGCCGCAAAAGAAATAAATAAAATATGCAACAGATACAGAAATACAGAATTTGATCTTACCGTACTTTTAACACATTTAGGCTTTGAGGAAGACAAAAAGCTTGCAAAAATGCTTCTTACCGACAGCCGTATCGATATTATCATCGGAGGACACAGCCACACAACACTCAAAGAACCGTATACAGTAAACGGAATACCGATAGTACAGGCGGCAACCGGTACTGACAAATTGGGAAGATTTGATATTCTTATTGACACAGACAAGCACAAGATGCACAGCTATCAATGGGAACTGATAGACATTTCGGAGGATAATTGCCCGCGCGATACAGCACTCGAAAGAGTGATACAAAAATACAAGCACGTTACGGACCAAAAATACAGCAGGTATATAACAAGACTGGAAAGACAGATAACACATCCCAGACGCGACTGTGAGACTGAAGTAGGAAAACTGTTCTGTGATGTTATACGTGATTATTTCGGCCTTGATATTGCCATTATAGCATCGGGCAGTTTACGAGCCGAAACACTTGGCCCCATTGTAGAATACGGTGATCTGCTTGAAATGTACCCGTTTGGGGACGAGCTTTACCGTTTGACGATCAAGGGCGTACACATAAAAAAGATGGTTCATCACATTTTCCGTCCCGAAGTTTTCGGCGGAGTGCACACTGAATTTTATCAGTTTTCAAAGGGTGTTCAGATCATAGTTTCAGAAAAGGAAAAGGCTGTAAAATCCATCAAATTTAACGGAGAACCGATAGAAGACGATGCAATTTTCAATGTTGCCATACAGGGTTTCCACATGAAAAACATCACAAAATGTCTGGGACTTACAAAGGAAGACATCACTTCCGTCCGTCCCTTCAGACTTATTGCAACAAAAGACAGCGATATCGTAGACGAGTACCTTACGGAAGCTGAATATGTTGAGATACCGACTGACACCAGGTGGATAACTGAATAATAAACATATAAAGGCACTCTGCATTAAACGAAGCATATAATAAAATCGGCAGAAGGAGACTGTAACATGATCCTAAAAAAACTATTTTTGATATTTACATCGTCAGCTCTCATTTTTTCATGTGTACCGAGCTGTACATCATCCAAAACTGTGAGCGACAGCACAACTGAGCCGTCAACACAAGAGGAAACTGTTGAATTGCAAACAGCAGAAGAAACAGAATCCCAAAAAACAGATGCGAATGATACTTCATTGCCGAAGGATAAGGAATATTCCGTGCTTTTCATCGGCAACAGCTACACGTACTGTAACGATATGCCCGAGGTTATTTTCAAATCTATTTGTGATGCCGCAGGATATAATGTAAAGGTTGACAGTGTGACAAGAGGCGGATACTACCTTTTTCAATTTGCAGACTCTACAGATGAATACGGAAGCATAGTAAAGGATAAATTGTCCGCTAATGAATATGATTTTATTATTCTTCAGGATCAAAGCGGAAATCCCGCCAAAACCCCCTCAAATTTCATTTCTGGTGCACGGGCTATTGTTAGAAAAATCGAAAAATATTCAGATGCTAAAATTGTTTTCTTTGAAACATGGGGATACAAGGAGGGACATCATCTGTTACCCACACACGGCGGAGACACAGCAAAAATGGAAATGAAAAACCGTGCGGCATATACGGCAATTGCGAAAGAGGTTGGTGCCGATGTTGCGCTTGTAGGTGTTGCATTTAAAGACGTATACGAAAATTCACGAGTGGAGATATACGATCCCGACTTTTCTCACCCGTCCAAAAGCGGCAGTGTGCTTGCCGCCTGCACCATCTTTTCAACAGTTTTCAAGTGTGATGTGCGTGATGTGAATTTCAACGCAGAAATATCAAGAAGCGACCTTCCTATTATAAAAGAAGCGGCATACGTTGCGGCATTTGAAGAACACCCTGTTGAAAAAAGATATCAAATAGAAATTGAAGAATAACGGCAACAGATAAAATGAGTAAAATTTTAAAAACTACCGTAGAAATTGCGAGAATTGTAATTATTTCCCTCATTTGCCTTTTGGTACTGATTTTTTTGGTAACAAAAATATTTAATATGAAGCTATATGTTGTGCTTGATTCAACAATGGATCCGGAATATCCTTTGGGTTCTTTGATATACGTCAAAGATGTTGACCTAAATACGCTCGACGTAGGTGACGTTATTACATATAAAGTCACAAACAATGTTGTTGCAACGCACAGAATTACAGAAGCAGTCTTGCTTTACGGTGAAAATGAACGTGTTTTTGCAACAAAAGGGGATATGTCAGAAGAAGCCGATCCTGACCTTGTAATAGGCAGTGAGGTCATAGGCGTGCCTGTGTTTACCATTCCGAAGATAGGTAATTTGATTTTATGGGTCAAATATCCGCCCGGATCTTACATTGCCATAGGTGTCGGTGTTTTTTTGGCTGTATTCGTCTTTTTTTCGGACAACCTTATAGCACTTATCAGTAGGGAAAAAAAGGCAACAAAAACAACAAAGAAACGGTGATTATTTTAATTCCCGATTTCTGCGGAGGAAAAAATGGAAAACAGACAGTTTATTGATTTTTTAAATAAAATAGAAAAGCTTAAGTGCAACACCCGTCACTCGTGGACATCAAGCGGAAGACGGGAAAGCGTTGCGGAGCATTCATGGCGTTTGTCGGTCATGGCTTTGCTGTGCGCCGACGAATATCCGAATCTTGACATAAACAAGCTTATAAAAATGTGTCTTATACACGATTTCGGCGAGGCGATAACGGGAGATATTCCATCCTTTTTGAAGACGGAAAAAGATGAAAACAAGGAAGAGGATGCGATCAATTCCCTGCTCTCTTCGCTTCCGGGCAAAACAGCCGAAGAACTTTCAGCATTATTCACCGAAATGAACGAAATGAAAACGGATGAAGCAAAGCTTTTTAAAGCGCTCGACAACATGGAAGCTGTCGTATCTCACAACGAAGCTGACATTTCTACATGGATACCGCTTGAATATACGGAAAATCTTATCTACGGTGAGCAAAACTGCCAGTGGTCGGAATGGACAAAAAATTTAAGGGCACAGCTTAAAAAGGATTCGGAAGAAAAAATTCTGAAATCAAAAGATAATTCTTAATTTGATATCGATAAATGGACGGCTCACACGAACCGTCCATTTATGTTTTGTTTGGCATATGTATATTTGCAGGCATTCCGCGGGTATTTTCGACGGGAAGAAGATGACCTGCCTGCGATAAAATATATTTACATTTTTTATATGCACGGTTGATATAAAAAAGAATCAACCCAAATTTTTCGTTTGAGCTGATTCTTTTATTCTTTTATTACTTATTCTATCAGATAGGTAAGCTCTTCGAGGTCACTTTGTTCAATTACTCCGTCAAAATCCATATCTGCCGCAATCGGGTATCCCGACGAATCTTGTCCTAAAATTACCTTTTTGGCGTTTATAAGGTCTTTACCGTTTACGATACCGTCATAGTTCGTGTCGCCAAATACAACAAGTGTTGCGCGCACGACTTCAATTCCGTTTATTATTTTTCTTACAGTGTCACCTGTACATACAGCTAATGATGATTTAATATTTCCGCTCATATCATACACATTGAAGTCACCGTCAAATTGGGATAATACGCTCGACGGCATAATTCCTTGTTCTATTCCCAAAACAAGCAATTCTGAGTCTGACTCTATCATTTTGAGACTTGAACTTGATTTAAGCCTTATCACCGCTTCCGCATCCGTAAACAGCGTTGTTATCTTGAATTTTTGCGCATTTGATCCGTTTGATTCATAAATCTGAACATTTGCCCCAGACTGTGTTGAGCCGTTTTGAATATCAATCACCGCCATGGCAGAACATTTCGGACGTAATGTATAATATCCTTCAAGTGTTTCGTGAATAAAGAATTTTTGTGCATCACTGCCGTTAGAGTCATACAGCTGAACATTCGATCCCGATTCATACGAGCCTGCAAATATATCAAGCACCTGTCCTGTTTTACCGTGCTGTATCGTATAGCTTCCGTCTGAATTCCGTGTAAATTTCCATATTTTTGAATTGTCTGCCGCATTCGTCGTAACGACATTTGTACCCGAAACACCGAGCGATATGTTTGACGATATCATATCAATGGTTGCATAAAATCCTGTTCCTATGTCCTTATACGGCGCGGTCGCCCTTACCTCTTTATAACCCAATGCCAGAAAATGCTCCATTGCCGCCTTACGGTCAGTTCCGAATGCAGCCTTAAGGTCTGCGTTTTGATTTAGATAAAAATCAATATCAAACGTTGTGCTTGCGCGTCTTCCCTCCTTTATACCGTTTTCCATAAAGTGATTGAGAAGTGCATTTTCATTGTAACCGATAGCAGTTTGCAGATCGGGGTAATTATCATAATAATATTTACTGTCAAATACATACGACGGCATCTGAGGATCATACACAAGCGCTATACCGTTCCACACATTACGAAGAGAGCCGTCGGCATAACATGCCCTCTCAACATAAGTATCATTTTCAAGCGTTACCATTGCTGTCGATCCTCCGCCGTCAAGCATGAAGCATGTATCATATCCTACTGCCTGACAGAAGGACGGTATCTGGTTATAACGAAGACCGACATATCTGCCGTTTGAGTCGGCTGTTACCATCGCAAACATAATGCTTCCGTCGGATTTCACACCGATAAGGTTTGTTGGGTACTGAGATGTGCTTGTAAGATTGTTGTTAATTCGTCCGTCCTTCATGACGAGTATCTGCCCGCCTATCGCTTCCTCACATTTAAGCCATTTTTCATTTGCCGCACTGCCGGCACTGCTGTCTGTCATGTGTGTGGTTACGGAAACAGTATGACCTACCGAGAATTTACCGCTGAGCTGTGATACCTTATTACCTCTTGCGTAAAGAATGATAATATCATCCGAAAGACTTTGTCTTGATGTTGAGCCTGAAGGATAAATACCGATAACCGTACCTGTTACAGTACCGTTATTCATAAATTTATTCGAGCCTGATACACGCACCGCAACTTCATATGACGATGACGGAACGTAGTTGGACGGTCCGATTCTGTTATTGTAAACAAAAACAGCATTGTTCGCAGGCGCTCTGTTTACGCCGTTTGCGGAAACTGTCGTTCCTGTTGAAACATTTTTTATTGTTGTTATTACCTTTGGTTTACCAATGACTACTTCTCTGTCACTTGTAAAGCCGAGAGTAAAATAGTCAGCGGAAAGCTCCTGTGTAGACATCTGGCTGCACCAGATCTCACCGTCAAGCAACATAGAGCTGAACGAAACATAATAGTTCGCCGTTGAGCTGATACCGAGGTCGCCCTGTACGGTATTCATCCAGTCACCGTTGACAGCGGCAAGTATTTTTTTATCTCCCTCTGAATAATTTTTAACCGTACTGACAAGCGATCCGCTGCTCGTTGAATACTGACCTATATTGAATACTTCAAGAGAAAGCGCGGGATTTTGAGCAAGATTAGCCTCAACAATGTTGATAATTCTGTTGGCACCGTAGCCCGATGAGCCGCCCGAGCCTAGATGTACCCTTGTATAATCCGCACCTGTATCAATTCCGCCGACCTTAATATCAGTCGTCACGTTTGAATCCTGACCGGTAAACGAATATGCATACGTTTCCCTTGTCATCAGATGCGAGAATGTACCGACAAGCAATACGCCTGCCGTCAGAACGGCGGTACATCTTTTGAATAATTTTTTCATAACAAAACCTCAACTCCCTGTTGGAAAATTTGTGCCGACACAGTTTTTTTTACGTAAAAAGCGCGAGCACTTCTTTATTCTACATACTTTTGTGCTAATTGTCAAGTGTTAAAGAGTTTTTTCGCAAAAAAACAATGCATAATTAACAAATAATCGCATTAAAACGCTTGACATTTCCGATAAAAAGGTGTACAATTAAGATGTAATTGTGTATCTAAAAGGAAAATAAATATACACATTAAAGGTTATATTACCAAAGAAATCGAGGTGTTTTTATGAAAAATTTATTCAAAAGATGTACCGCCGTTCTGACAGCGGGCGTTTTGCTTGTCGGTACATTCTCGCATCTGATGACAAGGGAAACGTATGCGTATTCCTTTACAGGTCAGGATTCAAATGTAACGACCGATCTTAAGGTGGACGGATTTGATACGGGTGTTGACTACACACGTATACATCTTGGTTCCGGCGGATCATCGGGATACGGTGCCAACAGAATTATCAATATCGTTGAAGGTGACTTCGTAAACAACCCTGCTCTTTCGATTGAGGTAATGAATATAGGTACATATTCAACAAGCACAGGCTCAATTGTCAGCGCAACAAAGAATTTTTCCGACGGAAACAAGACAATTCTTGCTTCTGTAAACGGTGACTGGATGTCAAGCGCATCGAGTCTCGGTATATCTACAACCAAAAATTATTACGTATCTTTCAGCCCTATGGTGCTTGACGGTGAGATCTGGTGCAGCCAGATGTCCAATCAGGAAAAACTGAATGCCGACTATTATACACTCGGTATGTCAAAGGACAGAAGGCTTGTTATCGGTAAGCCTAAGGTAAAAACAACTATCAAGAACACAACAACAGGTGCATCATTCCAGGCGGACGGTGTTAACCGTGCACCCGCAGACAACGCACTTTACGTTTACAACAACAGACTCGGCACATCAAACTATATTCCCACGTCTTCTTATGAAGTCGCAATACGTGTATCGGGTTCAAACAAATTCATGAATAATGAAACCGTAACAGGTACGGTTATCGGGCTTTACGCTTCAGGTTCAACTTCAAGACCTGCCCTTACCGATGACGTTATCGTGCTTTCCGCAAGAGGTACAAAAATGTCAAGCCTTAACGGTAAATTCTCCGTTGGTGACACAGTAACAGTTAAATCTTACCTCACACAGACAAATGCAGGAAATGATGCAAACAATATGTGGATGAACTGTGAAGAAGCAATAGGCGGTCAGATCCTCGTTATGAAGGATGGCAAAATAAACAACGATCTTACAGATTCAACACAGTATCCTACAAACCTCGTAGGTGTAAAGGCTGACGGAAGCATTATGTTTGCTATGGTAACAGCCGACAAAAACGGCGTGCGTGCAGGTCTTCGTTATGACCAAATACCCGACTTCTGTCAGGACGTCGGATTTGACACTTGCTTCATGCTCGACGGCGGCGGCTCCACAACAATGGTAACACTCGACGCAAACGAAAACTATGTTGAGAGAGCGTGCTACTCCGACACCAGCGGCATGCGTAATCTCTGGAATGCAGTAGCGCTTGTTTATGAACCGCAGCTCCCCACATACGTATTTGACGCAGATTACTATTCCGACAATTATGCAGACCTTAAGAACGCTTTCGGAAGCAATGAAGATGCACTCTTTAACCACTTCTTCGGCTCAGGTATAAAGGAAGGCAGACGTGCAAGTGCGGTATTTGATATCGGTTATTACTTAAACAACAACTCCGATCTTAAAACGGCGTACGGTACAGATCATATGGCAGCATTACAGCATTATATGCAGACGGGATATAAAGAGCCCCGTGCAGTTGCTCCGTATGAAAATCTCGGAGAAGAATTTAATGCAACTATCGATCTTACAACAGCATCGCTTTGTCTCGGTATCTCTGATACGACCGTTGTAGCGGCAAATTCCTCCAGCACATCGAGAGCATGGACATTCACTCGCAATTCAGACGGAAGCTATCGCATAACAAACAACTCGTCAGGAAAGGTTATGGGATTAAGCAGTAACACGTATGAACCCGGTGCAAATCTCGTGTTGGGAAATGCTGACGGAAGCGATGCACAAAAGTTCTTTATTCACAAAATGCCTGACGGAAATTATGTATTAAGACCCAAATGCGCCCCCTCCACCGTTCTGAGCGTAGGAACCGCAGTAGCAGGCATCAACGCCAAGACAGTTACATATGACGGCAGTGATTCGCAGATATTTGAAATAAATCCGATACTTTCGGAAGAGGATATGACACTCACTCTCGTTTCGGGATCAGACTTTACAATGAAAGAATCCGCTTTGGGATTGTCTGTATTCGGTATAGATGCAGGTTTGACAGCCGCTGATGTTATTGCAGATTTTGATGTAAATTGCAAGATCTATGATGAAAGCGGAAATGTTAAGACAGGCAATATCTGCACGGGCGACACGATCAGGAAGATCATCAACGGCAAAGAAACAGTAAGAGCAATGCTTATTGTAATGGGTGATACGACCTGCGACGGCATAGTAAACGGTAAAGACCTTATCCAGGCAAAGAAAGCCATATTGAAATACAGCAACAACGGATACGGAATAGCGGCCGACATAGACCTCAACGGCAAGCTTGAAGATGGTGACTTAAGCGAGCTTGTAAACCTCATAAAGTAATATTTAAAGGGAAGATGCATGCATCTTCCCTTTATTTCATATTTTAAGCGTGTCTCCGCAGGAAATATAATTTATCCTCTCGCTTTTACTCCTCATATATTCAAACTGCCCGACACCTGTGCAGTGGCAAGTATAATATACTGTATTGTACAAAAGCAGTTTTTCAAGTGCGGTATCAAGCATTTTCCCGTCTTCTATCTTTGAAAAATGGAAGCCGCCGATAAAAACATCAGGGGAAAACCATGAAACGACATCAACAACACCTTTGTGTGAGCATCCGCTTATCAGCACCCTTTTCCCGTCTTCCTTTATCAAAAGGTACTGTTCATGCGTAAAGTCATCAGCAACAAATTTACCGTCAGACAACTTATTAAGACCGAAGCTGCCCATATAATTCGGACGGGTTTTTTCATTACATGAAAAAAGTGAAATTTTATCATTTAACATTGTTTCACCGTCAACAAAAACAATTCTTTCGTTTTGTTTGAGTGATACATCAAGTCCTATATACTTTTTGCATCCGTTATAATACACACCGAATGCATATTTGCTTATGTATACAGGAGCTTTTTTATTCACCTGCAGAAATTTTGAAAGCCCTCCGCCATGGTCATAGTGACCATGCGAAAGCACAGCAAAATCCACCTCTTCAAGAGAAACACCAAGCTTTACGGCATTTTCGTAAAAAGCATCCGTCTGCCCCATATCGAACAATATTTTATGCTTTCCCGTTTCGATATAAAGGCTTAAGCCATGCTCAGCACATAGGAACTCATTTGCCGATGTGTTTTCGGCAAGACATATTATTTTCATACAAACTACATTCTTATCGTAAGCTGATTTTTTTCAACATATACTACATGCTCTATATCACAAAGGCTTTCAAGCTTGAAATGATATCCGCTTTTTACGGTAATAACAATACCGAGATTGCCGCCGTAATTGCTTTTCGGAGGTACTACCTTCGACGTTATTTTATCGCCGAATTTTTCGGTAAGCATATTTATTGTTTCATTGAGCATATACATATTGTCTATTTCTATGTATAAAGACTCATATTTTCTCTTTGCCCTTTCAAATTTTGAAAACAGCATAGTTGAAATAAGAAGGCAAGCTGTAGCAATACCCGCACCTGCATAAAATCCGTATCCTATTGCAATACCGATGATGCTTGTGGTCCATACACCTGCAGCTGTCGTAAGTCCGACAATTACATTGTTATCACGAAGAATTATCATGCCTGCGCCCAAGAAACCGATACCCGAAATAACCTGTGCGGAAAGTCTTAAACTATCTCCCGTACCACCCATATATTCATTAACATATATGCTTATAAGTGAAGTCAGGGCTGCTCCTATACACACAAGAATGTGTGTACGCATACCTGCCGCACGTCCGTGACGTTCCCTTTCTATTCCTATAAAACCGCCGAGAAGCACCGACAGTGCAAGCTTCACAGCCACTTCTATCAAAAAAGCACGATCCATTAAGTAAATCTCCATTCGAACAGTATGTGTACTATTAAGTATATCATATATTTATATTTTTGTCAACAATTTTAAAACGGAGAAATTCTGAGTCGAATTTCTCCGTTTATATTTATTTGTTCTTTGCTTTGTTAAGAAAAGACCTGAGGTTAGGCGATTTGGGATTTGAAAATATTTCCTCGGCTGTTCCCTCTTCTTCAATTATGCCGTTTGCCATAAAAATGACCTTGTCCGCAACACCTCTTGCAAATTCCATTTCATGCGTTACAACGACCATTGTCATATCTTTTGATTTAAGACCTCTTATAACATTCAGTACCTCGCCCGTAAGCTCCGGGTCGAGCGCAGAGGTCGGCTCATCAAAGCACAGGATATCGGGTGTCATCGCAAGGGCACGGGCAATTGCCACACGCTGACACTGACCGCCGGACAGCTCACACGGGTAAAAATCACGCTTTTCGGCAAGTCCCAAACGGTCAAGCAAAGCAATTGCGTTTTCTTCAATTTGGGCAATTCTTCCC
>JAZTXA010000151.1:0-5129 GCA_045636245.1 Eubacteriales bacterium | reverse complement strand
GTGCCGTGACGGCGAGGCAATTATGGAGCTTATATGCCGTAAACGCGGATTTTTGCTTTCGGGCGGCGTGCTTGACACAGAACGCGGCGCGGGAGTTATCCTTGAAGAATTCAGAAACGGAAAGATCGGGAGAATTACACTTGAAAGACCGGAAGATACTTTTATATGATATGGAAGAAGCCCTTGAAAACAAGGGCTTTCGGTTTATTTGCGGAGTTGACGAGGCAGGCAGGGGACCGCTGGCAGGCGATGTTTACGCCGCCGCCGTCATTTTACCGAAGGGGCTTGTCATTGACGGGCTTGATGACTCAAAAAAGCTGACAGAGAAAAAACGCGAAGCGCTTTTTGACGTTATAACCGAAAATGCGATAGCCTACGGAATTGCCTCTGCAACGCCAAAACAGATAGATGAAATGAACATACTCAACGCTGTTATGTATGCGATGAACGAGGCTGTCAAAAAGCTGTCGCCGAGTGCCGATTATGCGCTTATCGACGGCAATATCGCACGTGGGTTCTCAATCCCGTGTGAGCCTGTGATAAAGGGCGATGCCAAAAGCCCGTCGATTGCCGCGGCAAGTATTTTAGCAAAGGTCAGCCGTGACAGAGAATGTTACAAGCTTGATGAACAGTACCCCGAATACGGCTTTGCAAAGCACAAGGGCTACGGCACAAAGGCGCACATGGAAGCGCTTTTCAAATACGGCGCGTGCCCCGTACACCGCCGCACATTTTTAAAGTTTTTAAACAATGACAAGTAAGAAAATAACGGGTGATATCGGCGAGAATGCAGTGTGTGAATTTCTTGAAAAGAACGGATACACCGTGCTTTGCAGAAACAAAAGATACGGTCATCTTGAAATGGATATCATTTGCGAAAACAATGAATTTCTCGTTTTTGCCGAAGTGAAAACGAGAAAGGATAACCCCTTATTCGGACGTCCTGCTATGGCGGTGAATTATAAGAAAAAACAGAATCTTATAACATTTGCCGAAATGTATATTGCACAGCACGGCACAAACGGCAAAGCCGTGCGCCTTGATGTCGTTGAGGTGTATACGGACGGAAAAAACGTATGCAAGATCGAGCATTTAAAGAATGCAATATCGAAATAAATATACCCGCATATCGCCTCGATTTGTGTCGCTTAAACAGTGTTTAATTGATAAAGTTGAGGTTTTTGGGCAGTTTTTACATCTTTTTTGGGCGTTCTTCACAGTTTTTTTACATTTTGGGGAAAATTATTTTGTAAACCTCTTGCAAAGTTGAAGTACTTGTGATATAATGCATTTTGCATGAATTACACAGAGAGGGTGAAGAAAATGAAGGAAGGAATACATCCCGATTACAAGGAAGTCACGGTAAAATGTGCCTGCGGAGAAACAGTCGTTACAAGATCCACAAAGGGCGACCTTCGTGTTGAAATTTGCTCCAAGTGCCATCCCTTTTTCACCGGCAAGCAGAAGTTTGTCGATGCAGGCGGACGTGTTGATAAGTTCAAGAAGCGTTTGAACGCGAGCAAATAAGGCATAAGTCAAGTCACTTACGGACAGGTACGGTACAACCGCGCTTGTCCTTTTGTGTTTTTAAGGAGTTTTATGGCAGAAGAAAATATTTTTAAAAAAGAAGAATCACCCAAAGCGGTGCTTGTTTCAGTTTTTTTCAAAAACGAAGATGAAAAAGAAAACGAGGCGAGCTTAAGCGAGCTTGAACAGCTTTTGAAGACCGCGGGCGGTGAGGTGTTCGGCATTATGACTCAATCGCGCGAAACACCCGATGTGCGCACGTATATCGGAGAGGGTAAGGTCGAGGAGCTTAAGGAAATATGCGAAAACAATGAAATTCCGCTTGTCGTTTTTGACAGGGAGCTTTCCCCCTCGCAGATAAGAAACCTTGAAAAAGAGCTTGAAAACGTGCGTGTTATCGACCGCACAATGCTGATACTTGACATTTTTGCACTCCACGCGGTAAGCGGTGAGGGTAAATTACAGGTTGAGCTTGCACAGCTCAAATATACGATTCCCCGTCTTACGGGTAAGGGTACGGAGCTTTCCGGTCTCGGCGGCGGTATCGGAACAAGAGGCCCCGGTGAATCAAAGCTTGAATCCGACAAGCGCCACTTGAAGCACAGAATTGCAGCCCTTGAGGCGCAGGCAGAGGAGCTTCGTAAAAACAGAAGCACCATGCGCCGTCAGCGTGACCGTTCCGGCATTTTCAAGCTTGCCATCGCAGGGTACACAAATGCTGGCAAATCAACGCTTTTAAACCTTTTAACGGATGCGGGCATACTTGCGGAAAACAAGCTGTTTGCAACGCTTGACCCCACAACGAGAAAGTTTGCGCTTCCCTCGGGTGAGGAAATACTTCTGACAGATACTGTCGGATTTATAAGGAATTTGCCTACACATCTTGTCAAGGCATTCCGTTCAACGCTCGATGAGGTTGCGTTCTGCGATGCGGTGCTTCTTATAGTTGATGCATCTGACCCCGAATATGAAAATCAAATTGCGGTAACGCAGGAGCTTCTGGGCGACCTTGATGCAGGGGCGAAGCCCGTTATATATGTATTCAATAAAATGGACCGTGCATGTGAGGAATTCCGTCCGTGCGCACCTACCGACTGTGCATACGTTACTATCAGCGCCAAAACGGGCGAGGGTATCGACAAGCTGACAGAGGCGATGGAGGAGATCGTGGGCGCAGGCAAAACAAAGGAAGTGTTCACGCTTCCGCCGTCAAGGGGCGACCTTTTGAATTATCTTTATGCAAACGCGAATGTCCTTGACTGTGACTATACGGCAGAGGGCACGGTCGTGACCGCTGTGGTCGATAAAAAAACGAAGGGCTTTATAAATAAGTCGTTGAAATGATATGAAAGACGGATATACCACATTAAAAGATATCGGCGAAGCATCGTTCACCGAGAAAAAATCCGAATTTATCGGTGCCGCCATGCCTGTTCAAACAGAGGAAGAGGCACTGGAATTTATTGCGGAAATAAAAAAGAAGCACGCACAGGCGCGCCACAATGTGTATGCGTATGTTGTGCGTGAAAACAACATTATCAGATTTACCGAGGACGGTGAGCCGAAGGGCACGGCAGGCTCCATGGTTTTGGAGGTTCTGAAAAAAAGCGACATCACGGATGCCGTTGTGGTCGTAACAAGGTATTTCGGCGGCATTTTGCTCGGCACGGGCGGACTCACAAGGGCATACACCAAGGCGGCGGCAGATGCAATAACGGCGGCGGGTGTTGCGGTGATGAAAAATCTTACGGAGTTTAAAATAACCTGCTCCTTCCGCGACCATGACAAAATAAAGCATGCGCTTCAGTCGTTTAAGTATAACCTTGACAACACGGATTTTTCCGCAAACGTCACGCTTTACTGTGCGGCAACATTTGACGTATATGAGAAAATAAAAAAGACCGTAACGGAGCTTACATCCGACCGCGCGTCTATCGAGGTCATAGGTGAACGCTTCGGCGCGGAATAACTGCTGTACGATCTGAAATATCCGACAGTCACCGAAATGATGACCTCGGATATTTTTGTTATATTCTCTTGCAAAATGTAATAATTATATTGAATTTGTCATGTATATATGCTATAATTTAAATGACTATCTTTTTTAGGGAGGTAATATGCGAGCAGACGGGAAAAGAGTTAAAAACGCGGATCCCGAATCCATTATCGGGGCGCACGTTATGTCAAGGCGCACCGATGCCATGAATATGATAACGGTGGATATCCCCGTAGATCCGATGAAAAAATATATTGCGGCAAAAAGAGAGCTGAAAATAACACACTTGGCGCTTATCATCAGTGCATATTTGCGCACCGTTGCGGAATTTCCCCATCTCAACCGCTTTGTTGTAAACAAAAAGCTGTATGAACGAAATGAATTTTGTGTCGGCATGGTGGTTTTAAAGGCGGGCGAAACCGCAAACGGAACGATGTCAAAGATGTATTTCGACTATGATGACACCGTCATTGATATTCAGCGCAAAATAGATACGTTTATAGAGCAAAACAGAAAAGAAGGCGATACGAACACAACGGACGAATTTGCAAGAAAGCTTGTTAAAATTCCCGGTCTTTGTTCGGTGGGCGTAAAGCTTTTCAAGCTTCTTGACAGATACGGAATGCTTCCGAAAAAGATAATAGATTTAAGTCCTTTTCATATGTCGCTCGGAATTACAAATCTTGCCTCGATAAGAACAAACCACATATATCACCATACATATGAATTCGGCACGACAAGCGTTTTTATGTCACTTGGAAACATGCGTTACGTACCGAAAATGTCTGATGGTAAGATGATATTTGAAAGATGTATTCCGCTTGGCATTGTTATGGACGAAAGAATATGCACAGGCTCATATTACGCTATGGCGTTCAGACGAATAAGCGAATATTTGAAAAAGCCGGAGCTTCTGGAGCTTCCGCCGAGAAAAAAAGTCAAGGATGATATGTGATATGAAAACATTCAAGGAATTTATTTTTTCGATCGCCGCAGGTATATGCATCGGCATCGGCGGCACGGCATTTCTTTCAATAGAAAATAAGGTCATCGGTGCGCTTTTCTTTACAGTCGGGCTTTTTGTCATCGTGACAAACGGATATAATCTGTTCACGGGAAAGGTATGTTACATTTTTGACAATCCCCCGAAATATACCGCCATGTGCGCCCTTATCTGGGCTGGTAATTTTGTCGGTACATATTTAACGGGTACGCTTGTACGCCTTACAAGGATAGCCGACACGGTTGTTCCCAAGGCGCAGAGTATATGTCAGGCGAAGACATCTGACGGCTATTTAAGTCTTTTCATACTTGCAGTATTCTGCAATATCATGATATATATCGCTGTTGACGGATATAAGAATATTGAACATCAGGTGGGAAAATATCTTGCCTTGTTCCTCGGTGTTGCGGGATTTATTCTCTGCTCGTTTGAGCACTGTATTGCAAATATGTTCTATTTCTCCGTCGGCGGAGCATGGGGAGCCGATGCGTTTATATGTCTTATCATAATGACACTCGGAAACATACTCGGCGGTGTCGTTTTCCCGATCATCAAAAGGGTGAACAAATCCGTAAAATAATACCTTCGCCGTGCAAAAAATCC
>JAZTXA010000150.1:0-10343 GCA_045636245.1 Eubacteriales bacterium | reverse complement strand
CACCATCGGGACATTCGGGGGTAATATCAAAGCTGACATATCCAACACCGTCAAGTGACATATCGGAAAGTGTACGGCATATTCCCCTGTATTCGCACAGGTCTGAATTATACGTTACACAATAGAGGTGTTTTCCGTCCTCTTCTGATTTCACCGAAACGGAATACGCATTGTCGGACGGATAGAAACCGCAGACACCTTCGCTGAAATCAAAAACATGGAGCTGTTTTCTGCCTGAAACCTTTTCGGAAATTCCCGACAGAATTATGCGTTTTTCCTGATTTGACGTGTGTCCTTCTATTATATCCGAATAAAATCCCCCGATAGTGTCGGTATATTCCGATGTGTATATTGAGGATGATGCTGTATCTATATACTTAAAAATTTCATAAATTTCTTTTTGTTTGTCGGCAAATTGGAATGAGTCCTCACGTCTTGTGTAAAGTCCGGAATTCGGACATTCATCCGTTTTTAAATCGACATGAGAAGAATAGATAAATGCATCTATAAGCGGATTTGCTTCTGCGGTATAGTAAGCAAGCGCGTATGCTGCCGCTTGCTTTTTTTGTGCATCGGCACCGTTGTCACCGCCGGTTATTGCACATCCCGACACGGTAAGACGGCGCGATATACCGTCCTGCAAAAATTCACCGCTGTTTATAAAATCTGTAAGAACTCCGACATTTTTCATTGTCACATACGGTGTGTCAAAAGTCGTTGTAACGCTTTCTTTCCAGAATTCACTGCTTGCTCTGTCAATGCTGTCAAGTTCCGCGCATAGCGACCAGGGGATTTGACCGCCAGTTTTAAGAAGGGAATTGAACAGGGACAGAAAGTCATGCGCCGTATAGTCAAGTGAAAAATCGGGTGATGTATCTCGTGACGGTGCATTGAAGCATCCGTCGGTTGATGTATGCAATACAGCATTTGAATATGTCGAAATTATGGCGGCATATGCTGTTCTGAATATCTTACAGTAATCTTCTGTGTAATCGGAAAGTGACATCTGTCCTGCAAAGTTACCGCATCTGTTGGAATTAACTGTGTTTCCGATTATATAATTTCCCACAAAACCGTATTTTCCGTCTTTTACCGTATAGCGGGAAGAGATAAATTTAAGTGCGGCATAATAATATTCTGCAGCTTTGTCGCTCTCGGGATCAACGGCATAATATTTCGCCGTTGATGTTTCGGTGGTGTAGTAAAGCTTTTTTGCGCTTTCCGCAGTTGTACCTGTCGGCGGTGTCAATACTATTTGTGCGTATACATTTATATCGCTGTCAGTCAGAACCTTTATTTTGTGGTCAAGCGTATTGACATATGCATTATTGAAAAAGTACGATTTGCCGTCGATGTTAATCATATGCGATGAGTTCGGATCGTCTGAAATCATTTCGTTTAACGCAATATCAATGACGGTATGTGAAATTCCGAGCTGTTGGGCATCGCTCATAAGCCTTACACGAAGCCCTTTTTTTGAAAACGGCATCGGTAATTCCTGTGTGTTTGAAGCTATAATTTCACAGTTAGTGATGTATCCGCCCTCGTTTACAGGCGTATAAATGCCGTTTTCATATGAGCAAACGGAGTACTGTGAATAAAGATATTTGTCGTTTTCTAATTTGACATTTACCTCATTTGTGCCGCTTTTTAATTTTTTGAGCGGTTTTGAAGCTCCTTCGGGATATGTAAGAACAAGATAACAGTCGTCATTCGGCGATGTGCATGAGATATTTACTTCCTTCCCGTTGTCTGATAAAAGAACCGTTATTCCGCCCTCTGCCCTTGCAGTATCTGCAAAGGCAATTACGGAAGAGGGAAGAATAACGGTTAATAAAAGTATCAAGGACGGGATGAATTTCAACCTGTCGATGAATTTCATTTTACTGTGCAGCTTTTACAATAGTTGTGAAGTCGGCAACCTTGAGGGAAGCACCGCCGATAAGACCGCCGTCAACGTCTGACATTGCAAGAAGGTCAGCAGCGTTTGCAGCGTTCATTGATCCGCCGTACTGAATTGTAAGCTCGTCAGCCGATGCCTTGTCGTAAAGACCTGCGACAACGTCACGGATGATAGCGCAAACTTCATTTGCCTGTTCGGTTGTTGCAACCTTGCCTGTGCCGATAGCCCATACGGGTTCGTATGCGATAATAACCTTGGAAAGATCCTCTTTCGAAATACCAAAGAGAGCCTTCTTTGTCTGAATGGAAACGATCTCGGCTGTGATACCGCTTTCACGCATTTCAAGTGTTTCACCGACACAAATGATAGCTGTAAGTCCCGATGCGATAGCCGCCTTTGCGCGGAGGTTTACAGTTTCGTCTGTTTCGCCGAAATACTGACGGCGTTCACTGTGTCCTACGATTGCGTACTTAACACCGCATTCAACAAGCATTTCTGCGCTTATTTCACCTGTGTAAGCACCCTTCGGCTCAAAATGGATATTTTCAGCGCCGATAGCGATGTTTGTACCCTTTGATGCTTCAACTGCCGCGGGAATGTTAACGAAAGGAACGCAAAGAACGATGTCAGCTTTATTGTAAGCGGCAACCTCGGGTGAGAGTGCCTTTATAAATTCAGTTGTTTTGGAAGGTGTCATATTCATCTTCCAGTTTCCTGCAATAACTGTTTTTCTCATATTTACACCAACGCTTTCTAATTATTTGTCCTGGAGGCAAGCAATGCCGGGAAGAACAAGACCTTCAAGGAATTCAAGAGATGCGCCGCCGCCTGTGGAAATGTGTGTTACCTTGTCAGCGAAGCCGAGCTTTTCAATAGCTGCTGCGGAGTCACCGCCGCCGATGATGGAGATAGCACCGCTGTCAGCAACTGCCTGAGCAACACTGCGTGTACCGGAAGCGAACTTTTCCCATTCGGAAACGCCCATAGGACCGTTCCAGATAACTGTTGCCGCACCCTTGATAGCATCAGCGAATATCTTTTCTGTTGCAGGGCCGATGTCAAGACCCATGTAGCCTTCGGGAATGTTATCGGAATTTACAAGCAGGAAATTACAGTCGGGATCGTACTTGTCACCTGCGCGGTTGTCAACGGGGAGAAGGAGATTTACGCCCTTTTCCTTTGCTTTAGCCATAAGCTCCTTAGCAAGCTCAACCTTGTCTTCTTCGCAAAGTGAATCGCCTATTGAATAATTGTTTGCCTTGTGGAATGTGTATGCCATAGCGCCGCCGATGATAAGTGTGTCAACCTTTTCGATGAGATTGTTGATAACACCGATCTTGTCGGAAACCTTTGCACCGCCGAGGATAGCAACGAAGGGATGCTTGGGCTGTGTAAGTGCGCCGCCCATGATGGATATCTCTTTCTGAATGAGGTAACCGCAAACGGAGGGCAGGTAGTGGCTTACACCTTCTGTTGAAGCGTGTGCTCTGTGTGCTGTGCCGAAAGCATCGTTTACATAGATCTCAGCCAAAGAAGCAAGCTCCTTTGCGAATTCGGGATCGTTCTTTTCTTCTTCCTTGTGGTAACGTACGTTTTCGATAAGCATAACGTCACCGTCGTTAAGTGCTGCAGCCTTTGCCTTTGCATCTTCGCCTATAACATCGTTTGCGAAAATAACGGGCTTACCGAGAAGCTCAGCAAGCTTTTCAGCAACGGGGGCAAGTGAATATTTGGGGTTGAACTCACCCTTCGGACGACCGAGGTGGGAGCAGAGGATAACCTTTGCACCGTTGTCGGAAAGGTATTTGATAGTGGGAAGCGCTTCTCTGATACGCTTTGCATCAGTGATTGTTTTTCCGTCAAGCGGAACGTTAAAATCGCATCTTGCCAAAACGCGTTTGCCTTTGACTTCGATATCTTCAACTGTTTTCTTGTTGTACATAATACACCTCAACAAATTAAATTATTTTTAGTTTAACATTTGAATTATATCATAAACCTCTTTTTGTTTCAATAATAAAATGTGAATATTTGTCAAAAATAAAATATTTATTTTTAATATTCGATATTTTACCGCTTTTTATACCGATTAAAGAATGAGGGCGAAATATAGTTGATTTCGTATTCGGAGCGCCGGCATTCTCGCCGTAAGCACGAAGTGTATCGACAAGCAGACAAGCGGCAGCCCGCAGGAGTGACGGATCAGGAATCGGGATTATGATACGGTACAACAAAAACCGACCCAAATAAAAATTTGAGTCGGCCCGGTATATTTAATTTATCTTCGTGAGCTTCGCATACGTTGCCATAAGCTTCTTTGTGCCGAAGTTGTCAAATACTACTTCATAAAGTATATCGGCACCCATTTCGGTTACGGACTGTATAACGCCTTCGCCAAATGTCATATGGCGTACACGGTCGCCTGCGGAAAATCTGTCATATCCCGTTGACTTACCGAGCGAGGTTATCTTACCCGCATCCTTGGTAAGCTCTGATGATATTATATGACGCTTTCTGACAGGTGCTGTGGATTCATCAACGGGCTGTACAAAGGAGCGTTTCACAGCATCTGTTTCAATATATGCATCGGGAATTTCTCCCAAAAATGTACTTTTGGGATTTCTTTGCGTTTTTCCGAAAAGCATACGCTCGTCAGTGTGTATCATGTAAAGATATTTTTCCGCGCGTGTCATTGCAACATATGCAAGCCTGCGTTCCTCTTCAAGCTCTGCCGCGTCGGTGAGCGATGACATGCCGGGGAATATTCCGTCTTCAAGACCCGGCAGGAAAACAGCGGGAAATTCAAGGCCCTTTGCACTGTGTATCGTCATCATAACAACGGCATCCGCATCCTTATCGTAAGCATCAACATCGGTTATAAGTGCGATATCCTGCAAAAATCCTTCAAGAGTTGCATTTTCGGCTTCCTCGCAATATGAGCGAATGTTGGAGAAAAGCTCCTCGATGTTACGGAGTCTGTCACGGTCCTCATCAAGTCCCGAATTTATGAGCATCTCACGGTACCCGGTAAGCTCCAGAAGCGGCTCAAACAGCTCTTCAAGAGGGCGTGTCTGTGCGATTTCCAAAAGCTGTGAGATTATTGATGTGAATTTTGCAAGCTTTGTAGAGACCTTTACAAGCGTCGGAAATTCATCGCAACGCATCATAACGTCAAACAGCGAAATGCCGTAATCGGTTGCGATGCCTTCAAGCACTGCTATCGTAGAATCACCGATTTTACGTTTCGGTTCATTTATTATACGCTTTAAACGCAAGTCATCACGGGGATTGTTTATGACTGTGAGATATGCAAGCATATCCTTTATTTCTTTTCTTTCGTAGAAGCGAAGACCGCCGAGTATTCTGTAAGGAATACCGCTTTTCGCAAACATATTTTCAAGTGCGTTTGACTGTGCATTTATTCTGTAAAGCACGGCACAGTCAGAGAATTTCAACCCTTGTGTGTTTACAAGATCCCGTATTGTGTTGATGATGAATTTCGCTTCATCATTCTGTGTGAACACGCGCTTTACACGTACCTTTGCGCCGTCCTGTGCTTGTGTCCAAAGCTCCTTGCCGCGTCTTGCCACATTGTTGCGTATAACGGAGTTAGCCGCCGCAAGAATGTTTGCGGTAGATCTGTAATTCTGCTCCAACTTGATAACTTGTGCGGAATCGAAATATTTGTCAAAGCCGAGTATGTTTTTGACAGTTGCACCGCGGAATTTGTATATACTCTGATCGTCGTCACCTACTGCCATGATGTTGTGGTGTCCCGTTGAAAGTATGTATGTAAGGGTGAACTGTGCAATATTTGTGTCCTGATATTCGTCAACGGATATGTATTTGAATCTGTTTGTATAATACTTTCTGACCTCGGGGAATGATTTTAACAGCATTACCGTATTGAAAATAAGATCATCGAAGTCCATCGCGTTGTTTTCACGGAGTGTATGTTGATAAAGCTCATACACCGTTGCAACGCTTGATGTGCGCGGGTCTCTTGATTTTGGGGCATTGTCTGTAAAATCCTCGGGTGTTATAAGCTCATCCTTAGCGCGGCTGATGCAGTTCTGTGCATATTTCGGAGCTATTGCCTTTTCGTCTATGTTAAGCTGTTTCATACACTGTGAAACAAGACGTTTGCTGTCATCTGCATCGTATATGGTGAATGAACGTGTATAGCCGAGCTTATCCGCATGTGTACGCAAAATGCGCACGCAAATTGAATGGAATGTTCCCACCCAAAGGTCGTCTGCCTCCTCACCGAGGATATTTGCCAAACGTACCTTCATTTCGTTTGCTGCCTTGTTTGTAAAGGTTATGGCAAGAATATTGTAAGAGGGGCAGGGAGCAACGGCAAATTTTTTAAGCAACTCCCTGAGTTCTTCCTTTTCTAAAAGTGCATAATTTTTCAGTTTTTCTATGTCCTCGGAGGTAACGCTTTTCGGAACATCGTCAACTTCGCATGTGCAGCCGAAAGACATAATATGGGCGATCCTGTTTACAAGAACCGTCGTTTTTCCCGTGCCTGCACCCGCAAGCACCAATAAGGGACCTGTCGTAAGACAAACAGCCTTTCTTTGCATATCGTTGAGCGAAGAATAGAGCTTCGCAAAAGCCTTCTGTTTCAAAGCAGAAATTTCCTGCCTGCTTATCGTAGAATTCATTATAACCTCCGATGTTTCCATAAAATACATACATATGGGGATAGTATATCAAATTAATTATATCACATTGTTACACCGATTTCAATAGAAAAAAGTATTTTTCCGTATAATTATATCAAAAAAGTACGTTTCGCGAAAAGCGAAACGTACTTTCAAGGGCGTTTTTTAGTTATCAAAGACCGTATCTTGCGTTATATGCGTTTGCCAATGCGTTTACGTTCTTAATGACAATGTGCATTGCAATGAATGAACCTATACCGCATATTAAAGAACCGACGATTATCCACAGAAGGACTGTTGTTCCGTTTTCCTGGAATGAAAGTCCGTATGAGGGAGCGTTAGCCGCCATTCTGTCTGCGATCTTATAGTACCAATAGAAAGAATATATACCGCATGTAATCATAGACAACAGGATAAATGCAGCAAGGCCGCCTGTTTTTTGTCCGTCTTCTTTACATATTTCGTTAAGGTCCTGTGCAATTGTGTAAATAAACCAGTATGAGTATATACCGCAAGTTACAATGGACAAAAGTATATACATTAAAAGGGATCTGTCTGTTTTGATCTTTCTCATTTTGTTTACCTCGTATTTGTTAATTATTGAAATAGCCGATATATCCAAACAGCTATCATGAGAACTGCTGTAATGGAGAATATTGTATTTTCAAATTTTTCGTTTATTTTGTATTTTTGAGGAATGAAATCACGAAATACAAAATACATAAGTTCGATGAATACAACCGGAAAAAGTGGATGATATTCAAAAGCTTTTTTGAAATCAAACCTTATAAGTGAAAGAAACGCCCTTGTTATACCGCATCCGGGACACGGAATGCCGAATATTATTTTTATGGGACACTTGTAAAACAGTATTAAAATCACAGCAATACAGCCAAGAAAAACCAACCGTTTGATTATAGGTTTAAACTTTGACAAAAAATCACCTCTTTAAGAATGCCAAAAAAGGCTGTGATCAACTAAATAAATGTATGAAGTATGATTACAATCTTGTTTTAGCCCTCAATAAGGCAGACGGCATGCGCCGCAATTCCTTCGCCGTTTCCCGTGAATCCTAAATGCTCCTCCGTTGTTGCCTTTACATTCACCTGCGAGGGCGATATTCCAAGGACGGAGGCAATATTTTTCTTCATCATGGGAATGTGGGGGGCGAGCTTCGGTGCTTGTGCAATAACCGTTGCATCAATATTGGAAACAGAATATGAATGCTTTTTTAAAAGCCCTTTCACTTCTTCCAACAACAGCATACTGTATATTCCCTTATATTTTTCATCAGTATCGGGAAAATGCTTTCCTATGTCACCCTGACCGATAGCGCCTATCAGCGCATCGCATACAGCGTGTGTAAGTACGTCAGCATCGGAATGACCGACAAGACCAAATCCGCAGTCTATAAAAACACCGCCCAAAACGAGCTTTCTGTCGGGGGAGGTAGCGTGTACATCATAACCATGTCCGATTCTTATCATTTGCTGTTTTCCTGCCTGTATTTCAGTATACCTTCCGCAATTCGAATATCCTCGGGAGTTGTGATTTTGATATTTTCGTGTCCCGTGTCGCAAAGAAAGACCTTGAAGCCGAGTCTTGTGACAAGCGAATTGTCATCGGTTGCTTCAAAACCGTCTTCTTTTGCAGAATATGCCGCCGCACGGTAGATATCCGTTTTAAAGATCTGCGGTGTCTGCGCGTGGCGCATAGTGCTTCTGTCAGCATCAGATTTTATAAAACCGCCGTTATCTGCAATTTTCATTGTATCCTTGGCCGTTGCCGATGCCGTTGCCGAGCCGAAGCGGTATGCAGATTTGCACACCTCACTTATCATTTCGGGTGTTATAAGACAGCGTGCGCCGTCGTGGATTGATACGAACTCACTTTTTTTGTTCACACGCGAAAGTCCGTTCAAAACAGATTGCTGACGTGTTGAGCCGCCCGAAACAACATGTGTTATCTTTTGAAATTTATACTGTCTTATGATGTTCGCGATATCGTCAAATTCTTCCTTGCGGCACACAAGTATTATTTCACTTATATGCTTGCAGTTTTCAAACTGTGTTACAGTTCTTGCCAGAACAGGCATACCGCCGACATCCATGAGCTGCTTCGTCGTGTCGGAATTCATTCGCGAACCGCTTCCGGCGGCGACAATTATCGCACTGTTGAAATAATTGTCGCGTTCGCTGCCGAAAAGCCTCTTTAATAAACTTACTTTTTTCTTCTCTTTTTTACTCATTCTGCGTAATTATAGCCGAGAAGAAGCGCTTTTTTGTTGAGCTCTCTGAGTTCCGCCTTTGATTCGGGAACTGAAGCCGTAAGCTTTTCCGCAAAATAATCAAAGTCAAAAATATTTGTCTTTGCGATAACGTATCCAAGCATTATTACGTTTGCAAGCTTGGGTGCGTTCATTTCGTTTGCAAGCTCCGTTGCGGGGATTGCGTATGCGGAAATATCAGTTCTTTCGGATTTTTTAGAGATAAGCGTGCTGTCGGAGAAAACAGCGCCGCCCGCTACGACCTTCGGCTCGAACTTATCAAACGAAGGAGCGTTGAAGGCAATAAGAATATCGGGTGTGTTTACAAGGGGCGAACCGATATCCTCGTCAGAGATTATAACGCTGCAGTTACATGTACCGCCGCGCTGTTCGGGACCGTAGGAGGGAAGCCAGGTTACGCATTTTCCGAGCTGCATACCTGTTTTTGCACACTGCTTGCCGGAGAAGAGAATACCCTGTCCGCCGAAGCCTGCGAATAAAATTCTGCTTGTCATATTATCCTCCTATCAATATCCTGTGGTGTCTTTGTAAACACCCAACGGATATATGGGTTTCATTTTTTCTTCAACAAACTTAAGTGCTTCCACGGGTGAAACACCCCAGTTTGTGGGGCAAGTGGAGAGAATTTCAACTATTGAAAGTCCCTTCTTATCTATCTGTGCCTGGAAAGCCTTTTTGATGGCCTTCTTTGTTGCTCTTATGCCCTTAACATCGTTTACTGCAACACGTTCAGCATAAGCAACACCGTCAAGAGTTGACATAAGCTCACATACGTGTATGGGGTGACCCTGGATGTTCTTATCACGTCCGTAAGGAGATGTTGTCGTTACCTGACCGAGCATTGTTGTAGGCGCCATCTGACCGCCTGTCATACCGTAGTTTGCGTTGTTTATAAATATAATTGTGATATTTTCGCCTCTTGCGCCGACGTGTACTGTTTCAGCAGTACCGATCGCCGCCAAGTCACCGTCACCCTGATATGTGAATACCACATTGTCGGGATGTGTGCGCTTAACACCTGTTGCAACTGCGGGAGCACGGCCGTGCGCCGCTTCTATCATATCACATTCAAAGTAATTATATGCAAATACCGCGCATCCAACGGGTGCAACACCGACTGTTTGTCCTTCGATTCCGAGCTCGTCAAGAACTTCCGCAACGAGTCTGTGAACAACGCCGTGTGTACAGCCGGGACAGTAATGCATAGGAACATCGGAAAGTGCATTGGGTTTCTTGAATACAACCGACATTATTTGTTACCTCCCATTTCTTCGATCTTTGCAAGAACATCTTCAACAGTCATCATAGAACCGCCCGTTCTGCCCAAAAATTCAACAGGGCGTGAGCATTCTATGGCAAGCTTAACGTCAGTTATCATCTGACCCATGTTAAGTTCAACTGTAAGGAATTTGCTTGCTGTTTCCGAAAGCGCCTTAAGCTCCTTAACAGGGAACGGTGAAAGTGTGATGGGACGGAGCATACC
>JAZTXA010000149.1:0-35408 GCA_045636245.1 Eubacteriales bacterium | reverse complement strand
GTCTTTGCTTCCTCAAAGGCAGCCTCTATTTCATCAAAATTATGCGCATCGATGCTTATAACGTGCCAACCGAAAGCGCGGAATTTCTCGTCGTGAGGAGTGGGGTTCATAACCTCGGTAACAGCTCCGTCTATCTGAAGTCCGTTCCAGTCAATAACAGCAACGAGATTGTCAAGCTTATAGTGAGCGGCAAACATTGCTGCCTCCCATACCTGACCTTCCGCAATTTCGCCGTCACCGAGTATGGTATACACACGGAAATCCTTTTTCTGAGTCTTACCGCCGAGCGCCATACCGCAAGCCGCCGAGATGCCGAGTCCAAGTGAGCCCGTTGACATATCAACGCCGGGTGTGTGCTTCATATCGGGATGACCCTGCAAGAAGCTTTCGATATTACGGAACTTGACAAGCTCCTCCTTCGGGAAAAAGCCCTTTGCCGCAAGTGTTGCGTAGACTGCAGGGGAAGCGTGTCCCTTAGAAAGCACGAATCTGTCACGGTCCTCCCACTTGGGATCATCCGCCTTTACATTCATTTTCTCAAAATACAAGTATGTCAAAACATCCGCAATGGAAAGAGAACCGCCCGGATGACCCGAGTTTGCGGAATACACCTGAGTTACGATATCACGGCGGATACCGTTTGCGATCTTCTCAAGCTCTAAAACCTTTGCCTTATCCATCATTTATCCTATCTCCGGCGCATAGTATTTTTGATACCGCCTCCGCCGGTGGGCGTATATCTTGTGTAAGCAATTATAGTTTACAACATTTTTTATCGTTTGTCAATAAAAACACAAGTATTTTATCGTGCGATTTGTAAACAATATATTAACATTCGTATTATTTTGTGTTTTCGTAACAAAATTATCCTTTTTATTATATCACATATACTGTAAAAATACAAGTCTTAATATCAATTTATTTTTCAATTATCTCCATGTAACCTTTGACAAAAAAGCAACGCCGTGAATATACTTTCTGTAAAGGAGGTTTTATATGGACAACTGCAAACATAACTTAAATATGCCCGGATACATGACAGATTCACTGGGCAGACCGATAACAAACGATTCAAACACACTTACCGTCGGCGAAAACGGTCCCGCCGTTTTGGAGGACGTAAGATTTATAGATAAAATGGCGCATTTCGACCGCGAGAGGATACCCGAACGCGTGGTTCACGCAAAGGGTGCGGGGGCATACGGTGTATTCAAGCCGTACCAAAGCATGAGCAAATATACATCCGCCGATTTCTTGCAGTCCCCATGCAAGCAAACGGATGTTTTTGTGCGGTTTTCGACAGTCATAGGCGGCAAAGGCTCTGCCGACACCGTGCGTGACCCCAGAGGATTTGCCGTGAAATTTTACACAGATCACGGCATTTACGACCTTGTCAGCAATGACATTCCCGTTTTCTTCATAAGCGATGCCATCAAATTTCCCGACCTGATACACTCGCTTAAGCCGTCGCCCGACACGAATCTGCGTGATAATCAAAGATTCTGGGATTTCGTTTCTCTGTCGCCCGAAGCCACACACATGATAACGTGGCTTTATTCCGATATGGGAACAATAAAAGACTACCGCCACATAGACGGCTTCGGCGTAAACACATTCGTGTGGGTTAACGCAAGAGGTGAAAGACGGTATGTGAAATACCACTGGAAAACACAGCAAGGTGTGGAAACGATATCACGCCAGGAAGCGGAATATTTAGCGGGCGCCGATCCCGATATTGCCACAAGGCTCCTCTACGAGTCGATAGAACGCGGAGACTACCCGAAATATGAACTTTGCGTACAGCTTATGACAGAGGATGAAGCAGCACAGCAAAGCTTCAATATACTTGACGACACAAAGGTGTGGAGCGAGCGTGACTTCCCTCTTCTGCGTGTCGGCATGATGACGCTGAACAGAAACCCGAAAAGCTTTTTTGCGGAGGTTGAGCAATCTGCATTCTGCCCCGCAAACATAGTGCCCGGCATTGAGTTTTCAAACGATAAAATGCTTCAGGGCAGAGTTTTCTCGTATCTTGACACACAGCGTTACAGAATAGGCACGAACTTCGCACAGCTTCCTGTCAACCGCCCGAAATTTATGCCGGAAAACAATCAGCGTGACGGTGAGATGACGTATGTTTTCAATCCAAATCCCATAAACTATTCACCCAACAGCCTTGCGGGCAACCGCCCTGAGGTATCGCAGATAAAAACACCGAAGCCCGCCACAGCATCGGGACAGGTAGCACCGCATCCTGTAATGCCGCCCGATTACTTCACACAGGCAGGCGAAAGATACCGCAGCATGACGGAAAAAGAAAAGAACACGCTTGCGGATAACATAGCCGTCGAGCTTAAGCTCTGCCGGGGAGATATCATAAAGCGTGTGCTTTCATATTTTGAAGCGGCGGATAAGGATTTTGCGCTACGCGTTTCCGCCGCCATGCGTCCAAAATGTAAATAAATTATCAGGAAAGACCGCCTGCGGCTATGTAGTCAGCTACTATGTCGCGGGCAAAAATATTTTCATTGTACATTTCAACTTCCCGAAGATTGTTCGGTGCGTACTGCGATGTGTACGTATCTGTAACAATGTAATATGTTTCATTCGGATTTATCTTACTTTCAAGCCCGTCCTTGTAATATACGAAGTAGTTTGAATTGTTTGTGTTGATAAACTTCTTAAGAAGGTCTGATCCCTTGATACTGCAAAGGACAAGCGGATTGTCAAACGGGAAAAGCGTTTGAACCATTGAATACGTGATTTCTCCCTTTGCAAGATAACCGGGGCTTCTTATTGAAACAAATCCGCCGCCGAGGACGATGTCATATCTGCTTCCCCATCTGTCAAGCCCCTTTTTGTAATACAGCTCGGCAACGAGTCTGCGCATCTCATCTCCGCTTCTTTTATATTTATTATTTCCTATTGAAAGACTGCCCTGTGCTATATCATCTTCGTATTTATCAAGAAGTGTTGAAACAATGGGATCGTCCTGTAAAGAATCGTATTTATTGATTGAAATAAATTCCGCAGCATCGGTCTTTGTATTTGAATTGGCAAAATTCACCTGAATCTCTGCATGGCAAATGCCTTCGTTATCTCCGCCGTTCTGTAAATGGTAAACGCCGTAAGGGTCCTTAAGCACATAGCTTCTGTGCGTATGGCCTTCAAAAACAACGTCAACATAACCGTCACGTGACAGACTGATGTCATAATACGATGCAATTTCGTTGCCGGAAACAGAGGTAACACCGCTTTTCGTTCTGCTGTAGCCGTCGTGTAAAGAGTAAACAATAATGTCAGCCCCCTCTGCACGGAGCTTTATTGATTCTGTCTTTACAAGCTCTGTCAGCTCATTACCCGTTTTAAAATAAACGTCCTCTGTTTTATCGGGTGCAATTGATGAATAGCAGTCACCGATAGCACCGATTATACCTATTGTGACATTTCCCTTTTGTACCGTGACAGACGGGGCGCAAAACTCTGCACGCTTGTCTGTGGCGCGGTCAAATACATTTATTGCAAGAAAGGGAAATTTTGCCACTTCCGCATTTTCTTTTATAAACTCGCTTCCCCAGTCAAATTCGTGGTTTCCGAGTGTCATTGAAGACACTCCGATGTCATTCATCCATTCTGTTATTATCTTTCCCTTTGTAAGATTTGATTCGGACGTACCCTGCCACATGTCGCCCGATGAAAGGATAACGGAATGATCGTCTGCCGTCCCGCGGTTTTTCAGATATGTCGTAAGCTCGTCAACACCCTCGTTTGCAGAGGTGTCGGCAAATTTTCCGTGCAGATCGTTTATCGCATAAAAGTCAAGCGTTTGCAAAACAGAGCCGTCGCATTTATCACATTTTCCGTTGTCATCATCATCTGCGTGAAAACAACTGCTGTCAATAACCTCGTCATTTTTCGTCTCTGCATTTGTGCCGCTATCCGTCTGAACGTCAAAGCACGATGACAGTATAAGTGCTGCGGCAAGCAGAGTAAACAGTATTTTTTTCATATTTTTCTCCATTCAGGATTGTTTGAGATAATTCTACCACACAACAAACACCGTGTCAACAAATTAATTATTAAAATTCGCCCCCTTACTTGACGATTCGATGCGGGGGGTGTATAATATGTATTGAAATAGGTCGGCCGATTCGCAAAGCGAACTGATTGGGCGCGCCCCCTACACGATTGGTTTATTCGAGGCACCGTAGGGGTCGGCGCCCTCGACGACCCGCATATCCCCTTTATGAAAATAAAAATCGGAGAAATATATGATAATACGTCCCTTGGCAGACAGAATGAGGCCCGAAGAATTTGATGATATTGTAGGGCAGGAGCATTTATTTGGCAAAAACGGCTCACTCCGCAAAATGACGGAGTCGGGATATTTGACAAACATGATATTCTACGGCCCGCCCGGAACGGGAAAAACGACAAGCGCCAACATAATTGCAAAAAAATCAAATATGACAATGTACAAGCTGAATGCAACCACCGCCTCACTTGCGGATGTCAAAAGCATTGCGGAGCAAACAGGCTCTGCAATAGGCGAAGGCGGCATACTGCTTTATCTTGATGAAATACAGTATTTCAACAAAAAGCAACAGCAGTCGCTTTTGGAGTATATTGAGGACGGACGCATAACGCTTATCGCATCAACTGCGGAAAACCCGTTTTTCTCGGTATACAGCGCTGTTATCTCACGTAGTGCCGTATTTGAATTCAAGCCCGTAACACCGAAAATGTGCGCAGTACGGCTTGAAAAAGCGCTTGCACTTTTAAACACCGAAAGCGGAAAAACCGTCACATGTCAAACAGATATCCTTGAATATATCGCATCAGTGTGCGGAGGCGATGTCAGGCGTTCCATTGGAATGCTTGAACATATTTGGTATGCATCAGAAGCAGAAATAACACGCGAGCTTGCTGACAAGTTTATCCCCGACGCCATGCGCGGACAGGGTGCTTTTGCAAAAGACGGCGACAGTCATTACGACCTTCTTTCGGCTTTGCAAAAATCTATACGCGGTTCTGACCCCGACGCATCCGTATTTTATCTTGCAAAGCTTCTCGGCGCAGGTGAGCTTTTGAGCGTGGTACGCCGTCTGTCAGTCATCGCCTCTGAGGATATCGGCGCGGCATACCCGATGGCATCGGCAATAACGTATGCATGCTGTCAGCAGGCACTCACCCTCGGTATTCCCGAGGCAAGAATACCGCTTGCAAACTGCACGGTGATGCTTGCCACCGCACCGAAATCGGTCACAGCGCTTGAGGCATACGAAAGGGCAGCGGCAGACATCGCACAGGGACTTGGCAAAAACATTCCCGACCATCTGCTTGACAGCCATTACGCAGGCGCGGAATCACTCGGCCACGGTATAGGATACAAATACCCGCACGCTTACGAAAACGATTATGTAAAACAGCAGTATCTTCCCAATGATATAAAAGATAAGGTTTATTATACATACGGTTCAAACAAAACAGAGCAAGCCGCAAAAGCATATTGGGACAAAATAAAGGAAAATAAATAACAATCAGCCGATGCAAAAATCTGCATCGGCTTTTGATTTATTTGTTGCCGAGTCTTCCGAAGAAGCCTCTGATGTCACTTACGGCATCTGTGACTATTTCGGGAAGTCCGCCGCTTTCCCCATCGTTTACGGTATCACTTTCTCTATCTGTCCCTGTCATTTGATCTTCTGTCACGTATTCGGTCATTCTGTCCGTAATTTTGTCTGTCACCTTATCTGTCACCGCGCTTGTTGACGGTGCTTTTGTGCCGTCTGCCGTTGTTGTGGCCATATCATCATTTCCACAGGCGCAAAAGGTAAGTGACACTGCCACAGCAAGAATCAGTAAATATATTTTCTTCATCTTTCATATTATCCTTTCTTAATTGCGCAGTGTCTTTCTTACTGCGCCGAGATTAGTTTTGCCGTAAAATGTGTATATATCCGCGGAATTTTTTGGAAAAATACCGATTCTTAAAAAATTTACAAAATAAAATCGGAATAACTATTGACAAAACATTCCCTTTGCTTTATAATAAATCCGCTTGCCCATACATGGGCAGAATGATTGATTATGTCGGTGCTGTAATCGGGGCATCTGTATATAATTATTCCGTTTATTACAAAGGAGGTTCCAAAATGCTCAGAACATATCAGCCTAAGAACCGCCAGAGAAAAAAAGAACACGGCTCCAGAAAGAGAATGAAGACCGCTAACGGCAGAAAAGTCCTCAAGCGCAGACGCGCTAAAGGCAGAGCAAGACTTACTTATTAATTCTTGCGACAAAATTAGTTTCCAAGGGCTGCTGACGTATGTCCGCAGCCCGTCCCTCGTTTTTCGATAAAACGGGGGCATACTTTTATTTACAAAATCTGTACCGAAGCAGGACTTGGTCAATGAAGCTTTACGCAATCAATGAAAACCATCTGTTTTCCAAAGTGTATACAAAAGGCAAAAGGGCGGTAACACGCACTGTTTGTGTCTATATTTTACCCGATTATCACGCTTCCCGTTTACAGCGGGCGCATCCGTTAAAATTGAGGATTAACCGTGTCGGTCTTACCGTCACCAAGAAGCTCGGCGGTGCTCCTTTGCGCAACAGAGCAAAGAGAGTCATGCGTGAGGCATATTACAAAGCCCAGAAAGAATATACCCTAAAAACGGGACAGCTTGTGGTAATTGCCGCAAGAGGGCCCGCAACAGAAGCAAAAACAGACGAAGTTTTCAAAGACTTGACGGAAGCACTCAGAAAAACGGGAATGATCGTCGAATGAAATACGTGTTTATGTATATGATACGTATGTATCAGCGTTTCATTTCGCCGCTTAAGCCGAGATGCTGTCGGTTCACCCCCTCGTGCTCGCAATACGCATACGAGGCTTTTTCCAAACGAGGCTTTTTTATGGGTCTATGCTTAAGTGTTTGGCGGATACTGCGCTGTAACCCTTTCTGTAAAGGCGGTTACGACCCTGTACCCGAAAAAGGCATACGCCCTTCACAGCAAAAAAAAGAGGAGTAAGGCATTAAATGTTCGATTGGCTTGCCGAAATACTTAAATATGTAATGATATTTTGCGATAAAATATCGTTTCATAACTATGCACTCGCACTTTTTCTGTTTGCCTTGATCGTTAAGATCATTCTTTTCCCGCTGAGTATCAAGCAACAGAAAAACTCGGTGAAATCCGCACAACTTCGCCCTAAAGAGCTTGCAATTCGCAAGAAATACAAGGGCCGCACGGATCAACAAACACAGCAAAAGATGACAATGGAGATACAGGAAATGTATCAAAGAGAGGGATACAGCCAGTTTGGCGGTTGTCTTCCCCTTTTAATACAGCTTCCCGTACTTTATTCACTTTATGCCATCATTCAGAACCCGCTTTACTACGTGTGCCGTTTTTCAACAGCACAGGTCGAAACAATAACCGAGGCTTATAACCGTGCAACGGGTTATATAGACGGTGTTGCAAAGGCAACGTACACCGCTGCAATAAACGTCCTCAGCTACGTCAACAAAAACGGTGCTGAAGCAATAATCAACGCATTACCGAAGGACGGTGTCGTTCCTTCCGGCGCAGTAGATGCCGGCGGTGCGGCAATTTCGGATTGGAGCACTTATTGCGCGGACATCGCAGCAAGGCTTAATTCCCCTGATTTGCCGAACTTCAATCTTTTCGGTATAATCGACCTCGGCAAAGCACCGAATGTTGCTTCGGGCTTATATTTGCTTGTTCCCGTTGCCGTATTTTTGGCAATGTTCTTCACAATGAAGATACAGAAGAAATTCACATATCAGCCCATGGCAGCACAGGATGCGGCAAACAATATGTCCATGAAAATGATGGATGTAATGATGCCCGCGTTGTCTGCATTCATCAGCTACAGCTTGCCCACAGCGCTTGCTTTCTACTGGGTATATCAGAATGTGCTCGGTCTTGCACAGCAGATAATTCTTTCAAAGATGTTCCCCATTCCGAAGCTGACTGACGAGGAAATAAGACAGATGCAGAAGGAAGCAGAAAAAGAAGCAGCGGCGGCACGTAAGGCACAGGCAGCGGAAAAGAAGGAGCGTGCAAAGCGTTCACTTCACCACATCGACGATGATGAAGAATACATTCCGAGAAAAGGTACCGATGACAGCATGGAAGACGATTCCGTATTCAAAAAGAAGTCAGAGCAGGGCAAAAAATCGATAGCCCGAGCGGAGCTTAAAGAAGACGATAAAAAAGAGAACGACAGCGAAGAATAATTCAAAATCAAATTACCGCATAAGCGGTCGGAGACAAAATGAAAAAGGAAATTACAGTTATCGGAAAAACCACCGAGGCGGCACTTGAGGATGCCCTCACACAGCTCGGCGTTGAGCTTTCCGATATTACCTACGAAGTTGTTGAAGAAGCGAAAAAGGGCTTCCTCGGTATGGGAGCGACACCCGCAAAGGTAAAGGTTTCTTACACCGTGCCCCCGCTTAAAACAGCAACAGAATTTATAAAAACACTTATTGACAATATGAATCTTTCAGCCGAGATCAGCGTTGAAGAAAATTCCGACGGTGCCGTTATAAGCATCAGCGGCGAAGATGCCGGTGTCCTTATCGGCCACCACGGCGACACACTTGATTCACTTCAGTATCTGACAAATCTCGCCGCAAACAAAAAAGACGGTGAAAACGATGACAGAGCTTACACAAGAATCGTTGTTGACATCGAAAATTACCGTGCAAAGCGTGAGGACACGCTCCGTGCGCTTGCAAGAAGAACAGCGGAAAGAGTGAGAAGAACAAGAAGAAACGTAACTCTTGAGCCTATGACGGCACAGGAAAGACGTATAATCCACTCTGAAATTCAGGGCATCGAAGGCATCACGACATTCTCTGTAGGTCAGGAATCTAACCGCAAGGTCGTAGTTGCACTCGACAAAAAAACACAGGCTTAAATTAAATACGAGGTTTTCATAAAGACTTCGTAGGGGCGATTCACGAATCGCCCCTTTTTTGATGTGTTTTATGCCGGGCTATTCGTGAATCGCCCCTACGGTCAACAATCAAAAATCGACAGAGATATTGTTTCTCTGCCGATTTGTTTTATAATGCGATTACGTATTAACAACAGTTTTGCTTTTAAGACATCTGCCAATAAACCGCTGGCTATGCATCAAGAACCGCGCTTTTATGCGCCGGTCTTATTTCCACAAGTCAAGCCCGCAATCATCAACGCTGTCTGCGTTTATCGGTATTTCAAGCGTAGCTTTTATTGCGTGATCGTACGGAATTTCCATATTCGACGCATATCCTCTTTCCCATCCATACGGTAAATCTTTCGCCGGGAACATAAAAAAGACCTTTAAATCATGTTCTCCGTATTTTTCATATAAATTTCCTTTGTCGGGATTTTCAGACGGTACATTACGCATTTCACCAAGAAAATCCTCGGTGAGAAGACTTTTCACTTTATCTTCAATCGGCATTTCATCTTTCTTTTCGTTCACCATAACATACACTTCGAACATATCGTAGTCTGTAAATCTGCTCATAGCGTACCGATCATAGACAACATAATACGGCAGCTTTGAAAGCTCGTTAAGTCTTACAAGTGATCTTATCCAAGGAATACCGATAAGAACTGTCCCGTAGCCGATAAGAACGGCAATACAGATAATTCTTAATAAAATCTCTTTTTTACGAAAAAGTTCCACTATAAACCTCCTCGAATGTTATATATGATACAAACGGTACATATTTTGTATAGCAATTAACATATCTCTGTAAAACACACCGCAAGCCAAACCTGTTTGTAAGAATGTCATTTCTGTATTCGACAGGATTTCCACTCAAAAAATTCGACCATTTCTGACATAGCATTCCTCATTTGAGAATTCCCGACAGAGAATAAGTCCGAAAGTTGATATATATATTTCATCAAAGCATCCGGCCATTGCGGCGGTAATACCTGAATTTACTATATCACAGATGTGTCGGTTTGTCAAGAAAGCACGGCGATGCCTTTTTACAAAAAAGCACTTGACAAAATATTTTCCTCGGTGTATAATGTTGTCAATATATAAAACCTTTGATTAAGATTAGTAGTTTTCCGTAGAGTTTACAGAGAGTGGCAGGCGGGTGTAATGCCATAACAAAGCGGTCAACGAATGGACTTATGAGGGCGGCAGGAAAGCAAAAGTGAGTAATGGCCGACGGAGATTCACCGTTATATGAATGCGTACATCGTTTGTGTACGGCAGAGGAGAACGGATATATCCGTTAATTTAGGTGGCACCGCAGGAGTTTTATTCTTGTCCTATAATAGGACAGGAATTTTTTATTTTGAGAGGTTACCGAAATGTTTATACTGTCAAGACGATGGCGTGCGTGACGTAAATTAACTTAACAGAGATAACTACACTAAATAACAGGAGAGAAAACAATGGAAAAGAAAACCTACAAGGATTTTGCAACATATTCTAAAGAATTTCCCACAAAGGACGGACGCTTCGGCCGTTACGGCGGTGCGTATGTTCAGCCTGAGCTTGAGCCTGCATTCAAGGAAATAAGCGACGCATATCAGGCTATCTGCCACAGCGCGAAGTTCATCAACGAGCTTCGCCGTATCCGCAAGGAATTTCAAGGCAGACCCACACCCGTTTACCACTGCGAAAGACTTTCAAACAAGATCGGTAACTGTCAGATATACTTGAAGCGTGAGGACCTTAACCACACGGGCGCGCACAAGCTGAACCACTGCATGGGTGAGGGTCTTTTGGCAAAATACATGGGCAAAAAGAAGCTTATTGCAGAAACAGGCGCAGGTCAGCACGGTGTTGCCTTGGCAACAGCGGCGGCATATTTCGGACTTGAATGTGACATTTACATGGGCGAAGTTGATATTGCAAAGCAGGCGCCCAATGTTACGAGAATGAAGATGCTCGGCGCAAGAGTAGTACCCGTAACACACGGACTTAAGACGCTCAAAGAGGCTGTTGATGCGGCATTCGATGCATATATGAAGGAATACAAGGATGCAATTTACTGCATCGGCTCCGTTTTGGGCCCGCACCCGTTCCCTCTTATGGTTCGTGATTTTCAGTCCGTAATCGGCTTTGAAGCAAGAGAGCAGTTCTTTGAAATGACGGGCATTATGCCCGATGCCGTTGCAGCGTGTGTAGGCGGCGGCTCAAACTCCATCGGAACATTTACGGGATTTTTGGCTGACCCCGTTGAAATATACGGTATTGAGCCTCTCGGAAAGGGCTCGGGCTTCGGCGATCATGCGGCATCAATGACATACGGTGAACCCGGTATTATGCACGGCTTTGAAAGCATTATGCTTAAAGATAAAAATGGTGAGCCTGCTCCCGTTTACTCAATCGCAAGCGGACTTGACTACCCGTCTGTCGGCCCCGAGCACGCATATCTGCACGACTGCGGACGTGTAAATTACGTAACCGTTGACGATGAGGAGGCTGTAAAGGCATTCTTCGCGCTGTCACGTTACGAGGGTATTATACCCGCGCTTGAAAGCTCACACGCAGTTGCTTTTGCAATGAGATACGCAAAGGAACACGCAACAACGGGCGGTTCTATCCTTGCAACACTTTCGGGCAGAGGCGACAAGGACGTTGACTATGTTGCAGAGCATTACGGTTACGGCGAAGGATTTGAGCTTTGATTATGAATTTCACATCTGAAATTGAATTTATAACAGAAAAAATACGCTCGGCATACAAAACGTATGCCGAGCACGGCGCTTCCTCCGTTATGCAGAAGTCGCATTTCGACCTTGTGACGGATATCGATTTAAATATTGAAAAGTACCTTTCATCAGAAATTATCAAAAAATATCCCGATGACAAAATACACGGGGAGGAAACGTCATCAACTCAGGCGCTTGTCGGAAGAACGTGGATAATAGACCCAATTGACGGCACGTGCAACATGGCAAGGGACATTTGTCTGCACGGTGTACAGTGTGCGCTGTTCGTTGACGGTGAGCCTGCGCTCGGTGTAATTTACCTGCCCCATACAAACGAGATGTTTTACGCATCTGTCGGCGGCGGAGCATTTTTAAACGGTGAAAAGATACACGTAAATAAGGGCGTTACAATAAACAACGTAATTGCAAGTATGGGAGATTATTCCCATATGAACAGCGAAGTGGCAAAAAGACAGCACGATTCCATGGGCTTTCTTTATCCGAAAATAGCAAAGATAAGAATGTTCGGTGCGGCTTGCTTTGACTTTGCATACGTTGCGATGGGCAAGACGGACTGCACTGTGGTCATAACAAAGAACCTTTGGGATATTGCCCCGGGTGTTATCATCTGTAAAGAAGCGGGGGCTATTGTCCGTAACCTTGAAGGTGAGGAATATTCTTACGGTGACGAAGGTGTAATTGCATCGGCAAATGAGGAAATTGCAGACCTTGTTGATGAAAGCTATAGAAGAAGCGTTACGATTACCGACAAAAACGGCGAGAAGCACACATTCAAATGCTGTCTTTTCGATTTTGACGGTGTTGTGGTAGATACCGAAAAGTACCATCTCATCGCTTGGAATAAGGGCGGTGAAAAGTTCGGTGTTACAATAGGTGATGAAGAATATCTGCCCTTAAAGAGCACGGGCCGTGACTACATCGTAAACTATATTGCCGAAAAATCCGAAATGACGCTGTCGGATGATGACAGAATGTACGTCGGCGACACAAAGGAAAATACTTATGTCGAAATAACGAAGGACCTTTCGGAAAAGGATATCGTTGCGGGAATTGAAAAGCTTTTGATGCTGGCAAATGACAAGGGTGTTCCCTGCGGTGTCGGTTCATCAAGCATTTTTGCACCGAAAATAGCAAAAGATCTTGACCTTGACAAATACTTCAAGGTCATCTGCGACGGCTCATTACCTTTACCCAAGAAGCCTGCGCCCGATCTTTTCCTGCTGACGGCAAGACTTTGCGGATTTACACCTTCCGACTGTGTTGTGTTTGAAGACTCCATGGCGGGGGTAAACGCCGCACTCAACGCGGGAATGAAGGTCGTTGCAATCGGCGGTATCAAGCACCCCGATGCCATACTTTGCATAAAAGATTTCACAGAGCTTGAATATAAATAATGAAAAAAATCCGCTTGTGCGGATTTTTTGTTTCTCTGCCGGTATTTCCGAAGGAAATATCTGCGCCATTTGCCTGCAGGCAGTTGACAGGCGTAACGTAGTTCGCCACGTCAACTGTGGGGGGTGCAGGCATGGCGCCGTGCTGTAAAGATTCGAATGAAACAAAGTTCTACAATGAAATTTGCAAACTTACTTATGAGAACAGCCACGTGCGGACATTTTTTTCATTTGAATTTTTTATTTATCCTGTGAGCCTTTACAAAATAAAAGGCAGCGGCTATAAGAATGTCTGTTATCATAAAAAACTCTATCAAGCTTCTGATATTGTTAAATGTTGACCACGTATCATAATATGCCTGCGATGTTATCACGGTGATCGGTGTTTTGTCATTATGCTCACCGAATATTATTTTTTCGTAAAGATTGGGATTATAATAATATTCGCATATAAGCTCCCCATCATAGCTGTACATTTTTTCGTATTCTTTGAACGGTTCATATTCTTCATCGGGAATTTCATTCGGTGTCAAAATGACAGTATCTTCCATTCCGAGCGAGAAATGTCCTGTGTCTATTTCAACATCTCTGACATCTTCATATCCCTCGGCGTACCACTTATCATAATCATTTTCAACAAACGATTTAAACTCTTCACAGGTGTTGAATACGAGCTTTTCTGCATAGTCGCATATATCAATGCTGTTTAAAATAATAACACCAATATAAAGAACAAGAAAAATGCTTAAAGAAATTACAAGGATTTTGAGGAGTAATTTTCTTTTTTTCTCTGTTTTTTCTTTATACTTTTCATCAAGTGTCACAAGACCGCTATCAATAAACATTTTGTGGATAAAAGCCGCATAAATGATATAGCATATAACAAACATCACAGCCGAAAACAAGAGTCCGTATCCAAGCCATGAACTGAATGCAAGTCCGAAATTTGCCCCGTCGATGAGCGTTACCAAGGGCAGACAGAAGAAAAGTGCGGCAATATTGAGGAATGAAATGATAACGGCAGTTTTTACAAATGATGTATTTGCCTTTTGTATTTTCTCTGTGTATGTATCATCATCTTCATCGGGTGTGATGCGGGAATTTATTGTAAAGCACATCTGGCATATTTCACTTGTTACAAAAAGCACCGTGGCAACACAAAAGGCAATAAGACCGTTTGAAAATCCGAGATTGATTATTGCGGCGGTAATAAGCCCGAGAAATGTGATACCGAATGATATAAGCGTAAGATTTTTATACTCTCTGCTTTTCAGATCAAGCATACGGTTAAACTGCTTATCGCTTTTTGCTTTTTCTTTGTTTATATCTTCCTGTGTGCGCAACGGTTCTTTGTCGGGGTTGTTACGCTCACCCCGCAAAAGCTCGTCTGTCGTGACACCGAATATTTCCGCTATCACGGGTATGAGCGAAAGCTCGGGTGTTGACTCATCACATTCCCATCTGCTCACCGTCTTATCGGAAACAAACAGCTTTTCGCCAAGCTCCTTTTGTGTCATTCCGTTCGCTTTGCGGAGGGCAGATATAAATTTACCTATTGTTTTCTTTTCCACCGGTTATACCTTCCTTTGGTCATTTGTTGCTGAAATTCTACCATTTTGTCAAAGAGATTACCACCCGAAAACGCAAGAATCACTCTCGCAATACGGGAATTTTGAATATTTTCAGGCTCAATATGCAAAACCGACCCATATTCGGTCGGTTTTGCATTAAATCATTTTTTATATGTGATAATGGTTGATGAATACTTTTCGGGAAGCTCGATGGTAATGTCAGCACCGCCGACAAACGATGCGCCTGTATCAAGGCTTGTGAAGGTGTATTCGCCCGAAAGCTCCTTAAGCGTGATCTTTGATGTACAGCACGGTGAATTTTCACGTCTGAATGCCATGACAATACCTTCATCAGCGTCCTTATCATGGTACTGCCAGATCACCCATGAGGTGGTGTCGAGCTTATCGGAACCGAAATTGTGGAAGTGGCAGGTAAAATAGTTGCGTATCTTTCTGTACTCCTTCACGGTTTCGGCAAGCCATTTTATCTCGTCGTCTGTCATTGAGTGGAATATCGTTGCATATGAGCCTATGCCCCACGTTGCCGAATATGTGCTTCTTGCGGCATACGTGTCCATTTTTCTCTTTGTCGAACAGCCCGTTATCGGGAAAAGGCGCGATGCGTTTGTATTGTGAACGTTTGTAACATCGGGATTGGGATTGAAAATACACTGGTAGTCGGTTTTGTAAAGCATCAGCGAGCGCTTCAATGTTTCAATATCTATTCTTCTTCCGCCCGATGCGCAGTTATCGATAATGAGATGCGGGAATTCCGCTATAAGCTTATCCCACAGCTCATACATACCCAAAATGTGGTATATTTCCGTGATACCGCGTCTACCCTCTTCATCTGCTTTTTTCCAGAAAATATCGGGTGTACAGTTAAAATCCTGTCTGTAACAGCGGATATTGAGAGTTTTTATATGATTTTTGAGTATCTCAAAATAATAATCTCTTACTTCCTTTTTTGAAAAGTCCGCAAGCAAATATTCTTCGTCCGCATCTATGAAATATTCGGGGTGTTCCTTTGCAATCGGCGCTACCTTTGCCGCCTTTTCGGTGTCAAACCACAGCATAAAGCCGGCATTACTTTTTTCAGCCTCGGCAACAACATCAAGGAAGCCGTCGGGGTGGGCATCCGGTTTTACCTCCCAGTCACCTACCTCGTCAGCCCAGATGCTGTCAAAATTGCAGTCACTCTTTGCCTTTTTGCCGTTCCATGCGGCATCTATCCAATATTCATCAAACTCAACACCGTTTTCACGGAAGCGTTTGATGCGGTTTATCATTTCGTCACTGGGTAAACTTCCCCAGAACAGATTTGCAAGCAAACCGTGGCGCTGTTTTACAAGTGCCTTGGGTGTGTATTCGTTCCACATAAGGTCACGGAATTTGTTGTATCTGTCATCATTTTCGTCATACTGCATAACGAGGATCGATGCGCCTCTTACACGTTCGCCGGGCTTGAGATAAAATTCCGCATAGCGAAGTCCGGCTTTGAAGTGTATTCCCTCATCCTCACGTTTCAAAGTTGCAATCCAGCTTCCTGTCCAGCCGAGGGCGACGATGTAGCCTTTGCCAAGACAAGCCACTTCAAAAAACGGCATTATCTCATCAGAGCATCTGCCCTCACCGTTTTCAAATGTATATGTAACCTCTTTATCGTAGAAATACTTTGTGTGATATGAAAATTCCTCAGCGGAACGGTCATCATCATACGAATATGACTCACCCTCAACAAGTCCCTGTGTCCAGATGACCTTCGGTGCTTCGGATGTATAACGGTTTCCCATAAATTCGTGTACATATTCGGGAAGTGCGAGCACTGCGTCTATATCCTTTATTTCCGAAAGTATTCCGCTGTTTTGTTCCGATGTGTTTTCGTACCATACCACCCATTCAACAGCATCAAATTTTTCGTGCTTTTTTATTTCAAGCGTTGTTTTTATTGCTCCTTTTCCGTCATACGGCTTGCCGTCATACAGGAAAGAAAACTGCGGCTTTATCATATTTATATCCCCTTATTAAAAGTAATAGTTCTTTATCCCACACAGTATATCACAAGGAAAATTGTTTGTCAACCGAAAGAACGATAAAAGCCGTTCAAAAAAAATTATCAGGTATATATAGAAATAAATATTTTATGTGTGGTATAATAGCCGATATACAAGATTTTTCTCGGAGGTAACTGTGAAAAAGTTTTATTCAGGTATAATCTGCACCCTTATTTGTGCATGTATGATATTTTCTGCATCTTCCTGCTCATTTTCGGGAAGCTATGCAATGAAGATAGGCTCTGTATCGATGAGTGAGGAAGCATACGCTTACTATATGTCCTGCTACCGCCCGTATTGGATATACACATTCGGGGAGGATGATACGGAGGAATTCTGGTCATCTTCTTCAAACGGAGTGACCGTTGCGGAATATCTGCAGGATGTTTCTTTGACAGCTATCAAAACAAAGCTCGTTGCCGAATATCTGTTTAAAGAAAACCGACTTTCTCTGACAGATGCAAAGAAAAATGAGCTTCAGACGATGATAGACGGGCTTCTGCTCGGCATAGGCGGAGAAGAAGAATTTGAAAAGGACGAGCTGATGCAAAAACTCGGTCTTTCGGTTGACGATATGCACGACATTTTCATGACAGATGCAAAGGCAGAGGCGCTTCAGGACTATTTTTACGGCGAAGAAGGCAAAGATGTGGTGAACGCATCGGACAGAGATGCATATTACCGTGACAGCTATTATCGATATAAGCATTTATACATAATGGATGTTGACTTCGTGCGTGATGAAAACGGCAAAATAAAGTTTGACAAAAACGGTATCGCCATGACTGAGGAGCTGACGGACGAAAGATGGGAGGAAAAATTCACCCATGCACAGTCACTTTTGACACGTGCTGAAAACGGTGAGGATTTTGACGATCTTATCGTTGAAAACACAGAGGAGCTTTCGTACGAAAAATATCCCTACGGTCATTATTTCAATGCAAAAACAACATCTGCGGATAACTATTTTTCAGAGATATCCGAACCGATAAAGGAAATGGAGATCGGTGAAGTGAGACTTATAAAGTCAAATTACGGACTTCACCTTATTAAAAAGCTTGAGCTTGACGACAAGGGATATGACCATACGGAAAACAAGGACGATTTCAAAAACTTTGATGAGCTTGTGGAGGAAGAAAAATTCAAAAATAAGCTTATGTCATACTTTGATCAGATAGAAATAAACGAAGAAATAATCGCAAAATATCCCATAAATGAAGTTATATACAGCGAATCCTGGACGTACATGTTTTGATCGGTGATAAAATGAAAAGAATTATATCAACACTTCTCTTATTAACACTGCTTCTTTCGATTTTTTGCGGTTGCTCCGAAAAAAATGAGCCGTATGTAATATCCTGCGGTGAATACGGCATAACCGAAAAGCAGTACGATTATTGGCTTGCATACTACAAAACAAAATTTTTGAACACATTTCTGCAAAGCGGCACGGTCACAGAGTCTGACTATACCGAGGATTTCTGGGACACCGAAATATCGGAACGATCACTGTATGCCCTAACAAAGGAGCAGGCGGAATCCTACATTTCCGATATTGTAGTGTGTTTGGCACTTTACGACGAATACAAGCTCGGTGAAATAGACGGCGCAAAGGAGCAGATAGAGCTTTCAGTCGATCAGTTCATCGAGGACGATATAAAAGCCGCAGGCTCACGCAGTGCGCTCAACACACATCTTTCAAACTACAAGCTCAATATAAATCAGCTTCGTGACATATACGAAATAGAGATCAAAAGGACAATGGTGGAGGATTATCTGTACGGAGAGCTCGGCACGGATAAGGTGACAGATGAAGACAGAGATGCCTACTATAAAGAAAATTATGTACGTGTAAAGCACGTACTTATAAACACGAAGGATAAATACGTGCTTGACGACGACGGAGAGCGCATCATGGACCCGTCAACGGGGTACTATAAGACAGAGAAGCTGACAAGCGAGGAAATCGCGGCAAAAACAACACTTGCCGCCGATATATTTGAAAAAGCAAAGGATGGCGACTTCGAAAAGCTGATCGAAGAATACAACGAGGACGAGGGAATGACCTACTACACGGACGGATATTTTCTCACAAAGAACTCGCCGTACGAGGAAAACTTTTTAAATGCCGCCTTTGATATGAAAGAGGACGAAGTAAAAAGCGTTACAAGCGCATACGGCATACACATAATGAAAAAGTACGCACTTGAAGACGGCGGTTACAAAAAAGAAGTAAACGAAAACTTTTTTGCAGAGCTTGACAGCGAAATAATATCACAAAAGAAAGAAAAGAAATTTTCCGAAAAAAGCGTAAATATCACCGCTGTATGTGAAGCCGACGACTTCAAAGCATACGCGCTGATGGATGACTCTCTGCTTTAATTATCTGCGTGACCTTCCGATCATTCCCAGCCCTATGACAAGTGCAAACAAAAGCACGCCTATGCCTAAAACGGTGAATATGATCGAAAGTGAATATGACGGAGCTGACGCATTTTCCGAAATCCCCTCTGCCAGGCGCACAGCCGTATCGGCAGGGCTTGGCGGTGCCATATCGTTATATCTGTTCACCGCACTTCCCGCATAAGTGATAATGCAAAGAAAAAGCAGGGTGCAAACGCTTACAAAAATCTTTGATAAATTCTTTATAATAACCATAAAATATCTTTTAAGGATAAAACAAGACACGATTATTTTGTGTCAAAAGGCTTGATTTATGCAAACAAAACGATTTACCAAAAACGATTCGGGCTTTATATGCGCAAACTGTAAAAATGAGGTTTTCCCCCTTGTTTATACTTCACGAAACCACTGTCCGGTGTGTCTTTGCTCTCTTCACCTTGATGTAAACCCGGGCGACAGGGCGTCAGACTGCGGCGGCGTTATGCGGCCCGTATCGGCTGAGCCTGACTCAAAAAAAGGCTTTATAATCACGCATAAATGTGACAAATGCGGGAAAACGGGCAGAAACAGATCAGCATCGGACGATGACACAGATCTGCTTATCGCGCTTACTGTCAACCGCAATTTTTGAGAAAAAACAGGAAAAATAACATTTTTCTTAAAAGGTTATTGACAAAATCATTCGTTAGTGGTAAAATAAACTTATAATCATAAGGCGGAGTTTTTTATGGATAAAACAACAATTTTCGTTTCTACGTCGCTCAAGGGCGGTGTCGGCAAATCCACAGTTGCCGCAAATGTTGCTTTCCAGCTTACAAAATCAGGGGCTTCCGTACTTTTGTGTGATCTTGATTTTGACGTCCGTTCTCTTGATTTGATAATGGGGTATGAAGACTCGCTTATGTTTGATATAAGCGATGTTTTGACGGGCAGATGCTCATATTCCGATGCTGTTATAACGGACAGCCGCACCGAAGGACTTTACTTTATCGGCGCGCCGTACAAATTTTCCGACACAATATCTAAGGAAGATTTCGCAAACGGAATAAAAAAGATTGCAAGCGAACAGTCCTTGGATTATATAATTCTTGATACGTCAGGGGCTGACACGTTTATTCTCGGCTGTGCTTTGGACGCATCGGACGAGGCGCTTGTTATTGCATCGCATACGCCCGCATCACTGCGCGGAGCGCAAAGAAGTGCAGAGCTTTGCGAAAACGCAAACGTCAAGCCGAGGCTTATTGTAAACAACTTCGATTATAATTCGGTTGCAGGCGGTAAAAGAATCGGAATGATCGATATAATCGACTCAACAAGAGTTCCCCTGCTCGGTGTCGTACCGTATGATGCAAACCTCATATATGCCCAGGAAAAGGGCTTGCTTGCTTCAGATGACAGCTTTATTTCATACAGAGCATTTAAAAATATCGCATCAAGGATCATTGCCGACAAAACAGGTGAAAGATACACTCCCATACTTAAGGGTGTCAAAAAAATAAGGCGTAAAAGGGTTCTGACAAAATAGCACGGATATCATCGCAAGGTGAAGAAAGGTACGGGTTGTTATGGAAATAGCAATTATCGCTCATGACAGAAAAAAAGAATTGATGGCACAGCTATGTATCGCTTACTGCGGTATTTTAAGTAAACACAATCTTTGTGCCACAGGCATTACGGGAAAATACATCTCGGATGCTACCGGGCTGGAAATCGAAAGGTTGCTTTCGGGGCAACACGGAGGCGAACAGCAGATCGCTTCGCGCATAGCATACAACGAGATAGACGTACTTCTTTACTTCAGAGATACAAAGCCTGAGGCAAATACAGATGAAGCATTCGACTTAATACGCATGTGCGACTTGCACAACGTGCCCGTTGCAACAAATATTGCCACAGCCGAGGTGCTTATATGCGCACTTGAAAGAGGCGACCTTGATTGGCGTGAGATCGTCAACCCCCGTTCACAGTACAATTTAAAAAAGAAAAAATAAACAAAAATATCGGCAGGAAGCCCGTTATATCCTCGCACAGAGAAGTCTTGGTTTGCTGAAACAAGGCTCTTGGTATGTAACAAAGGGACACCGCCTGCTGTAATGCCGTAGGAAATGACGGCACGGTTTGCCTCCGTTAAAGGGGTTTCAAGTTACAAGTTCGGGTGGAACCGCGGAATTACCGCCCCGAGGGAGTTTTTTCCTCGGGGCGTTTTATTTTTTAAGGAGTTTTCAATGAAAAATGCAAAAATACCGCTTATAATATGCGGTATAATAACGCTTGCGCTGATTGCAGGGCTGTTGATCGTACAGTTTTTATACCCGCTTCCCTCTTCGCCTTCAAGAGTATATAATCTTATCAAAACAAGCTCAATAATCGAGTTTGACCATGGGCTCGTCGAGGAAACGAACGAAGACGGCGAAAAATCGCCTATAAAAATACTCGGCATCACCGTTGAGCTTGCGGATTACGAAAATCTGTCCCGCCCTGCATACTTTTATTCATTTGAGACAGAAAGAAAAGACGTGGTTGCATATTTTTCAAACGGTGAAAAAAAACATTTGACAGCCGATACTGCAAAAAATGAGGAAGCCATAGAATTGTCATACGGTGAGCTTGACAAATTTGAAAAGATCATAAGCAATATGCGATTTGACGTGCCGAAAAATAACGACACGGTAAAGGTATACCTTACAACAACATACGGTTATTATTTGTGCGAATATACAAAGGCTGAATTTGAGTCTTCGGTATTTGCCGATACATATACATTATACGGATTAAATTATTAAAGGAGATACATTAAAATGGTTAATGTAAAATTTTCAAACGGGAAGACGTTTTCAGCAGACGCACCCGTAACGATCTACGATGCCGCAAAAGCATCGGAGCTTATTGACAAAACGGTCTTCGCCGCTTTGTTAAACGGTGAGCCTGCGGAGCTTACACAGACGATAAGCGGTGACTGCGAAATACAGCTTCTGACATTTGCTGACCGTGAAGGAAAGCTCATTTTCCGTCACACGGCATCGCACATTCTTGCACAGGCTGTGCTTCGTCTTTTCCCCGACGCAAAGCTTGACAAGGGCCCGTCAACTGACAACGGATTTTTCTACGATATCGACTGTGAAACATCGTTCTCCCCCGATATTTTGAAGCAGATCGAAGCGGAAATGAACAAGATCATCAAGGAAAACCTTAAGATCGAGCGTTCCGTTTTATCCCGCACCGACGCGCTTGAGCTTATGAAGGATCAGCCCTACAAGGTTGAAAAGATCAACTCACTGCCCGACGATGCTATCCTTTCATTCTACCGTCAGGGCGAATTCGTTGATATGTGTACAGGTCCCCACCTTTTCTCAACAGGTGCTGTGAAGGCTGTAAAGCTCATTCAGTGCACGGGTGCATACCATGACAACGACAGATCAAAGAAGATGCTTCAGCGTATCAACGGCGTTGCATTCCCCTCCAAGCAGGAGCTTAATGATTATCTTGCCGCAGTTGAAGAAGCAAAGAAGCGTGACCATAACAAGATAGGCAGAGAGCTTGGATATTTCACAACAAGCGAATACATCGGTCAGGGACTTCCCTGCCTTATGCCCAAGGGCACAAAGCTTTTCCAGATCCTTAACCGCTACGTTCAGGACAAGGAAGAAAACGAATACGGCTATGTTATGACAAAAACGCCCCTTATGGCTAAATCCGACCTTTACAAGATCTCAGGTCACTGGGATCACTACCGTGACGGTATGTTCGTCCTCGGTGATCCCGAGGCTGAAGGTGAGGTGCTTGCGCTCCGTCCCATGACTTGCCCCTTCCAGTATCAGGTATACCTTGCCGAAAAGCATTCATATAAGGATCTTCCCATAAGATATGCCGAAACATCAACACTTTTCCGTAACGAGGATTCGGGTGAAATGCACGGTCTTATCCGTGTACGCCAGTTCACAATTTCTGAAGGACACCTCGTTATCCGTCCCGACCAGCTTGAAGAAGAATTCAAGAACTGCGTAAAGCTTCTTAAAGAGGTTATGACAGATGTCGGTCTTATCGGCGACCTTTCATACCGTCTTTCCAAGTGGGATCCCGCCGATACGGAAAAATACATCGGCACACCCGAGGAATGGGATATGGCAGAAGGACTTATGCGTGATATCCTCAACAACATCGGTCTTGAGTTTACCGAGGCTGTCGGCGAAGCGGCATTCTATGGCCCTAAGCTCGACGTTCAGATGAAGAACGTACACGGTAAGGAAGACACTGTTGTAACGATTCAGGTTGACCTTATGCTTGCACGTCAGTTCAACATGACGTATACAGATTCAAACGGTCAGCAGCAGTATCCTTACATCATTCACAGAACATCGCTCGGATGCTACGAAAGAACTATCGCTTACTTGCTTGAAAAATACGCGGGCGCACTTCCGCTTTGGCTGTCCCCCGAGCAGATAAGAATCCTCCCCATCGGCGACGATCAGGCAGAATATGCTGAAAACGTAAGAAAGACACTTGCAAAAGCAGGTCTTCGTGTTAAGTGCGACACAAGAAACGAGAAGATCGGTTACAAGATAAGAGCCGCACAGCTTGACAAAGTACCCTATATGCTCGTTATCGGTGAAAAGGAAATGACGTCCGATTCCGTTGCAGTACGTGAAAGAGGAACAGGCGACATCGGTGTTATGACCGTTTCCGAATTCATGGCACGCGCGCTTGAAGAAAATAACAATAAGATTATAAAATAAAAAATGAAGCAGGTGGTATTTTCCCACCTGCTTTCTTATATTTAAGCCATCAATAGATTTCCTGCGAAAATCTGCGCCCCTTGTCCGCAGGCAGTTTGTTGCACAAACTGTGGGGGTGCGGACGGGGCGCTCTCCATATTCGGATTTATACGTAAATCACTCACACTTTGCAAATCTGCGTTTGTTTACGCCGTATGCAATACCGAGAACCAACATTGTCATACAAACGGTAATTATTACCGCATCGTCTCCCGTTTCGGGGTTTTGCACTTCGTATTTTACAAAGCCTGCCATAAAACGCTCCACGCCTGCACCGCCCGAGATACGCCAGCCGTTTTCCGTATATTCAAAATCTATTCTGTATTTTGTCGGCTCATATCCGTCAAAATGCGCTTCAAGCAAAACAGTATCGTTATCTATCAATGTTATATGGTCTTCAAGCGGAAGGTCACACCCGCACAGACGAGGAAAATCGGGTGCTCCCAGATAGCACGCAGGGTCGATAGTGTATACCTTATCATCAAGCTCAATAAGTCCGTGATGCAGATCCAGATTATTTTCAACGTAATCATCAGACATAAATTTTTTTATGTACTCGTGCCAGAAGGAAAGTTTTCCGTATTCACCGTCAAGCAGTGAGAAAAGTTCTATTTCAAATTTGTAGTTAAATATTTCACACAGGCTTTCATAGACAGCCTCATCGGTTATCGGGGTGGAAGGAAGACTGCCTAAAAAAACGTCCCCGGTATCTGTATGAATGGTATGCTTTTTAAACTTGTACATTTCATCAATAAGCTCTGCCGCCTCACTTTTTGTTATTGCCATATCAGCATTTGCAGATATTAAGAATAAGGGCGAAAACAGAGCGATGCAAAGAATTAATGATATTATTTTTTTCATAGCTTTAAGTCCTTTCGTTTCTAAACTGATTTTAAATGCACATTCATCGGATAAACTTGCCATCTGTATCACTCCCATCATGCTTTAAACTTATAAACAAATGCTCTTTACAATTAGAATATAACATAAATTCTTTCGCCTATCAACAAACGTAGACACTTTTGCCAAAATTTGTGATATTACACAAGTTTCAACATCATAATTTGTGAAAGTGTTACAGCAAACATAAAAAACGGCGGAAATATACTTTCCACCGTTTTGATATTTGAGATGTTTTATCAATTATTCTGTATCGGCAAGCGCCGCTTTGATGGCAATAGCACATTCGACACGCTTTTTCTCAAGGTCGCAGGCTATTTCATACGGCTCTTTTATGTCCTTGTGGAAATTGTAATTATTCGCACAGCAACCGCCGCCGCAGAAATATCTTGCCCAACATTCCTTACACTTTTCGTTTGTCAGAATATTGCAATCAGCAAACGATGAAGATATTTCGCCATTGAATGTATCGTCGAAAATGTTTCCGAGCTTCATTTCCGTATGCTCAACAAACTGGTGGCAGGGGTAAATATCGCCGTTGGGTGTTACCGCAACGTACTCCGCACCGCATCCGCAACCCTTTGTGCGCTTATAAACGCAGGGACCTGCATCAAGGTCGATCATAAAGTGGAAGAATGTAAAGCCTCTTCCCTCTTTTTCACGCTTTATCATCTCATCTGCAAGCTTATCGTACTCTGCATATATCACAGGCAGATCCTCACGGCGGATGGCAAACTCACTTTCGTCGGGGAGTACAACAGGCTCAACCGATATATTTGCAAATCCCTCGTCTGCAAGGCAAAGCACATCGTTTACAAAGTCGAGGTTACGTCTTGTATACGTGCCTCTGACGTACCAATCCATTGTTCTGTCCTTCGTCAGCTTTTTGTAAAGCGGAAGAATTTTGTCATACGTACCCTTACCGTTGGCAAGCGGGCGCATATAGTCGTTCACCTCACGGCGGCCGTCAATGGAAAGCACTGCATTCGACATATGCTCATTGATAAAAGCGATTGATTCATCATCAAGCAAAACACCGTTTGTAGTTATTGTAAAGCGGATATTTTTGCCGTATTCCTTCTCTTTTTCTCTGCCGTAAGCAACGAGCTTTTTGACAACGTCGAAGTTCAAAAGCGGCTCACCGCCGAAAAAGTCAAGCTCCAAGTTCTTGATTCCCTTTGATTTTTCAAGCAAGAAATCAATCGCACGGCACCCGCACTCATAGCTCATAAGACCTCTGGCGCGCTTATAGTCACCGCCGTCAGCAAAGCAATAACGGCATCTCATATTACAGTCGTGCGAAATGTGAAGACACATTGACTTTATAGGTGAAACACCGGGGGTGTACTTCAAGGGCTTTGTTATTACAGGCTCTGAAAACAAGGTGCCTTCATCACAAAGTGTGCGTAATTCCCCATACGCTTCCTTTGTGTCATCAGCCGAAAAACCCTCAAATTCGGGCATATCGTCAAAGCTTTCGGGAAGTCCCTCGGGGAATTTTTCGAGGATAGCGTATGCAATATCGCTTAAAATATGGACAGCGCCGGATTCGCTGTCCAATGCCAATTTATAACCGTTCTGGCAAAAAATATGTACCATTATTTGCTTTCTGTCTTGCTCTTATTTTCGCACTTCTGGTTAGCTACTGTGCAAGAAGTTTTGCAAGCGGACTGGCAGGAAGCCTGGCATTCTCCGCAGCCTGCACCTTTAGAGTTCTTTGCGTATGTTGTCTTGTTAAGTGTTTTTACGTTTTTCATTTTAATATATCCTTTCGGTTTTCATTTATTGTAACCGCCGGTATACCTGACGGCTTTTTTCTGTTTTATTCCCGTCGGTGCGGAATTTTTGGGTGCTTTGCCCATGCATCCGACACAAGCGGTTACGACCGACACCAAGGTGCCGAAAAGAGGTATCATAAGATTCTGCCCCTTATCCTCCGTACACACCGCCGCCGACAGCAAAACTGCCAAAAGACAGTAAACACCGCCTGAAAAAAGACCGCATAAAAGACCGCTTTTTCCCGTCTTTTTCCCGCAAATGAACCCGCACAGGGCGCATCCTGCGAAAAATATAATTTTACCGAGAAAGTCCATGCTCCTCGGATGCTCCGTCATCATGGCAAATCCGGTACACAGCACCGCCAAAGCGGCGCACACAGCATAAGAAACACCCAAGGATATCAGTCCGTTTTTCAGAATTTTGGTGACTGTTTTTCCGTTTTCACGGTCATTACTGTTCATTTTCCCCTCCGAAATTTTTTATTTCAATTATATTCGGTGAGGAATTTTTTTATGATTATTTTTCGGACGCTTTTACGTCAACACTCTTGACAGAGCCTTTAAGAATACGGATTCTTGTTCTGTCACGGGAAGATTCGATAAGCACCGTTTCGTCCTTTATGCTGACAATTTCGCCGATAATTCCGCCTATTGTCGTTATTTCATCGCCGACAGACAGCTCATCAAGCATTTTTGCAACTTCTTTTTCCTGCTTTTTCTGCGGACGGATTATAAAGAAGTAGAAAACAACGAACATCACGACGATAAGAACTATTGAAAAAAGTCCCGAATTGCCCGCTGTCGCTGTAAGAAGATTGTTAAACATTACCATACAACTCCAATTTCGTATTAAATAGCCTTTTTATTATACTATATAATCCCCTGCTTTGCAATATATTGATATGAAAAATAATGAATAAAATGTAAATTTATCATTCGGTTGACAAATACGCGCATATGGGGTATAATTACAAAAAACGAATGCGGAGGCGCTTATGAAAACGCTTGTCGGAATTGACAGAGTCAAGGAAGAAAATATATATAAATATCTGAAATCGGGACGCATCGGACTTATTTCAGCCGTGTCGGGTATATCATCTGACTACCGTTTCACCGTTGACATTATGAAGGAATCGTTCAATGTAACGGCACTTTTTGCCCCCGAACACGGCGTATGGGGTGCGCTCGGTCCCGGCGAAAAGGTTGACGGCGGTGTTGACAAATACACGGGAATACCGATGTACAGTCTTTATAAAGACCTACTTGAAACGCCGGGCAAGGAAACCGAGGGGGCGGATGCATCGGATGCAATTGAAAACACAGACATGATCGTTTTTGATATGCAGGACGTCGGCTCACGTTATTTTACGTATGCTTCGACATTGTTCTGCGCCATGAAAACGTGCGCAAAGTTAGGTAAACCGCTTGTTTTGCTTGACCGACCGAACCCGATAAGCGGTAAAGTTGCGGGTAATTGCCTTGATATGAAATATTCCTCTTACATAGGCATGACATCTGTGCCGATTCGTCACGGAATGACACTCGGTGAGCTTGCGAGATTTTATAACGGTGAGTATCATCTCGGCTGTGAGCTTCATATAGTTGAGCTTCAGAATTGGCGCCGTGATATGTATTTTGAAGACACGGGTGTACCGTTCATAAAACCGAGCCCTAATTTGCCGACAATGGATTCGATAGTCGCCTACAACGGCACGTGCATGCTTTCGGGCACAAATGCATCGGAAGGCAGAGGAACGACAACACCTTTTACAACAGTCGGCGCACCGTATATAGATCCGATAAAATTCACAAATGAGCTTAACTGCCTCGGTCTTGCAGGTGTTAAATTTTCCCCTGCATTGTTCATTCCCAAATTTTCCAAATACCCCAATGAGCTTGTGTGCGGAGCAAATCTTCATATTTATGACAGAAATACTTTTGATCCGATACGCCTCGGTGTGTCGATCATACGTACACTCCAAAAAATGTACCCCGATGATTTTGCATTCAGACAGCCCGCAAAGGAAGGCGCGCACTATCATATTGACCTTTCCACGGGCAACACGGACGTGCGTGACGGTGTTCTGACGGTTGACGAGATAATGGACAAATGGACATCACAGGCTGAAAAATTTGAAAAAGATAACGCTAAATATTTGCTTTACTGATTATGAAATGTATTATATTTGATCTTGACGGCACGCTCACCTGCTCGGGTGAGGGTATTATGAAAAGCGCCGTTGTCACATTTGAGCATTTTAGTATGACACCGCCGAGCGAAAAAGAGCTTCTGACATTTGTCGGTCCGCCGCTTCGCGACAGCTTTTTAAGTCACGGTATAGACAAGGCGCATATTGACGAGGCAATTTCCGTATACAGGGCACGGTATAACACCGTCGGCAAATTTGAAAATTACGTGTATGACGGAATACAGGTGCTGTTAAAGCGGCTGAAATCTGACGGATACCGTTTGTTTGTCGCAACAGCAAAGCCCGAGGAAGTGTCCGCCGAGATACTTGAACATTTCGGACTTGCAAAATATTTTGAAAAAATATGCGGCGCATCACCCGCACGTATTGAAAAAGCCGATATAATAAAGCACCTTTTGAATTCGGTGCCTGATATAAACGACCCCGTTATGGTCGGCGATACGATGACAGACATAAACGGAGCAAAAGAAAATAATATTCCCACTGTTGCCGTTTTGTGGGGGTATGGCGATAAAGCTGAAATTACAAAATCGGCTTATAAAACAGTCAAAACAACAGATGAGCTTTATGAAATATTGAAAGGGCGGTTCGAATGAACCGCCCTTAATTGGTTATTTAATAATATTTTCTATGAACTCCGAAAGCTTTTCGGAGTAGGCTTTGTGCGCATCAAGCGACGGGTGGAAGTCACCGCCGTCTGTGTTTCTGTCAAGCTTAAAGAGGTGAAGTCCTGCGCTCTCACCGCCGAGAGTTGCGAACTGCGCTTCAAGCCACGGCGCTGTACGCTCATCATTCATCGCATTGTATGTCCAGATTATCGGAACGTCTTTTTTGTATGATGCTCTAATATATTCAACAAGTGCTTTTACACCGTTTTTGAAATCCGCTTCAGATGCACCGAGTGCAGAATCGTTTGTACCCAAGTTGATAACAACAACATTCGGTATGCGGTCGAAGCTGTAAGGCTCTGTGCCTTTATAATAAGAGCGTGCGGAATAAAAATCCTTTGCGTTATAGCTGTGAACTCCCTTGACAAGTCCGATTCCGCTGCAGCTGATAACAGATAAATCGGCACCAAGCAATTCAGCTGTCAGATAAGGAAATGCCTGCGTTGCATCCTGTCTGTTGGGCTTACCCGCATTTGTTGCGGTGTTGTCGCAAAGGTTGCCGTAGCCGGATAAAATGCTGTCTCCGATAAATTCAATGTAAATTTCTTTATTTTCTGGCTTTTCGCTGAATATACAAGCAGTTTGGAGCACATTTAAAGTGCACTGGGCCAGCGACGGCTCAGTTTGTTTTACAACGCGCACGGTATGGAATCCGAATTCCGTAAATGTGACAACTGTTATTTCGTGTGTACCTTCGGATATAAAGAAGCGCGAGGATGTACGTTCACCGTCAACGTAAACGGTAAAATAACACATTTCAGTGCAAGTCATTGAAATACGTACAGCGCCTTTCATATATCCGCAAAACTCAAACCCTGATGCACTTGCATCCATTACAACGCCGGTACCCTCTGTATAGGTTCTGCCGAGAAATTTCACCTTATCGGTAATGTCAGCAAAATTATGTCTTTCGACCATAAAGTTTTTGGGTTCTTCTACTATTTCGGGCTCTGTTTCAGCATCTGTCAAAGCTTCAGTTTCAGCCTCTGTCACAGCCTCCGTTTCCTCTGCTGTTTCCGCGGGTGTTTCCGTATCTTTGGATACGGTAATACCGTCCGTTACGCCCTCCGCCGTTGTATCTTCGCCGTTTCCGCAGGAAAAAAGTGAAAACGATGTTATCAAAGCAAGCAATAAAGCAACCGTTTTTTTCATATGGTACACCTTTCGTTTTTTCGTATTTTATCACGATAATGATCGTAAGTCAACCCCTCGAAGCATTTTCCGTTTTCTTTATAAAATATTCTGAAATTATATTGACAAAAAAACAAAACTGTGATAAACTATACCTTGCGTTAATATTTCGGGGTGTGGCTCAGTTTGGGGAAAAACTCCTTGCGCCGCCTGTGGCGGATGAAGCAAGGTGTTTTGAGTGGCAGCAACTTGGCGATTGCCGAGTGAGCTTGCGAACGAAAGCAGAGCCAACAGTTGCAACAGGAAGAGCGCGTAGGTGCTCGCAAAGCAAAAATCAATTCCATAAAACAACAAGTCTTAAAATTTCATATTTCGGGGTGTGGCTCAGTTTGGTAGAGCGCTTGGTTCGGGACCAAGAGGTCGCGTGTTCGAATCCCGTCACTCCGACCACATGAAAATAATCCGAACATTCTCTTACTTGAAGAATCGTTCGGATTATTTGTTTTATTTTAAGTATTTATGTCTTTATATATTGATTTGCTATCAAAAATGTGTTATAATATTAATGACAACTTGTGCGAGGTGAGGTTATGGACGAATCTACTAAGATCATTATTACACTGATAATTTCTATAATTGGTGTCCCTACTGCCATATTTGGCTTAATAAAAGCATATATTGAATTGAAGCGAGTCCTTGAAGAAAAGAAAAAGAAACGAACGGAGGGGAACATGAACAATTCGTCACATAATAAAAATGTAATTAAAAGTTCAAAAAATAAAGGTAATGTTAATAATACCATAAACAATACTACTAACCATACAACTATTAATGTTAGCGATAAGTCTTTAGTTCCTGAGACATCATCTTCTTCCAATAATGACAATATTGTTTTGGGGCAAAATTATACTTCACTTTTTGCCGAAGATAATAAATTAAAAACTGAACAAATTGTCATAACCAAGCAAAAAAATGGACAAATAGAAGGAACTGTAACTCTGCGAGAAATAGGATCAGATGGGAATGAATTTTTAATTCATACGTATACGCTCAAAGGAAAATATACAAACAAAGTATTAACTGCTGAATATTATTCTCAAAATGAGTCTGTTGATGAACGAGGAGCTATCAATTTAAAACTGATTGATAGAGATATTTTAAGTGGTTTTTGTTCTTTCTCCAAACTTTCCGCTTTTGTTGATGATGAAATCAGAGTTAGTCCATATATTTGGGTAGCGGGGGAGGACAAAAATCTATTAAATGGAACATTTGATTTTTGCACAAAATGTTCAACCGAACGCAAGGTTTGTTGCTGTGCAAATCCAAATGTTGACATGCCAGTATTCTTAAACAGTGAGCTTGATTTGATCCGTAAGCAATTACCGTCTAACAAAACAGAAAAGAACTCTTTCTCGAAAACTTTGTCCGCTCCGTATGACAATAGCGCTGTACGTCAAATGAAGCGAGACGAAAAAAAAGGAGAAAACAATACATTAGAGTATACAAAATGTCATTTCTTTGATTTAGACGAACAAAGATGTAAAATATATGAAGGACGCCCAATTGACTGTAGATTGTTCCCTTATGATATAAAGCTCTCTGAAGATAAAAAGGAATACGTAATAGGATACTATACCACCATTTGTGATCGCTATTTACCAGAACTATCAGTCATGAAAAAGAAAGCACATATTCTTCGCCCTTACTTTTTCTTATTATATCCATATCTGCATATGATAACTTCAAATGAAGTGTGTCAGAGACTAAAGTCAGCAGAATTTCGTGAAATTGCTTCCTTCAAGGATTTTGTTTTTTGAAAAATCTAACATTTATTTATAATAAAGCCTCGGCAAGGAAGCTCCCTGCCGAGGCTTTCTCTATTACGCTACGTTAGCAGCTCCCGCTTTCTTCTTTGCTTTCTCCTCCTTATCCATGCTCTCCTTTTCCTCCTGCTCCTCACGCCACTTTTGGAATTTCGCCATTTCTTCCTCGTTGTCGAAAAACTCTGTGATAATCGGCTCATACATACGCACGATCTTCAAGATCTCGTGCTCGGGGACTTGGGAGCGACAGCGATAGCCGCCCACCTTGTTATCAAGACAAAACCGCGCCATACATAAAAACCATTTCCATCTGTTTATCTTTCCCAATAAATCACCCCCTTTCTGCATCATCGCGGCGGCGAGAGATCTCTCGTCTGCGTTCTTCAAGAATCCGCACAATTGCATCTTCCATCTGTTTTGTGCTATACTCGGGAGGAAAGAAACGGGCGATCCGTTCGTAGCTGAATTTGACCGTCTCTTTCTGATTGGCTTTCGGCTTTGCCATAATATCCTCAATGGTATCCGCCGTCAGCTTGCCCTCGCCGAGAAGCCTTCTGAATCTCACTGTCTGCGCATAGGATGGCGTGGCTTCGTCTCTCTCAAAGATCTCCACGATTTTGTCCTGCAACTCATGGGGCAGATAGGAAAGCTCCACGGCGGGGGTAAATGCGATTCGTCCACTATCCACAATATCCATCAGCGGCTTTATGAGATTGGTCAAGCGGATATACCGGAACACTTGGTCGCGGCTCTCGTTGGTCGCCTTGCCGATCTCGGTAGCGGCATCCCACTTTGTCGCAGGTTGCGACGAGGTTTGACCGTATCGCTGTCCCTTGCGCTTCAGCACCTCCATCTTCGCCTTGTAAGCGTAGGCTTTTTCCGAGGGCAACAAATGCTCGCGATGCAGATTGGAATCGATCATACAAAGGGTCGCTTCATCGGGGGTAAGGTCACGAACGATAACGGGAATGGTCTCCACGCCAAGCTTTTGACAAGCGGCATAGCGGCGGTGTCCCGACACGATCTCATATCCGCCGCGCTTTGGTGTTACGATCAAAGGGTTGAGGACTCCGTTCATGCGAATGCTTTCCACAAGCTGTTCCATTTCCTTATCGTCGCGGACTTGGAAGGGTTGTTCTGCCCTTGGGTGTACGTTTTGCAGCCGATAATACTGCGTGGTTTCGGTGATCTGTTCTTTTAATTTCTTATACATTTTATCTCTCCTGTTCTTTGTGTTTTTGTTTGGTTTTATCCGGCACAAGACGTTCCTCACAAGCCTTTTCGGCGGCAATCGCTTTGGCAAGTCTTATTGAATCGGATAAAATATCGTCCGCAAGGTTCATCTCCCTGCGGACGTTCGTCATTTTCTTTGTGATCGCGCTTCGCTCGGCGCTGTTTTTCTGTTTCTCGTAGGGATCGGTAAGGCGACGGCGACGATTATCGACTGCCTTTCTCTCGCGCTCCAAACTTTGCAGTTCCGCTTTGCGCTTGTCACGGAATGAGGTCACGTCCTCGGTGGTGTGAAGCTCGTACCAGCTCATAAGGCGAATCTCTCGGCAATAACGATCGTTGTTGATCGCTTCCTGCGCAAAATACGGTGACGCAATCTCATATTTCGGCGGCATCCTTTGTTCCTTGGTGAATGGATCATCATACGGAATCCCCATTAGCTCAAAGAAGATCATAAACAGTATTTCAATAGTGGAATACCTTTCTAACGCTTTCATCTGTCTTTCAAGCTCACAAGCTATACGCCTTTGCGGTTTGCGGATATGCGGTACGGGTTCTTTGTGAAGATTATCTCGGATTCGTCGTTCAATAACTTCAAGGGTGTAATTAGCGCCCAAGCTATCAATACGGACTGGCTTGCTCCATCCCTCGGTGATGACCGAGATGTGCTTATAGTCACCGTTCCGCACGACAACGTAGCCGAGATATTCCAAGGCTTGAAGAAAATACTTAAAACTGATGTTGCTCCGTACGGCGCGGTCGATATCGTGGCGCAGAATAGATGCATGGGTGACCTTGCCTTGTTTCTCCGCGATCCATATCTGCCTTGGCACTTTCTTTGGCATTGGATTCTCGATGATGGATAATTGATGCTGACGGCAAAGCTCGTCCGAAACTCGGCGTAACTGTCGGTAACTATCTTTCTGCCAACGGTACTTCTTGCCGTCCTTGAAGGATACACTATTGATAACGAAATGGTTATGCAAAGCCGACGAGCCTTTGACGTGAGTTGCCACGATGACCTCAAAGCGGTCACCCCACATTCGCTTGGCTGTCAGCACCCCGATCTTGTGACATTCCTCGGGTGTTAGCTCCCCCGGCTTGAAGCTCTGATACCCGTGATATCCGACGATGCCTCCGCGCTTGCCGTATCGCTCCTTGGTTGCCGTCATACGCTCATAGGCAAAATGCGGTGAGCAGTTCAGCCCCGTAACGTAATACTGTTTTTCGGTCTTGTCGTTATCTGCGGCATAGGTCAACACGTTTTTAAGATCATAATCGGGATTTGCGGTCTTATTAGGGTCTTTGACGTAAGCTACTACGTCGCGTATCGTCCCTCTCACCGCCCATAGTGAGGTGGTTGCCATCAGCTCTCACCATCCTTTGCCTTGTACTTGGAACGGATAAAGGCGTGAAGCTCATAGCCTACATCCTCTGCATCAAGCGCCTTTTCAAGCCGACCAATGCAGTTGTAGCAAGTCCCCGCCGCCTGCGATAGCCGATTCTCAATCAAGGAACGGATATACGCCGACATATCTCCGCCGCACCGCTCGGCTTCGCGCTGAAGCTTGGCTTTCAAGTTCGCGTCCATTTTGACCGTGACGCGCTCGGTCATTTTTTCTGTTTTGCTCATTTGATTTGTCCTTTCTAAATTGTGGGTATTAGGGATACGTCCCTAAAGAAAAAGCCAATCTCTCGGATTGGCTCAGCAAGCGTTATAACACTTGCTATGCTCGTTAAAGTATCGGAC
>JAZTXA010000148.1:0-3148 GCA_045636245.1 Eubacteriales bacterium | reverse complement strand
AGACCGCTTGGCCTCCGACTTGGGTCTTTTCGTTTACGCTGTAAACAACGGTAGGAAGGTCGTTACCTGCGGGAGCAGAGATAACAACTTTCTTTGCGCCTGCGTTGATGTGAGCCATGCTCTTATCTTTGGAGCAGTAGAAACCTGTGCATTCAAGAACAACGTCAACACCGATTTCGCCCCAAGGAAGATCCTTTGCGTCCTTTTCGCTGTAGATTGTGATCTTCTTGCCGTCAACTGTGATGGATGTGTCGTCACATTCAACTGTGTGGCCGAGGTATCTGCCCTGTGCTGTGTCATACTTGAGAAGGTGAGCAAGCATCTTGGGATCTGTAAGGTCGTTGATAGCTACAACTTCGTAACCCTCTGCACCAAACATCTGACGGAAAGCAAGTCTTCCGATACGGCCAAAGCCGTTAATAGCAACTTTTACTGCCATGATTTTATCCTCCAAAATAAATATATTATTTGCTACGAATTATACAACAATTTCCTGATAATATCAAGAAGAAAATGAAACTTTTAAAAAATAGTATATGATAGTTTTCACTTAATTAATATTTGTAGAAATTAATGAGACAGCCTCCAAGAATTATTTTTCTTTCATCGTCTGTAAGCTCCGGCATTGTGAGCTCGAGCGTTTTTTCGTTTTCGCCGTACACGTAAGCCGTAACCGTTGCAGAAGCGTTTTCAACAGCCTTCTTTATATCGGGGATAACGATATAGTCACCCACGGAAAATTCGGGTGCTTCATCAACGGTAAACGGGATCATACCCCAGTTTATAACGTTGCTTCTGTATCTCTTTGTCGCATATTCAACCGCGATGTTTGCACAGCCGCCGAGTACACGCTGACATGATGCCGCCTGCTCACGCGCGGAGCCGTCACCGGGCTTGTTTGCGAAAATAACGCTTCCGACAACGGTGTTTTCCTCATTAAATCCGTGCTTTTCGGCAATATTTGAAAGTACACCTTCAAATACTTTTTTACCGTCACGGCGTGCGTATTCAACCTCTCTTATCGCCTTTGCACGTCCGACATATGCGGGGTCTTTGCGGGAAAGCGTAAGCTCTGAAAGACGGTGAGGGTTTGAACGGTAGGAGGACGATTCACCCGATGGGATAAGCTCGTCTGTGGTTGTCACGGGATCCGTGATATACGATGCGACCTGCAAAACGAGGTTATCTGAAAGAGATACCATTTCGGGCCAGTCTGTGATGTTGGGACCGAGTATGAGCTTTTCGTCATTATTTGCCTTACCGTAACCGAAGTACACACGGTTAGTGTAAACTGATTTATCGAATTTATATTCGTAAGTATTATACTCAATATCAATGTCTGTTGCCGCTGTTATCTTACCGCCATTCGCCGCTGTTGCCGCAATAGAGCGTGCGTCCATAAGCGCAACGGATGCGATCTGTCCTTCGCCCGGCTTTGAGCCTTCTCTGTTTGCGAAGTTTCTTGTCGTGTGACGGAGCGAAAGTCCGTTGTTTGACGGCACGTCACCCGCACCGAAGCAAGGACCGCAGAACGCCGTGCGAAGCGTAGCACCCGCAGACATAAGATCTGCACATATGCCGTTTTTGATAAGCTGCAAGTAAGCAGGCTGGCTTGCGGGGTATACCGAAAGCGCAAAGGCATCGCATCCGATGCTTTTACCCCTCAAAATATCGCCCGCCGCACATACGTTATCGAAGATACCGCCTGCACATCCTGCAATTACACCCTGGTCAGCCCATACGCCGCCGTCGTGATATTTGTCGGTCAGGGAGAATGTGGAAACGCCAAGCTCCTTTGACGCCTTTTCGGATACCTCAGCCAAGATATCCTTTGCGTTTGCATTAAATTCCTTTATTGTATATGCATTGGAGGGGTGGATCGGGAGAGCTATCATAGATTCCATCTTTGAAAGATCTATTTCAACAGCCCCGTCATAGTATGCACCGTCAGCGGGTGCAAGCTCCTTGAAATCATCACTTCTTCCGTGAAGTGTGTAATATTTCTTTGTTTCCTCGTCCGTCACCCAAATAGATGAAAGGCACGTTGTTTCCGTTGTCATAACGTCAATGCCGTTACGGAACTCAATGGGAAGGTTAGCAATACCGTCACCGATAAATTCAAGAACCTTGTTTTTAACAAATCCGTCCTTGAACACAGCGCCGATAAGCGCTATTGCCACGTCGTGAGGGCCGATGCCTGCGCGGGGCTTTCCTGTCAGATGTACCGCAATAACGCCGGGGCGTTTTATATCGTAAGTTCTGCCGAGAAGCTGTTTTACAAGCTCGGGACCGCCCTCACCCACAGCCATCGTGCCGAGTGCGCCGTAACGTGTATGAGAGTCCGAACCGATTATCATCTTTCCGCAACCTGCCATCATCTCACGCATATATGAGTGGATAACAGCCTGGTGTGCGGGTACATAGATTCCGCCGTATTTTTTTGCGGCTGACAGACCGAAAACGTGGTCATCCTCGTTTATCGTACCGCCGACAGCGCAAAGTGAATTGTGGCAGTTTGTAAGAACATACGGAACAGGGAACTCCTTAAGTCCCGATGCTCTTGCTGTCTGTATGATACCGACATATGTTATGTCGTGCGATGCCATGGCATCGAATTTTATTTTAAGATCGTCGCCGTCGCTTATGCTGTGCGAGGTCAAAATGGGATATGCTATCGTCTTTTTCTTTGCCGACTGTATTTGCTCGGCAGAAAGATCTGATATTTCGATTCCCTTGCCCTTACGGTAAACGACACCTTTTTTTATAACATTAACCATTGTTTTGCTTCCTTTTTCAATATTCTACTGTTGTGAAGGACATAGGCTCAAGCGACACCTTCAAGCGTTGCAAATTGACACTTACGCCGTGTTGGTTTGCATTGAATATACAAAGTATACGGTTGTCTTTATATTCTCTTTTAAATACCATAACACCGCTTGCGGTCTTCAAAACCTCTGTTGTTCCGTATTTTAGCGCATCATGCTCTTCGCGGAGCTGTAAGGTGTTTTTGAAAAACTCTTTAAGCTCACTGTCCTCACGTCCCCACGGGTACGGTCGGCGGTTGAACGGGTCACGGTAGCCCTCGCACCCGGCCTCATCGCCGTAGTAGATGCAAGGTACACCGGGTGAGCATACAAGCAGGGCAAAT
>JAZTXA010000147.1:0-6872 GCA_045636245.1 Eubacteriales bacterium | reverse complement strand
AGACCGCTTGGCCTCCGACTTAAGAAAAAAAGCTTCAATTTAAAGATCGTTACAACGTTTATCATACTGTCATTCTTATTTGGCTCTGTATGTGCCGCGTTATGTACATCATCAGGCGGGCTTGCTGAGGTATCAGCTTCTTTGATGGGTGAGCGTTCATTTACAGCTGCGTCGGATACACAGCTGCGGATTAAAAATGATATGGTAGTGAATATTACCGCGGGTACTAAAGCATATTATGTTATCGATTCTTTCAAGGAACCGTGCTACATAAAAAATACGGGCAACAATATCGTATCCTTAAATGACGTTGTTGGTACAGGATACACGCTTGTAAACTCTACGACTCTTGAAACTATGCAGTTGGTGGTTAACGGTGATGTAAACGGTGATGCACGCGTCAACGGTGTTGATATAATCCGTGCAAAGAAGTATCTGGCAGATATCCCCGAATATTCCTGCTATCTCGAAGCGCTTGACTGCAACCGGGACGGCGAATATACAGAGGCTGACGTGGATATGCTGTTTACGGCAGTTACAGAGGAGCCGTATGAGATGGCAGATACGGAAACCCCCGATCCTTCTATTGGCATCGGAACAGATTTCTATGCAAGAATCATGAGTGCTTCTTCAAATAAATATGTTGACCTTTCGGGTGATAATGTAGTCATTAACACAGTTAAAAATATAAGAACGCAGGTATGGCATTTCAAGCTCAATTCCGACGGTGCATATACCATCACCAACAGAAGCACGGGCAAAGTGCTTGATGTTTATGCAGCAGGTACGACAAACGGTACAAATGTTCAAACTTATGAAAGCAACAATACAGATGCACAGCGCTGGTATGTTCAAAAAGTAGGCAGTTATTATATTTTTGAATCAAAGAATGCGACGTCCAAGGTGCTTGATATTTCCGCAAATGCCACGGCAGACGGTTCTAATGTTCATATATACGAATACAGCGGCACATCATCACAGAAATATACGATCATGCATGTTGCGGCAGATTCTTACACTGAAAACACGGTGTGGTACGCAACAAAAAGCATAACGGTTGAGGCGGGAAAGGCTTGTGATTTGAATAAATTCAATGTTCAGTTTGCAAATAACGGTGCTATTACAGACGGCAGTAAGATAACTTGGACATCAGATCAGATCGCAATAAATTCGCGCGATATTATCAAACCTGATAAGGGCGTATATAAAATAACGGCAAAAAGCGGATCAAATTCTGTGACGGTTACTGTTTTGGCGGTTGAAAACCAGCCTGTCCTTCACCAGCTTTCTCCCAACCCGGAGATGCTCGGTAACAGCTATGTTATCAAAACAAAAAATGATAAGCTGATTGTTATCGACGGCGGCGGAAAACACTACAACGAAATGGGATTCCTCTATGAAGAATTGCAGAGGATCAGCGGCAAGGAGGTTCCCGAAGTTGAGGCGTGGTTCCTTTCGCATCCGCACGACGACCATATGACAGAGTTTACGTATCTTGTAAACAAAACGTCAAATGAGATCGTCATTAAGAATGTTTACTTGAATTTCCCCTCAAAGTCATTTATGAACTCCAGCGAAAACGGTATGTACGGCTTTGTATACGACGATGTTAAGTCTGCATACGATAAGCTGTTTGGCAAGGGCGCATTTGATGCTATCAATGGTAAAAACGCATTTGAAGGCGATGTTATCACAGTAGACGGTGTTGCATTTGAAATTCTTATGACTGTTACAGATGCAGAAAACGAAACGAACATAAATGATACCACAATGATATTCCGTGCAACTATCGAAGGACAGACGGTACTGTTCCTCGGTGATGCTTACATTAACGAGGGCGATAGACTTTTAAATAAGTACGGCAACGCTTTAAAGAGCGATGTTGTTCAGATGTCCCACCACGGTCAGCAAGGTATAAGAAAAGAGGTTTATCAGAAGATAAATCCCTCGGTGTGCCTGTGGCCCTCAGCGGATTGGGTATACGAAAACCACTCCGGTACACTTCAAACATTCAACGACCGTCAGTGGATGTCAGACATGGGTGTTAAATACCACCTTATTACGGGTCTTTACATGACGCAGTCGCTGTATTTCCCCATTGACTACAGCGCATTACCCACAATTGACCCCGCACCTTAACTCAAATTTTAAAAGATACTCTTTGCCAAGCATTGAGTATCTTTTGTTGTAAAAAGAAAACCCCACCATAGCGGCGGGGGGCAGGCAGCCGACTTTTACCTTTGTCAGCGGTCTGCCCCCCGCTTTATGGCGGGATTTTTATTATGTATTTAATGGGATTATTATTTGTCTTGTTTCTTGGAACGCTTACGGAAAACAATCACAAGAGTGATGGCAGCCACCGTCAGCACAACCAAAGCGGCAACACCTGCGATAATCAATGCAGAGCCTCCGTTGGAATCAGTGTCAGAGGTGGTATCTGAAGGGTCGGTTACGAGGTTGGTGTCGGGTTGATCCGCCGTTTCCGATGTCTCAGTGTCGGTCTGGACAGGCTCTTCTTCAGTAAGCCAATCGTATTCGGGAGGCTGTTCGTCGGATGTCTCGCCGCCTTCAACGAGCCACTTGCGTTGGCTGTATACCGTTTCTCCGTCCAATTCGTAGGATGCGGTGACAGTCAATGTTGTGCCGTCCCCGCAGTAATCGGAATAATCCGGCACACGGACAGGTTCATTTTCTTCAGCCAGACCCTTGTTGTCCTTGGAAAAGGCATCCACACTCATGGTGATGCGCTTTGCAAAAATCACGGTATCTCCGCTCATAACCTTGATGGTCACGGGAAGATCGGAAATTGCCTTGCCTGTGTCATTGACCAAGATGATAGGCAGACGGAGTCTATCTCCGCGCTTGACTTCCTCGGTATACTCGTCGATTACGATACCCAGGTTGGCAAAGGCATTTTTCAAAAGCTCCTTGGTGTAGGGGCGGATCTGCAGCGATTCAGCGGTGGAAACATCGGGGGACAGTATATCCGAGGTCACGCCCTGTGCCGAAGGGAAAGAAGAACCCAAACCGCAGAAGAACAGAAGCCCGACATAGGTACGTTCGGTACGGAAAGCTTCCATCTGGGCAGCCATCAGCTCTGCATAATATGTAAGACGCTGTTCGTTGGTTGCACCGGGCAGTACGGCATTCCAAGTGCCGGCTGTACTGCTCATGGCAGCGCCTTCTCGGTTGATCCAATATTCGCCGTGCTCATTTACAAGATAGGGATTGTTGGGGTACTTGCTGTATGTCCAGCCGAGGTCAGCGGTGGTGACAACGGGTTTTGAAACATTCATATTATTCAAGCCCTTGATACCCTGTCCGCCGATGATGTAGGGATGGCACTCCACGGGGTCGTTTTCGTCCACGGGAGGACGCCAGCCGTTGTCCCACGGACGGTGCTGGAGGTCGTACTCACGACCGCGACGTATGATCTCGTCGGTCATGGCGGTGTACAGAGCTTCGTTCTGGGCATCGAATACGATCATGGATGGGTGATTTGCACGGTTGTCGATCCATGCATAGATCTCGGGCATGATGGTGTTAATGGTACAGCCGTCATTGTCGCCCCACGTAGCGTATTCGTCGAAAATCATCATACCCATCTCGTCGGCAATGTCGAACCACTTGCTGTTGGCGTGTCCCAGGTGTGTGCGGAAGCAAACCCAGTTGATGTCCTTAAACTCGCTGTAGAGCTTGCGGATCCAATCCTCCTGCCACGGGGTGTTGCCGCAAAGCGGATCATCAAAGTAGCGCTCAATGGCTACGTTGGTACCAAACAGGTAGAATATTTCACCGTTGAGGCGGGCGTATTTTGTGACGGGGTCGAAATCAAAGGTACGCATACCAAAGCGGGTGGTGTAGGTATCACCTGCAGTTTTGATTTCAATACGGTAAAGAAAAGGAGAATCGGGGGACCAGCACTTGCTTCTTGACCAGTTATCCAGCTTGATCTCATCTACGGTGAAGGTGGCGGTGTTGTTTTCGCCTACACTTACACCCTTATGTGTGTACTCACCAACCTTGACTTCGGCTTGGTTGGGAATACCGTTTTCAAAAACACCCAGCTCGTAAATTGTAACGGTTACATCGGATGATACGGGTTTGTCGGAACGATTTTTGAGTGTAACCTGCACTTGAACGCTTCCGGTGTCAATGTTGGGATTGGTCTGTACTGATTGTACCTCGGGGGAGGCATTGAAAATCAAAGACACCGAATCTGTAATGCCGGGCTCATCCTCGGTGGATTCGCCGTCGTAAAGAACATGGGCAACTGTATTGGAGTCGGTGAACTGGATGGACCACGCGCCGAGCATGATAACAATCTCGTTTTCACCCTTCTTCAAAAATTTTGTAATATCTGTGTAGGAGTGAGAGTAGTTATATTCGTAACTGCCTGCGTACTGTCCGTTGACGTAGATATGACGGCCATATTGGGCAGAACCGATATACAGAAGCACCTGCTCGGCAGGGGCATCTTGCAGTATCACAGTCTTCTTGTACCAGGACATAGTGCTGTCGTATTCACCCAGGTCGTAGGCAGCAGAGTGCCAAAGCCCGGGAACGGGGATGGAGTTGATAAAGTCCACATCTGAGGGGACCGTAGCGGGCACCGACCAGGTTCCTGACACACGCTTGGTGCCGATAGCCCATATACCGTCCAGCGAAACTGTGAGACGCTCACCCTTTGACGGCATCGCACCCACGCTGACAGATTGAGGATCGGGGGCATAGTTGACCGTGATGAAGTCAAGCCACAGCTCACCTTCTGTAACAGTCAGAGTTACTTTATCCCCTGCCTTGTAATCTTCGGTGCACATTCCTGCGCCTTCGAATGTGCGAAGCGGTGTTGCAACAAGTTCCGCACCTCCGATGACTTTGCTGTTTTGAGTGACGGACACCGCAGCATTGCTTTCAGCACGGTATGACAGACTGATAACATTATAATTTTCGCTGACAGCGGGAACTGTGAAGGTTACGCTCTGATTTTTTTCAAGCTTAACAGCCTTGGCATATGTAGCCATCATATCTTTCTCGGCTTTGTCGGAGAGAGATTCGGCACTCAATGTTCCTGCAGGGACATCGGAGGCTGAGCCTGCTTCTTCTGCAGTGAGCCACAGACAGTCGAGATTTATGTCCATATTGGGACGAATCTTTATGTCCGAGCCCTCGGGAATATATACCTTTGGGGATACAGCGATGTATGAGGAACTCATATTCCACGAGTTCGATGTTGAAAATGGGATGATACCCGCATCGTGAAAATCTGTTTCCCAAGGGTATCTGATGTAGAGATTCATATTGTTGGTGTTGGTGGAAGCGTAGGAAATGTGGATACAGTTGGATTCCGCTACGTTCTCAAACACAAAGTATTTACCGCCCGTACTGCCCGCAACGGCTTTATTCGAAGCATCGGGATCGGACAAGCGGATAACATTGTAGGGAGTCTTGCCATCGGCTGCCAATACCACGGCATCTTCGCACTCGAAACGATCGGAAGCACCAAAGACCGAAAGAGTCGGCACAAGAGCGCTCCATAACAGAAGTGTGCAAATAAGCCACGCCAACACTCGGCGGATTCGTGCAGAGGTATGATTCATTATGATTCGTCTCCTTTAAGATGATAATATCATTATAACACATCCGACGATTATCGTCAAGCGATTATGCCGATATTTCTGCATTGTTTGCCATAGATAAAAACGTTACACGGTGACTAAAGAACACGGTTGAAAAAGGACGAAAATTATGATATAATAAGGTATCGAAATTTGGGAGGTACTTATGCTTACCTACACATATATATCAAAAGGAAAATTCGGCTTGGTTGAGAAGCCGAAGCCAACTATACAGCACGAAAGAGATGCTATTGTAAAGGTCACGCTTGCGAGCATCTGCTCAAGCGATCTGCATATTAAACACGGAAGCGTTCCGAGAGCTGTGGAAGGAATAACGGTCGGTCATGAGATGGTCGGCGTTGTGGAAGAGGTCGGCTCGGCGGTCACGCACGTAAAGCCCGGCGACAGAGTTACGGTCAATGTGGAAACCTTTTGCGGTGAGTGCTTTTTCTGCAAGAAGGGCTTTGTTAACAACTGTAACGATAAAAACGGCGGCTGGGCGCTTGGTTGCCGTATTGACGGCGGTCAGGCAGAATATGTTCGCGTGCCGTTTGCGGATCAGGGACTCAACAAGATTCCCGATACAGTGACGGATAGACAAGCTCTGCTCGTGGGTGACGTTCTTGCCACGGGTTATTGGGCTGCGAAGATCTCGGAGATCACTGAGGAGGATACAGTTCTGATCATCGGAGCAGGTCCCACGGGAATTTGCACGCTCCTTTGTGTGATGCTGAAGAATCCGAGACGCATCATCGTGTGTGAGAAGGATGAAAACCGCATCAAGTTTGTGAATGAGCACTATCCCGACGTGCTGACGACAACACCCGAAGAATGCCTTGATTTTGTTTGTAAAAACAGCGATCACGGCGGTGCGGATGTGGTGCTTGAAGTTGCAGGAGTAGAGAACACCTTTGAGCTTGCATGGCAGTGTGCGCGTCCGAATGCGATCGTCACGGTGGTGGCACTTTATGATAATGCGCAGACTCTGCCTCTGCCCGATATGTACGGCAAGAATCTGACATTCAAAACAGGCGGCGTTGACGGTTGCGACTGCGAGGAAACGCTGAAACTCATTGCCGAGGGCAAACTCGATACCGAGCCGCTGATCACGCATACATATCCGCTTGCGAAGATTGACGAGGCGTATGAGCTGTTTGAAAATAAACGAGAAAGAGTCATAAAGGTAGCAATTAAATTCTAAATATTTTTATAACAAGAAATAGCGAAGTTGATAGAATAAAAAAGGAGATATTC
>JAZTXA010000146.1:0-36958 GCA_045636245.1 Eubacteriales bacterium | reverse complement strand
CTTCAGGGTTGGGTTCGTGATTTACTTCCGTCACAAAAACCTTGACGTGATCGCCGACCTTGAATGTTTCACCGGGTATCTGTTCGCCCTTGGTGAGTGCAACTTCACTGGTTCCCGTATTTACTATAACAGCGCCCGATGCAAGATCCGTTGCAACGACAGTAGCTGTCATTATTTCTTCCTTCTTGTTTTCGTATTCCTTTATCAGCATACCGCGCTCAGCTTCTCTGATACCCTGAATAATTACCTGTTTTGCGATCTGTGCGCTTGTTCTGCTGAATTCTTTTGTCTTTATTTCAAGCTCGATCACTGTACCGAGTTTATGTCTTTTGCTTATTTTCTTTGCATCCTCAAGAGAAATTTCGCAGTTTTCGTCTGTAACCTCATCAACTACTGTAAGGACTCTGAAAAGTCTGCATTCCTTTGTTTCGGGATCAAGCACGACCTTTACGTTTGTGCTGTTTGAATATGCCTTCTTGTACGCGCTCACAAGAGCTGCCGACAAGCGTTCAAGCATATAATCCTTCGGTATTCCTCTTTCTCTCTGAAGATCGTCAAGCGCATCGAACAGCGCCGCATTTTCCTTTGCCTTCGCCATTTTTTTCCGTTATCCTCCTTGATACTTATCAGTAAATTTATATATTGGTAAAATCGAAATAGATATTCGCTTTTGCGACTTCAACTGCCGGTATCACAATATTGTTTCCCGAACAGTTCAAAGTTACATTTTCGTCATAGCTTACAAGCTCACCGACGAATGTTTTTTGTCCGTCAAGCGGTTTATAAAGCTTTATCTGCACTGTCTGACCTATTGCGGCATTGAAGTGCCAATTATATTTAAGCTCCCTTTCAATGCCGGGGGATGACACCTCAAGAGTATATGCATCCTCAATGGGATCCGCCTCTTCGATAAGAACATCTATCGCGCGGTGGAATTTTTCACAGTCTTCGATTCCAACGCCGCCTTCCTTATCGATGGTGAAACGCAAGACCATCTTGCCGCCCTCTTTAACGTACTCTATATCCCAAATGATATATCCGAGTTCCTCGGCAAGAGGTGTTGCAAATTCAGTTACCGTCTGAATAATATTTTTTTTACTCTTCATATTCTCCTCACTACAGCATATGCCGTTATAAAAAGTTCAGAGGTGCTGTTTTTCAGCACCTCCGTTCTTCACTTTACTTTTGCAAGTATACCACATCATTTCCAATTTGTCAATAGCTTAACAAAAATATTCACATTCGCTATTGATTTTTTTATTTTTCTATGTATAATATAGTATATAAAATAAAAGGATTTGATATTTATGATAAGAGTTATGTTTGTTTGCTACGGAAACATTTGCCGTTCACCTACGGCGGAATTTGTTTTTCGTGATATAGTAAAGAAAAACGGTATGGAAAAGGACTTTATTATAGCTTCATCTGCCACATCGTCCGAGGAGCTTGGAAATCCCGTATATTCCCCGTCAAGGGAGGAAATGAAGCGTCATGGAATCGACTGTTCGGGAAAATATGCTGTAAAGCTCAAAAGCTCCGACTATGAAAATTACGATCTTTTCATCGGTATGGACAGTATGAATATAAGAAATATGACATCTATATTAAACGGGGATCCTGACGGTAAGATACACAAGCTTATGGATTATACAAAACAGGGCGGAGATGTCAGCGACCCTTGGTACACAAGACGGTTTGATAAAGCTTTCGACGATATTTTGGACGGCTGTATGGCTTTGTTTGAGCATTTGATGAAAAACGGAGGAAAATAATTATGAAGCTTATGATAGCATCGGATATACACGGCTCTGCTTTTTACTGTAAAAAGCTTGTAGAGGCCTACAAAAAGGAAGGCTGTGAGCGAATGCTGCTTTTAGGCGACATTCTTTACCACGGACCGAGAAATGATCTGCCTAAGGAATATGCTCCCAAAGAGGTCATAGAAATGCTTAACGGAATGAAAGATCAAATTTTCTGCGTCAGAGGAAACTGCGATACAGAGGTCGATCAGATGGTGCTTTCCTTCCCCGTTCTTGCGGATTACGCAGTAATTCCGATGGAAAAAGGACTTATATACGCAACACACGGACATGTATACAATAACGGTAAGCTTCCCCCCATTACAAAAAACGATATTTTGCTTCACGGACACACACACATTCCCGTATGTGAAAAATACGATACGCACACGTATATTAACCCCGGTTCGGTGTCGATTCCGAAGGAGGATTCTCCGAACAGCTATATGACATTTGACGGGAAGACATTTTTGTGGAAAACGCTTGATGGGGAAATATATCTTGAATATACACCCGATAATCCCTGAAGTGTATTAAATAAGTAAAATTCGGAAATAATCTTCTTAAAATACATGTTAAGGAGATAATTATGCCACGTTTTACAATACCGAGAGATATTTATTTCGGACGCGATTCTTTAAAAGAGCTTGAAAATCTGGAAGGACACCGTGCTATGATATGCACGGGTGGGTCATCCATGAAGAAATTCGGATTTCTTGACAAAGCGGTAGAATATTTGAAAAATGCAGGGTTTGAAGTCGAAATTTTTGACGGCATAGAACCTGATCCGTCAGTTACCACCGTAATGAAGGGTGCCGAGGCAATGGCACGCTTCAAGCCCGATTGGATAGTTGCAATCGGAGGCGGCTCGCCTATTGATGCAGCAAAGGCAATGTGGATAAAATACGAATACCCCGATATATCTTTCGACGAAATGAAAAAGGTTTTCGGACTGCCAAAGCTACGCAAAAAAGCTAAATTCTGCGCTGTGTCCTCAACATCGGGCTCAGCAACGGAAGTCACTGCATTTTCGATAATAACAGACTATGACAAGGGGATAAAATATCCTATTGCCGATTACGAAATAACCCCCGACGTTGCAATAGTTGACCCTGCAATTGCCGAAACCATGCCGAAGAAGCTGACAGCTCACACAGGAATGGATGCACTGACACATGCCATTGAAGCATACGTTTCAACTGCCGCAAATCCATTTACGGATCCATTGGCATTATCTGCAATTGCGATGATAGGCAATGACCTTAAAGGCTCATATGAGGGTGACAGCGTCAAGCGCGAATCTGTACACTACGCGCAGTGTCTTGCGGGGATAGCTTTCACAAACGGTCTGCTCGGCATAGTTCATTCTATGGCTCACAAAACAGGCGCGGCATTTGCGGACTACGGCTCGCATATAATACACGGCTCGGCAAACGCAATGTATCTGCCGAGAGTAATTGAATTCAACTCTAAGGACGAAAGAGCAAAAAAGAAATACTGCGTTATCGCCGATACACTCGGCATATCCTCAGACTCAGAAGACGAAAAAATAAAAAAACTCACAGAATATCTTGAAAATATGAACAGGTCGCTCGGCATCCCCGCCTGCATTAAAAACTGCGGTGAAAACGGAGATGTGTCAGATAATAGCTTTATGCCGGAGGATGTCTTTTTGAAGCGTGTTCCGAAAATTGCCGAGGAAGCACTGCTTGATGCATGTACACTTTCCAATCCGAGAAGTATATCACAAAAGGAAATGGAAAAGCTTCTTACCTGCTGTTATTACGGCACACACGTTGATTTTTAAGTTTGTACCGCACTTCAGGTGCGTGTGCTTTTATGGGATAATGCCCATGCAGACGCACAAAGAGGCGGGTACAAAATGTATTAAAACGGCATGAATTTCATCCCGCCTCTTTTGAAAATTGTCTTTGACAATTTTGAACAGCTTCGCTGTTCGGTGCGTCGGGGGAGCTGAACTTCATATTTTCGGTATTTACAAGCGGAGAAATGATTAAAATGAACGAAAACTCAAACGGTAAAACATTGTCCGAGGCGGAATTTTTAAAAAACTATTCTGCCGAAAAATACCCACGTCCGTCGCTGACTGCTGATATTGCAATATTTAAAGACGGTGAATGTGGAAAAAAGCAGATACTTTTAATAAAACGTAAAAACCACCCGTTTATGGGTGCATTTGCTCTTCCCGGGGGCTTTGCAAACCCCGATGAAACTATAAAAGAAACAGCCCTGCGCGAGCTTTACGAGGAAACGAAAATAGAAAATATCCCTTTAACACCGATAGATATGTTTACAAAACCCGGACGTGATCCCCGCGGCTGGGTGGTTACATATGCATTTCTTGCATACATCGGAAAAACACCCATAAAACCGGAAGCGGGTGACGACGCAGCAGAGGCAGTATGGTTCGAGATATCACGTGAAGATAATACCTTGACTTTGACACGCAAAGATACAAAAATAGAATTTCAAATCAAAGACGGATGCACAGTATATACAACCGACACAACTTTGGCGTTTGACCACTCCGAGATACTGTCGGCGGCATGCGATCTTTTAAAAATATAAAAGCACATCATCAAAGAGGCATACGATGTATAAAATAGTAACAAAAAAATCACTTAATCCCACCGTTACACAGATGGAGATAGAAGCACCGCTTGTGGCAAACAAAGCAAAGCCGGGACAGTTCATCATCCTGCGTGTTGACGAAGACGGCGAAAGAATACCGCTTACCGTTGCGGGCACCGACAAAAGCCGAGGAACTGTCAAAATAATATTTCAGATAGTAGGCTCGACAACAAAAAAGCTTGACTTGAAAAATGAAGGCGAATATATAATAGATTTTGCAGGGCCTTTGGGTGTGCCCACGCACACAGACGGTATTAAAAAGGTCTGCATTGTCGGCGGCGGTGTCGGCTGTGCGATCGCTTTGCCTGTAGCCGAGGAATTTCACAGGCTTGGGGCAGAGGTAACGGGAATTATAGGCTTCAGAAATAAAGACTTACTCATACTTGAAGAAGAATTTTCAGCTTGTTGTGACAGTCTTTCCGTTATGACTGATGACGGCTCGTACGGACGTGGCGGAAACGTCACGCTTCCGCTTAAGGAGCTTCTTGAGTCAGGTGAAAAATTCGATATGATAATCACCATAGGCCCGCTTGTAATGATGAAATTTGTCGTCGAAACAGCACGCCCTTACAACACCCCCGTAACAGTATCTATGAATCCCATTATGATCGACGGAACGGGAATGTGCGGCGGCTGTAGGCTCACTTTAAGCCGTGACGGCAAGCGTGTGACGAGCTTTGCCTGCGTTGACGGTCCAGATTTCAACGGTTATGAGGTAGATTTTGACGAGGCAATGTCGCGAAGCCGCATGTATTCTGACTTTGAACATCACGCATACGAAGACACATGTAATCTTTTGAAAAGATCCGAGGGGGAATTTTAAGTGGCTATTGATCCAAAAAAGAATCCGATGCCGACACAGTCACCCGAAGAAAGGGCGCATAACTTTGACGAAGTGGCACTCGGCTACACATACGATATGGCAAAAGCAGAGGCAGCTCGCTGTCTCAACTGCAAAAATAAGCCTTGCGTAAAGGGTTGTCCTGTAAACATCGACATTCCCGGATTTATCGATTATATAAAAAATGATGATATTGAGAGTGCATATAAGTGCATTACCGAATCCTCATCGCTCCCCGCCGTGTGCGGAAGAGTGTGTCCGCAGGAATCCCAATGCGAAAAGCACTGCACACTCGGTATAAAATTTGAACCTGTAGGCATAGGCAGACTTGAAAGATTTGCCGCTGACTTTCATAATGAAAACGATGGCGATGCTCCGGAAAAACCGACACCAAACGGCAAAAGAGTTGCCATTGTCGGCTCGGGTCCATCGGGACTCACATGTGCGGGTGACCTTGCCAAAAAAGGATATGACGTAACGGTATATGAGGCACTTCATACACCCGGAGGTGTACTTGTCTACGGTATTCCCGAGTTCAGGCTTCCGAAGTCAATAGTTCAGAAGGAGATCGACACACTGAAATCCCTCGGCGTAAAGATAGAAACAAACGTCATCATCGGAAAAACGCTGACGGTTGACGAGCTTTTTGATATGGGCTTTGAAGCTGTATTTATCGGATCGGGTGCAGGACTTCCGAACTTTATGAATATACCGGGTGAATCACTCAAGGGTGTGTATTCGGCAAATGAATTTTTAACCCGCAGCAACCTTATGAAAGCGTATCGCTCAAATCCCGACACGCCCATTATGAAGGGCGGTCGTGTTGCCGTTGTCGGCGGCGGAAATGTCGCGATGGATGCGGCAAGAACAGCTTTGAGGCTCGGTGCCGAAAAGGTATATATTATATACAGAAGAAGTATGGATGAGCTTCCCGCAAGACGTGAAGAGGTTGAGCATGCAGAGGAGGAAGGAATAGAATTCCGTCTTCTTTGCAATCCCGTTGAGATTGAAGGATACAAAAACGAAAACAACCCGAAAGACCCTAAAAACGGTTTTGTAAAGGCTATAAAATGTATAAAAATGGAATTGGGTGAGCCTGATGAAAAAGGCAGGCGGAAGCCCATTCCCGTAGAAAATTCGGAATTTTCTCTTGATGTTGACACAGTAATAATGTCGATAGGAACATCTCCGAATCCCCTTATCAAAGACACAACAAAAGGACTTGAGGTAAACCAGCGCGGAGGTATTGTCGTCAACGAAGACGGGCTTACATCAAAAGACGCTGTCTACGCAGGCGGCGATGCCGTAACGGGTGCCGCAACTGTTATTTCAGCAATGGGTGCGGGCAAAAAAGCGGCACATGCCATTGACGAATACCTTAAGAATAAATGATATGAAGCTTTATATTTGCCCAAATCTTTCAAAAGAAAGATATATAAGATCCTCTCATTTATGTATAGCATCGCTTGTCCAAAACGGATTTGAATGTTATTTTTCAAAAGAGGATTCCATAACACTTTTCAAAAACGAGGAGCATACAATATCACCGGACACCGCTGATATTATAGTTTCTGTCGGCGGTGACGGTGCGGTACTTAATGCAGCCAAAACGGCACTTGAATATAATAAGCCTCTGCTCGGCATAAACGGAGGACGGCTTGGCTATCTTTGCGCATATGAGCTTGACTCATCAAAGGATATAACACCTGAATCAGTCAAAAATCTCATAAAGTCGCAAAGAAGCACGGTTTGCTTTGATGACGGCGAAAAAAGCGAAGTTGCATTAAACGACATCGTGGTTGCCAAGGGAAATTACGGCTCCGTTATAAAGATAGATGTTCTGTGCGACGGCAAACCCCTTATGTCCTTCCGAGGCGACGGCGTTATAATTTCAACGCCCACGGGTTCTACCTCTTACAATTTTTCCGCGGGAGGTCCTGTGCTTCTTCCTGACAGCAGGTGCTTTGCTGTAACCCCCATTTGTCCTCATTTATCGGATGCAAGAACAATGGTAGTCCCCGATACTTGTACGCTCAATGTAAGTGTTTCCGATAACACAAATAATCCCGCTTACATATACTGTGACGGTATACAGTACGGCGAGGTAAAGTCGCGAATAACGGTTAAAAAAGCCGCGGCCGATCTTACACTTCTTGTGAACGACCGCTGCAGCTTTGTTAATAACGAAAAATTACACAATACGTCATTACTTTAAAATCAAAAGAACTGCGGTATTACCGCAGTTCTTTTGATTATCTTACCTGTTCCTTAGTTTTGGCTGCCTTACCTACTCTATCACGGAGATAGTAAAGCTTAGCACGTCTTACTTTACCGAGTCTTATGGTCTCAACCTTTTCAACTGTGGGAGAATGCAGGTTAAACGTCTTTTCAACGCCTACACCGTATGCGATTCTTCTTACGGTAAATGTTTCGGAAATACCGCTGTTACGCTTTGCGATAACTGTGCCTTCGAAGATCTGAGTTCTTGTTCTGGAACCTTCAACGATCTTGTTGTGAACACGTACGGTGTCACCGATTTCAACTTTGGGAGCGTCAGCCTTGAGCTGATCTGCAACAAATGCCTTTAACAAATCCATTTTTATGGACCTCCAAAATAAATAATCTCCGCGCATTCACGGCGCTATTCGCCGGCGGACTGCCCTGACGGTTTGCGAGTAAGGACAAACCCACAAACAAAGCAATTCTATCATAAAATATGCCATTTGTCAAGCATTTTTTTATTTTTATATTGAATTTTATTCAACCTCGGGGACGAGAAGACCGCGGGCTTTCAATTCCTTTTCTATTTTATCGAGCGTTTCGTTACTGTCCGCCTTTACCGTATGATAGTGATATCCATCGGTAATGTTCATAAGCTCCGTCGAGCGTCCGCTGTTTATGCCGTCAATAAACTGCTCAATACCGCGTTTTGAAAAAATATTGAGCTTTGCCTGTACCTTTCCGTACACCTTATGCCAAACAAACACATCGTCAACTGTACCGCCCATATCGATGATCAAGGAAAGCTCCTCTTCAGTTCTCTCGCTTGTGTGGCGCACCTTGAACGCGCGTTCAGCCTTGGGTGTTTCATTTAAAATATAACCGCTGTGGGTTGACAGTATCTCATATCCTGCCGCCTTCAATATCGCAATATCGTGAACTATTATCTGTCTTGAAACATCAAGCACCTCGGCAAGCTCACTGCCCGAAACGGGTCCGTTTTCCGATATAAGGCGGGATATTATCTCTTTTCTTCTTGTTTCTGCTTTCATTCACATTCCCCTTATATCACATGGAGATTTTTAAGCGAAAGGTCAAGTATAGGCGATGAATGTGTCAACGCACCGCTTGAAATATAGTCAACACCAATATCCGTCAGGCGCTTGATATTTTCTTTTGTGACGTTACCGCTGCACTCCGTTTCGGCTCTTCCTTTTGCAAGCTTTACAGCCTCTTTCATATCCTCGGGACTCATATTGTCAAGCATAATTATGTCAGCGCCCGCCTCAAGCGCTTCTTTAAACATTTCAAGGTTTTCAACCTCAATTTCGATTTTTCTTACAAAGGGTGCATATTCCTTTGCCATCTGCACCGCCTTTGTGATACTGCCTGCAGCGCCAATGTGGTTATCCTTCAAAAGGATACCGTCGCTTAAATTATATCTGTGGTTATAACCTCCGCCCACCTTGACGGAATACTTTTCAAACACACGCATATTCGGTGTCGTTTTTCTTGTATCAAGCAGCTTTGTTTTTGTACCTTCAAGAAGCTTTGCAACACCGCGTGTATAAGTTGCCACACCAGACATACGCTGTAAATAGTTGAGGGCAACTCGCTCACCCGACAAAAGCACACGTATATCACCTCTTATAACACCGATCTTATCTTTGTTCTTGACCTCATCCCCGTCCTTAAAATAAAACTCAAATTCGGTATTTTTATCAAGAAGCTCAAAAACTCTTTTGAAAACGCTTATCCCTGCAAGCACACCGTCCTGCTTACAAATAAGCTCAACCTCGCCCTTTTGATATTCACGCATTACGGAATTTGTCGTGATATCCTCACTTGTTATATCTTCTCTCAGAGCGCTTAAAATAAGCTCATCGGCATTCATCATCATTGTTATTTCATTCATGTTTTTTCTTCTCACTTTCTATCGCATCAAGTACGGTTTTTCTGTATTCTTCATCACAGCCGTCATAAACGGAAAAGTCAATTATCTGCTTTACATGTTCAGCCTTTGTATATGTTTTAGTTATCCTCTGTGCGGCACGTTTTGCAAACACAAGACTTTCAAGAAGCGAATTGCTTGCAAGTCTGTTTTTACCGTGTACACCGTTACAAGCCGTTTCACCGGATGAATACAGCCTGTTCATCGATGTTTTGCTGTATTTATCAACGTATATACCGCCCATAAAGTAATGCTGTGCGGGTACAACGGGTATAGGCTCCTTTGTTACATCATACCCTTCTTCAAGGCATTTTGCGCAAATATTCGGAAAATGGCTTTCTATTTCCTCTTTCGGTATCGGAGCCATTGAAAGCCACACGTGTTCAGCCCCCGTCTTTGCCATTTCCTCAAATATCGCATTTGCAACAACATCTCTCGGTAAAAGCTCATTTACAAAGCGCTCGCCCTTTTCATTCAAAAGCACTGCACCCTCGCCTCTGACGGATTCGGAAATAAGGAAATCCCGTCCGTTCTTTTTCTTTGTATAAAGCGTAGTGGGGTGTATCTGTATATAGTCTATATTTTTAAGCTTAACACCGTGCTTGAGCGCAATTGCCAAGGCATCTCCCGTCAAGTGGGGGAAGTTTGTGGAATGTTCAAAAAGTCCTCCTATACCGCCTGTTGCAAGCATTGTGTAATCTGCGTAAACAGTTTTATAATTCCCTTTTTCATCGCGGTAAACAATACCTGCACATTCGCCGTCATTTTCGATTATATCGACCATTGCAGAGTGTTCTTTGAGCGTGACATTGTCAAGCTTTTTGACCGCCTTTAAAAGATTTTTTGTTATCTCCTTACCCGTTTCATCCTTATGGAAAAGTATTCTGTTTTTGGTGTGGGCGCCTTCTTTTGTGTAGGCAAGCTCACCGTTTTCCTTTTCAAAATCAACGCCGTATGAAATAAGGTCATTTATAACACCGCGTGAGGATCGTATCATTATGTCAACAGATTCTTTCCTGTTTTCATAATGACCTGCACGCATCGTATCTTCGAAAAACGAATCATAATCGTCCTTGTCTTTAAGAACGCATATACCGCCTTGCGCCAGAAAGGAATCGCTGTTTTCTTCATCATCCTTCGTTATCATTAGTATTTTTTTGTCTCTCGGAAGATTCAGGGCAAAGTACAGACCGCTTACCCCGCATCCGACAATTACAATATCGGCTTTCATATTTTCTCCGTTATTTTGCACTTTCAAGCATCCGCTTTAAGGGCAAAAGTGCTTTTTCCCTTTTCGTTTCGTCTACCTTTATTTCGTTTTCGCCCGCTTTTAAAACATACAACAGCTTTTCGGGTGTATTCAGCTTCATATCCATACATTTGAAATCTTCACCCGCAAAGTAAAATTTCTTTCCGGGGTTGTTTTGCTGCAAAGGATATTCTACACCGTCCTCGGTACAAATGATAAATTCTTTGCACTCACTTTCATAGGCATACTTTAATATATCTGCAGTGCTTCCGATGTAATCGGAAAGCTCAAGTATTTCCCTTTCACATTCGGGGTGTGTCAAAACCTGTGCATTTGGATGTGCTTCTATCGTTTTCTTCAGAGAATCAACCGAAAGTGCGGCATGTACAGGACAGTAGCCGTCATTTAAAATTATATTTTTTTCCGGTACTTGTTCTGCAACATATCCGCCGAGATTTTTGTCAGGGATAAAGAAAATATTTTTGTTCGGTAAATTCTTTACTATCTTCACCGCATTTGATGAAGTAACGCAAATGTCACTGTGGCACTTAAGTTCAGCAGTTGAATTTATGTAGCATACGACAGCCAAGTCATCGTATTTTGCTCTTAACTCTTTAATCTTTTCCACCGATGCCATATGCGCCATCGCACAGTCAGCGCTTATATCGGGCACAAGAACTGTTTTTTCGGGATTTATTATCTTCACACTCTCCGCCATAAAACCGACACCGCAGAAAACGATAAGATTTTCCGGAATCTTTTCCGCTGTTTTGGCAAGGTAGAACGAATCTCCTACGTAATCTGCAACCGACTGTATTTCATCGGGTGCATAGTAATGCGCAAGTATCACCGCATTTTTTTCTTTTTTGAGATCTATTATCTCATTTAAAATATCACTTGTCATAATTTTCTTTCCATTTCGGATAAAATGATTTAAATTGTCGATATTGTACCACAAAATTTTACATCTGTCAAGTCATCTGTCAAATTATCTGTAAACTTATATGTAAAGTCAGAATTTTAAAAAATTGTAAAAAGCAAAAAAATTTTGAAAAACATCTTGCAAAAATCATTAATATGTGATATTATAACAAAGGTACGCCGGTGTGATGGAATTGGCAGACGTGCTGGACTCAAAATCCAGTGGTAGCGATACCGTGCGGGTTCGACCCCCGCCACCGGCACCAGAAAAACCGACTTGTTTCGACAAGTCGGTTTTTCAACTAAATCCACCCTTACGGGCGCGCTAAATATTGCTTCGCAATATGAAATACACATGTAGCGTGTGAAATCCGCCGCGGCGACGGGCGCTGGTGGATTTAATTTCATCTGCGAAGCAGATTTCATCTGAGCTTGCTCGGATTTAACCGCACCTTGTGCGCTTTCATCAAAAAGTGTTGAAATCTGTGGTATAATCTATTCAATAAATTTTGTTTGAAGTGGAGACTGAAGCAATGAAAATCTACGATATTTCCCAAGAAGTTTTCAGTTGTCAGGTGTACCCCGACGACCCGACACCGGAGAAAAAGATGATTAAATCAATAAAAAATGGTGACACATATAATTTGACGGCATTTAATATGTGTGCACACAACGGCACGCATATAGATGCACCGTCTCATTTTATTAAAGACGGAAATACCGTGGATGAGATATGCATAGAGGCATTTGTGGGAATGGCTTATGTGGCAGAACATCATGGGGTCATTACCGCTGATGATGCTGTAGAAATAATTGAAAAAGCAAAAAAACAGAGTCCGGAAGCAGCAAAGAGAATTTTGATTAAAGGAGATATTGAAGTATCTTTGGAAGCGGCAAAGATATTTGCATCTTCAGATATTTTGCATTTGGGAAATGAGCCGCAGACAATCGGACCGCAAAATGCTCCAATGGCAGTGCATCTTGTGCTTTTGGGTGCTAATGTTATCTTGCTTGAAGGAATTCGTTTGTCAGAAGTGTGTGAAGGTGTTTATTTTTTAAATGCTGCACCTCTGAATTTATCAGGTGCGGACGGCTCGCCGTGTAGAGCTGTATTGATGAATTTTGAACAAATTTGATTTTCATATCGAGCGAAGTGAGATATTTCATAATCCGCAGGATTATTTCAAATTGCAAAGCAATATTTCATAAAAAAACTCCTCAGCTGAGGAGTTTTTTTGGTTTATCATTTCCAAATAAAATTAAAATTTATCGATTCCCCGCCGTCCACAAGGATATTTTGACCTGTGCAAAATTTATTTGTAACTGTCAAAAAATATGCCCATTCGGCAATTTCTTCAGTAGTTGCCCAACGCTTAAGCGGTGTTTCGTTCATTATCTGCGCCCACAGCTCGGAATCATTCATGACACATTCGTTAAGCGGTGTGATAACACCTCCGGGGTCAAGGCTGTTACACACAGCACCGTACTTTGCCACACGCAAAGCGACATTTTTTGTATATGACAGTATTCCGCCCTTGCTTGCACAGTATTCGGGAAATTCAGAGCCTGTATGCGCACTTGCAGAGCCTATATTCAAAATTGAACGTATCCCCTCGTGAACACCGTATTTTTCGGTGATATGTATCAAAGCCTTGAGGTTTATGTCGATATCGTCCTCGTTTTGCGTTCCCGCATTGTTTATTAAAATATCTACATTTTTTATTTCGGGCAGATTTTCGTAATCACGTATGTCGCATACATAATGTCGGTAATTCTGATGCTCAATACTTGAATTTTGTCTGTCAATACCTATGACCTCGTGACCTTTATTCAAAAAATATTCAGCTATTCCAAATCCGATGCCTTGTGATGTTCCCGTTATCAATACCCTCATTTTTTCTCTCCTTTAACGCAACTCAGATATTCTTTTCCCACACCGTTTTCTCTCCATTTGGTCACTATTTTATAGCCAAACGGAGAAAAAATGATCTCCATTAAAAGCTCAGCAAATGCCCCCGTTAATGCACACATTGCGCATTGCAAAGGTGTCCAGCAAAATCCGTTCCAGTATCTCGGCGCAAAAAAGACAAAAACGATAATAGAAAATATGAAATTATCAAAAAACTGACCAATGAATGTCGAAATATATGCGCTTGCCGCATATGCCGTTTTTCCGTTTGGGTTTTCACAAAATGCTTTTCCGACGGCATAATTCAAAAGGTTGTTTATGACAGCCGACACAAGAAAAGCGACAGTGCTTCCCAAAAGTATAAACCACGTTCCGCCGAGTATAGTGTCAAGCGCCGTATAATCATTGGCGTTTGACGGTATGATACTTGCGATATAAAATACAAGACACGTCAAAAGATTTATAACACATGCAAGTATTGCAATTTTATTTGATGCCTTTGGCCCGAAATATCTTGTGATGATATCCATACACATAAATGACAGCCAAGATATTAAAATTCCACCGTCAAGGGCAATATATTCATTTTGATACAGCGTTTTGTTTGCAAGCAGATTCATGCATATAACGCTTACAACAAACAAAGACACGACTGTAGACGGAATTGCTCTTAACAATATCTCCGTTTCTTTTTTTTCACGCGAAAGCACCGTGCCGAGTGTACGGGATTGCTTTTTTTCTTTATTCATAAATTTCTCCGATATTTTCCCAAAACAAAAAGCCCTGCAAAACGCAAAGCCGCATCATATAAATATGAAAAGCAGTCCTGGTTTTGTTTAACGACAGGATGGTACAAACGAACTGTCGGTGATTTAATTATACACATAAAGCGTGAAATTACAAGAAGTTACGAAGAAATGTTACAAATAAAAAATCAAGACTGACTCGTTGAGTCAGTCTTGAAATTATCAGTTTGTGTACACCGTTATTAGCCTGTGATACCTGAACGCTCGATACCCTGAATGAGATATCTCTGGCAGAACAGGAACAAGATAACAAGGGGAAGGATTATCATAAGTCCGCAAGTATTTCTTATCGCAGCATTATAGAGGTTTGAAGCAGCGAATGTAATATCAAGCGACTTAGGAATTGCGACGATACTCTTCATCATATAAATATCCGTCTTCGTGAAGAACAAGCCTGTGTAGAAGCTGTCTGTCCACTGCCATGAGAACGCAAACAAGAATATTGTAATCATCATAGGTACGGAAAGCGGAATAATTATCTGGAAGAATGTACGCATAACACCCGAACCGTCAACATATGCGGATTCCTCAAGCTCATCGGGAACACCCTTATAGAACTGTCTCATCATAAAGATATAAAGACCGTTCTTAAACGCAAATCCTGTAAGTGAGAGGAGTATAAGCGGTGTGAATTGGTTTGTCAAATTGAAGTATGTTACGCCGCCTGTGATATTCAGACCCTTGAAAACGCCGCCACCAAGCAAATTCATGATACCGAGAACGTCAAAGTATCTGAACTTCATAAACATAGCAAGCTGGAGCGTCTGGTGAGGAACGACCATCGAGAATATAACGAGCGCGAACAAGAGACCATTTCCCTTGAATTTGAATTTAGCAAAACCATAACCGATTATAGCACATATAAACGTCTGGAATACTGCACACGACAACGAAAGGAGCGTTGTGTTCATTAATGCTTTGAGATAATGGTTCTCAAGAACTATGTACTTATACTGGTCAAATGTGGGATACTTAGGTATCAATTTAACCGTTGCATCGACAAAGTCCTCGGGCGACATAAACGAAGAAGCGATCTTTGCAAAGAAGGGGAAAAGTATAACATACGATATACCGATAAGCAAAACGTATCGGAATAATGCCCAAACAACCTTTTTGAGGAAGTAAAGTGAAAGATACTTTGCCTTCATTCTCTGCCAGAACGGGGTTCTGTCGAAATCAACCTTTACAGTGTCTTTTGCTTTTCTTTTTGTTTTTACACTTGCATCAGCATTCATTTACATACACCCCCTTAATCTCTTCTCTGATAGAATACGTACATTGACAGAATACCAACCACAGCGGCGATTATCGCAATTACTATCAAGAAGTACATCCAAGCCATCGCTGACGAAAGAACGTCACCGTCTGTCTTGCTGTATACCTGATCGATATAAGACATAACCGTATTTGTAGAAGATGTAAACGCGTCAATGATCGTATAAACTGCATTTGTCAGAATCATCGGGCTTATCATCGGGAAGGTGATCTTCCAGAATGTTTCCCAAGCAGATGCGCCTTCAATTTCACACGACTCATAAATAGCGGGGGAAATTGACTGCAAACCTGCAAGGAAGATAAGCATCTGAACACCGGAACGGTTGACAATGTTATAAATGTTGTTGATAGCACTTATAACGTATTCAACAAGCTCAGTACCGACTTTCATACTTGAGAACAAGTATTTGAAGTCCATTGCGGAAACGATTTCCGAAACGCCCGTGCTTTGCGCACCTGTGCTGATACCTTCATCGGTATTCTGCATGTAGGAAAGCAATTCGTTGCCCGAGTCGATCTTTGCAACCAAACCTGTTGACAAGACAACGGGGACAAAGAAAATTGCACGGAAAGCCGCACGGCCGATCATCTTCTGGTTAAGAAGAACAGCCATAAACAGCGAGAATATTACTATACAGGGAATGTCAAGGAACAACTGCTGGACACCTGTTGTAAGCACCTGAACGTATGTCGTATCTACGAACAATGCGTCACGGTAGTTTTCAAGGCCGACAAACATCAGCTGATATCCGTCTGCGCCGTGCTTGATATTTGTAAAGCTGTACAGAATGGAGTCATAAATGATCGGCAAATACATTGCCACAAGACCGATTATAAACGGAAGTACAAATATATAACCTGCTCTTGCCTTCTTCTTATCAAGCGAAGCTATGCGGCGTTTTTTCTTGGGAGCCGCTTTTACAAGCTTTTCGTTTGCAGTATTATTCATCAGCCTTCTCCTCCTTCTGTATATGTGTGGAAGCCGAGAGCTTCGATCTCAACACCGTCAACGGAAACTTTGAAGTTGTTGTAGTTAAGTATGAATACCTTACCGCCTTCATAAGTTACCTTAACGATCTTGCCATTGTCAATAACGTTTTCTGCTGCGATCTGTTCTTCGATGGAAAGTTTTTCATCTTCCTTATCTTCTTCAGCATCATCTTCTGCGGGAGCGTCTTCTGCGGGAGCGTCTGTTTCAGTATCTTCTACAGGAGCATCCGTTCCAACAGAGGAATCACTGTCAACGGGAGCATCTGAATCAACAGGTGCTTCTGTTTCGGAATCAACAGGAGCTTCTGTTTCGGGTGCCTCCGTTTCTTCCTTCTTTGATTCTTCCTCTGCACGAAGCTTATCTGCAACTGCCTGCTGATATTCTTCTTCTGTAAGAACACGCACGCCGGAGATAAATTCGTGATCGATTATGAGCTTATCCTGAACATCGCTTATAGCACCGTTGAGCTTGTGATAGCTTTCAGCGAGACCTTCAAGCCATGTATCGAAGTTTACAGAATAGTACTTCTGAAGTGTAACGTCTTCCTTGAGTTTGTTCGTATTCTGATAACAAAGTACGAAATACATCGAAGAACCGTTTTCAATTGCCTTCAAAAGTTCGTAGTCCAAGTCACCTGCCATATTAAGGGCAGAACCTGTAAAGTTTACATATCCGTGGAGAACCATACCCACGAAAGGTATTGCGTTACTTGATTTCAGGTATTGGCTGGAATCAAGCGGTACATTGAGAATGTAATCTGTATACGGGAGAACAAAGGAGTTACCGCCGCTTACCATTACTTTGCCGAAATCGTTCTGCATCTTTGCAAGCAGATCTTTTACAAATTCCTTGCTGTCTTCTCTGTTGTAAGGATCGTCCTCGTTAAAGTCGGAGTTAAGATCCGAACCAAGAGTTGAAACGGAAATACCTGTGGGCTTTGTTTCAAGAAGATCTTTTGACATTTTGTCATAGAAATATTCGAAAACAGAAGGAGAAATGGGGTTGAAGCCCGTCTTATAGAATTCCTGGTATGCAGGGTTATATTCACGCTGTGACGGGTATCTGCCGTCCATTGTCTGAACTGCATGCTTCTTGTAGTTGAAGCCGTCAAAGAGCGAAACACTCTGCAAATAAGAGAATTCAAATTCAGGATATATACCAATATCCTTTTCTTCAGCGAACGCCATAAGATCCTCGAATCCGCTAGCACCGCCTACTTTCTTTTCCCACTTAACTTTGTTGGGAACAGTAGATGTAACACCGCCGTTTGCATAGCCCGTAAGCTTGAAGTTGACATTTGTGATGTCCTTTTCAGCCAACATACCGTACATAGTCTTGACATCGCCAAATGTTGTAAGAGGTACTTTGACTTCTACGGGAATACTCAAAATTTTATCTGTAGATTTGATAACACCCATTGTTTCGATACAAAGGGGAATATCGTCTTTTACATCTTCTGCCTTAAGTCTTGTAAGGATTCCTTCACCTTCAAGATAATCTCTGCAGACATTTACCATACCCATATACGATGCGGGATAATATTTATAATTATCAACCTTAACATCGGGAATGAAGAGTGATGATGTGTCAACATTTCCTTCAGCATCAGGGACAAGACCTGAAATAAGATTATCTCTGTAGCCTTCGGGATCTTCAAGATAAGCATTATAATCAGCCGCTTTTGCTTCATCTGTAAGCATTGTGTATCTGATTATGTAGCTGCCTGTGTATCTACGCTTTGATGTTACCGTCCACATCGCATTTGCGCCGACACTTGTTGCATCAGCAAGGTTATACGAGTCGGTAGGACGGGGGTAGAACGATGTTGCAACAGAGCTGTAGTCATGGAGAACACCGCCGTGGTTTGTGGAAATTTCAGCAAGTGCGTCACCTTCAAGAAGGATAGCAAAATATCCTCTGTCTTCCTCATATGTTGAGGTTTCTGTGACAGACTTTGTGCTGATAAGATTTCCGTATGCGTCGATATATTCCATATCTTCGGGATATTCGCCGTTCTTCATTGTGTGAGCAGCTTTTCCGTCTTTGTCATAGAATACACCGTTTTCGGGATATACGTTGAACCAACCCTTGTCAGCATTTTCGGAAATATATCTTGTTATTTCCGTGCCGTCTGCGTAATAATACTTGTTGAGCGGAACATTTACTCTGTATGTATTCGATTCGACATAATTTTCCACAATACCGAATACAGGAAGTCTCATCGCCTGACGGTGCTGAGGATCATCTGTGTGGTATGCAAAGTCGGAACCGTACATTTTCGCACTGAGTGAAAGCTGTGTATCAACGTCTTCGAATCTTGTCAGCGTACCGCTTCCGTCAGGAATAAATGTGTAGCCTTCGTTATCCTTACTGTTACCTGCGCCGAAATAAGGCAGGATAGTAAGCTTCTTCAGCTTATAGTTGGCCTCGTTGAAACGGATACCGTTTGCCGCAAGTCTTGCGGTAAGTCCCTGTTCGTCAAGCGTATACTCAATAGAAAGACGGAACAAGGGGGGAGCTGTGTCTGTAACGCTGTACTCAACGAGATCGTGGTCTTCGTCAAGCTTTTCGTATGTGTATTCAGGGCAGTATTTTTTGATCTGCTCTTCAATCCAGTTGTACTCTCTGTCCTTTGTATCGTTGGAAAGCACGTAGATGGCATACTTCTTTGTGATAGGCCACTGGTTATACATCGCGTTAAGAGTTGTCTGTGTGACACCCGCTGCTGTGGGGTCTTTAAGCAGATAGTAAGCTGTGAACTTGTTCAAAAGCCAGTTGGAAACACCTGCTTCTTTAAGCTTTGCAATAATATTTGTTTCAAAGCTTTCTTTTGTGATCTGACGCGGAACAAGCTTTCTTGTTTCCGTACGTCCTATTGCATACTCAACTCTCAAACCGTTCTGAATATTCTTAACGATTATCTGGTCACGGAGAGCCGCTTCCTTATAGCTGTAGTATGTCTGGTTTTTGGAACCGTTTGTAAATTCAACGATTACCTGTGACAGAAGCATTTCTTTTGTATCCGCAGAACCTGTGGTTGAGCCAAGGTCATAGGGGTTTGAGAAAAGTATCTGTCCCGATCTTCTGTCACGAACAGCAACTTCACCCGTTCTTGCGAAAGAATAAAGCTCATAGTTGTTGTTCTGAACACGGAGAGTCATTGATTTGAGTTTATCTTCCGGTGAATCGTACTCAACTCTTGTATAGTCGATATTACCGGAGTCTTCCTCTTCTTCCTCGCCTTCGGTTTCGGTCTCACCCGTCTGTGTGTCTTCCTCTTCGTCCGCATATATCGTAACCGCAAAAGAAGCTGTGAGTGTACCTACTACCATGAGTATAGCAAGGAGCATAGATAAAAGTTTTTTCAAAGCCATTATAATTTACCTCCTTACTACATTCTGTACGAAATTTCGACCACGATACTCGTGATAAAGCTTATGATCTTGGACATCAAGCTGGAGAACAACAATGCAATAAACATGATTGCCGCCATACCAACTATTGTACTGATACTGATTATAAGGTTCTTTCCGAGTGAATAGTCGTGTGTTATCATCGAACCGAAGAATATAAGCAAACCTACCCAAATCCACATAATGGATGTGAGAAGTGTGATGATCTGCGATTCGTTAAGTGTGAATATGTTTGTCAAAAGTGTTGCGGGTATCATCAAAAGCGGTATAGGTGCAAGCGCATAAGAAGATGCGATGAAGATATCTTTAAAGCTTCCCTCACCTTCAAACAGCGTTGTAAGACACCAGTTTGCAAGACACCACAGGAAAAGCGGAACAAGGATCGAAATGATCTGACCGAATACGCTTATATATTCGCCCTGAGGATTGAACAAGTATGCAGAACCGATACCGTTGTATGTGAAGGCCGCTATTGCCAATATAATGTATACGATAGCGCCTCTTACAGAACCTCGTCTTTCGTATTTCAAATCCCAGAAACCATCAAACGGGTGCATTATTACATGCATACCGTAGAGAATCTCTTCCCAGAAGGTTCTTGAACCGTCGGGTCTTGTCGCAACCTCTTTGTTCTTTTTTCCGGCATAGGTGAAGAAGTAATATACAGCAATTGCGATAACCACCACAACTATCGGAACAACAAGGGCATATTTTGCAACCCATTCCTGTCTGTAATACTTAAACGCCGTTGAATAGTTCTCAGTATCGTATGCAAACTTATACATATCCATAGCATCTTCATACTTACCGTCACGGTAGTACGCTCTGCCAAGTCCTACATAAGCTGCATCAAAGTTATTGTTACGCTTCAAAATTTCAAGCCAGTCAGCTTCAGCCTCGTCATAGCGGCGCTCACGCTGATTCTTGATAGCATTGATAAGTGTATCACCGTAGTCGGTACGCTTCATAACTGTGATATTATCAGCAGTCTTGTCGAGAAGCAACATATCATCGCCCATATAGGTGATAGCCTGAATGCTCTGAAGGTTACCGAGCTGTGTACCCTGGTCACCGAATACGAAAAGCAAACGTCCTTCTTCATCATATGTGAAGACCTTGTTTCTCTTTTCGTCGATGATGCTCCATGTACCTTCCGGACCAAGTGCAACGTCAATGATCTTGGAAGGACCTGTAATTGACGATGAGCTTGTGGTCATATTCTGATCATTGACCTCTACTTCACCTGACGGAGGCCAGAAGCCGTTACGGTCAAGTATCTCGTCACCGGCTGTGTTAAGCTTCTTGACAGGAGCGTAGTCACCGGATTTATCCTTACTTTTAATTGCGTTCTGCTGTGCACCTTCGTCGATGGAGGATGTGGTAACGTAAATAAGTCCCATATCGTCGATGGTTATATTGTTATACTCAGTTGATACGACTGTATCGGAGTATTTTCTCTGTTCCTCTGTCTGGAACTTTCTCCAGAAGATCTCCCACGCACTGAGGGAGGATTTCTGTGCACCTATAAAGCCCTGGAAGTTACCTTCCTTGTTGATTGCAATAATACCTCTGTATGTCGTTGAAGAAACAATGTACATACGGCCCGCGGCATCAACTGCAAGTGCAATAGGTCTGTAAAGGTCATCAACACTGATTTCCTTTGAAATAGGCTTGCCGATTATCTCAAGAAATTCGCCTTCCTTGTCGAACACAACAATACGGCTGTTGTCCGTATCGGCAACATAAATTTTTTCGTCTGTAACAAACACACCGTTGGGGTTTGTAAGCGCATCTTTTACGCCGTGTTCGTTAACAAACTCATCGATTATAAATCTCTGCTTAAAGCGGTTGTTAAGAACAACGATTCTGTGATTTGTAGCATCTGCGATATACACATTATTATCGCTGTCTACCGTAATATCCTTGGGGTCGTCAATGTCAACGACAAGTCCCATAGAATCACTGTCGACGATCTCCGACGGAACGTATGCGTCGGGAGAATTCATCGGGTACCCTTCAAGTGAATAGGTATATGTCTGATAAGAATAATACGCAGACGCCGTGATAGGCGAAAGCACCGTAAGTACACCTAAAAGGACAGTAAGTGTTCTGAAAAGTATTTTTTTCATATTTCCTCCTTAATCCTTCATACCCGATGTACCCATCGTTTCAATAATGTTACTCTGTGTGATGACAAATACCGTAACGGGGACGATCATCATGATAACCATCGCCGCCGTACTTGCGCCGGCACGGACAATACCTGCCGACAAAATCTGGTTAATAGCATAGTTGAATGTCTTCCACTGTTCACTCTGAATATAGATAGAAGAACCTGTGTTCCAGAGTCCCTGGAAGGAGTACACGATAAGTGTAAGCCAAGCGGGCTTAACCATCGGCATTGCTATTGTCCAGAATACTTTAAATTCACCTGCGCCGTCAAGACGTGCAGATTCAAGAACCTGGTCAGATACTGAAGATTCCATAAACTGCTTCATAAGGTAAAGACCAAGAGTTGAGCAGAATGCAGGGATAATTATCGCCAAAATGTTGTCGATAAGTCCGAGGAATCTCATTGTGATGAAGTTCGCAACACCCGTGATCGTAGACACGAACATGAGGGAGAGGACGACCATCTTGAACATACCGTTTCTGCCCGGGAACGGGATCTTTGCAAGCGCATAAGCTGCAAGAGAACCAAGTGCCAGGTTACCGAATGTACCGCAAACCGTAATAAGAACGGTGTTGAATATGTAACGGGAGAAAGGAACCCAAGATGTACTCATCAACTTGAACAGGTCGGAGTAGTTTTTAAGCGTGGGGTTGATAACGTAGAATTTCGGAGGGAATATCCAAAGCTCATCAAGAGGCTTGAACGACTGCATTACCGCAAAGTACATGGGCAAAAACATCATCGCGCCGAGGATGATAAGCATTAATGTGATACCCGCGTCACCGCCGGCGGAGCGGTTGAGGACGACTTTATGATTACGAACTCTTAACTTCTTAGCCATATTATTCGCCCACCTTCGAGAGTAATTTCTGAATAAGCATATTTGAACCGATCATCATCAAGAACAATATCGTTGCAATTGCAGATGAATAACCAACCTCGAAACGCTGACCGCCGTAGTCTTCAAGGTGGTGCATGATCGTGTGTGCGCAGTAGTCAACAGACGGGAAGCCTGCCAAAGCGGTAACTATACCGCCGAAGCCGAATGCGCCCGTGATAGCCATAACGGCACCGAACAAAAGCTGAGGACGCATCGTGGGAAGCGTGATATACCAAAGCTCCTGCCATCTGTTACGTATACCGTCAATCGCGCCTGCTTCATAAAGGCTGTTATCAATCGTCTGAAGACCGGCGATAAACGAAAGGAACGTAACACCAAGCGATGTCCAGAGCGCAACAACTATACACAAAGGCATAACGTATGCTGCATCCTGGAAGAACTGTATCGGTTCTGTTCTGATATTGAGTGAAATGAGAATTGCGTTAACGTATCCGTAACGGTCGGAGGAGAAGAAGATCGCAAAGATTGAATACATCGCACCCGATATACTCGGTGCGTAGAATATAAGTGTTACCAAAGCTCTTACCTTCGGTGAAAGCTCATTGATAAACCACGCAACGAAAAGTGACATTATGTACGATACAGGACCTGTAACAATAGCGAATATAAGTGTATTCTTAACTGCTGTAAGGAATATATCGTCATCAAGGAATAATCTTAAGTAGTTGTCAAAACCCAACCATTTAGGCCATTCAAGCAAGTTGAAGGACGTAAAGCTGAGCACCAGCGACAAAAGAACGGGAACCACAGTAAAGATAAAGAACAGAATGAAGAACGGAGCAATCATTACATAGCCCATTTTGTGTTTCTTCATTTCTTTCCATGTCCACTGCAATTTCGACATATCTTTACGCGATACCGGCTTTACACTCTCGGTTTTAACTGCCGTATTTTGTGACATGTGTGTACTCTCCTATATTAGAATTATATAATGAATATCTTTTTTCTATTATATCATCACATCGCCGAGCCGCCGAGGACCGGGCGGTGTGACAACGGTTTATTCATTTCCGTATACTTCCTCGTATATCGGCAGACCGAATTCCTGTCTCTTTCTTGAAAGCTCACTGTTGATATTAACAACATTGTCAAGCAGTGCATCAACGGGATCAGTACCGTTGTTGTAAGCATCAAGGAATGCAAAGTCAACGTAACGTGTTATGATGTAACCGCCGGGATATTCAGGAGTACCTTTAAGGTTCTGGAACTGTGCCTCAAGGTTCTTCATTTCGGAAGATGTCCAAGGCATACTTCTGAGCGCTTCCATGTTAGCTGTGTTGTACTTAGCAGCCATACCGATCAGCGCCTCATACTGTCTTGCATATTCACTCTGTGCAGGAGCATCTGTCCACCACTTGATGAATTCCCAAGCATCGTTTCTTACCTTTTCGGATCTGTTTTCGTCAGCCATAAGAATAACTGCCGAAACAGAACAAGGAACGGAGTTGTTAAGCTCACCTGTTTCGGGATCTATCGTACCGGGAAGCGGAACGAATTCCCACAAGCCCTTGATTTCCGTAGCATAGATCGAGAAGTGGTTGTATGTAAGATAATCCGCAACAGCGATGGGCATTTCACCCATTCTGAAGTATGTTGCAAGGTCATATACTCTGGGGAAGTTATAAGATGTGAAGAGGTCACAAAGCTTCTTGAAGCAATCGAGTGACGTATTGGAATCTATATTGATTCTCATACCGTTTTCCTTGTAGAGGTCTTCATCAAGCTGATACATAAATATCTGAAGACCGCCAAGGCTGGATGCCATACCGACATCACGGTAGTTTGTCTGAAGGTCGGGAACGATCTCATAAAGGTCATCCCATGTTCTCGGAACTTCGATATCAAGCTCTGCAAAGATGTCCTTACGGTAGAACATCATAACGAAGCCAAGACGTTCCGGAACACCGTAATAGTCATAGTAATGAGGATCGTTTTCATCTGTAACTTCGGGATTCTGAAGTCTCAAACCTACAAGCGTTTCAGGATTGAAACGGTTTGTGTTACCAACATAATCAAAGTAGTCATCAAACTGTGACAACGGTTCAATCGCACTACGGATAGCGTAGTTGATAACGTCAGACTGACCTGTTGCCAATGAAATATCGGGACCTGTTCCCGCAAGTGTCGCGGGAAGAAGCGTACCGCCTGCAACAAGCTTAAGGTTTACAGTTACGGGACAGTCCTTGTCAACAAGCTCACGCATAACCTGCGCTTCGTCACGGCTCGTTGCGATCCAGACTTCAACTACGTTTTCTTCATCGATCTGCTCAGATGCACCGAGTGAGTTATAGTCTGTGAAGAAGCTCTGGAAAAATGAACTGATTTCAAACCAAAGGCTCTGCCAGAATGTCGCATTTGCTTCGGGAACCTCTGCATCTGCAGCCTGAACGAGCAAATAGTCAAGTGTAAGAGGCTGAAGCTTAGTGTTCATTATCCATGTACCGAGCGTACCGGAGTTTACCTTGAGGTTTTCAAGGTTCTTCGCGATCTCATCCTCATCTGTACACATCTTATTAAGGATAAATATAATCTTTTCAAGTGTTGCTATGTTCTCTGCGGATTTACCTTCCGAGATTTCAAGGAACATATCAACAATCGACTGAAGCTCATCTCTTGTTTCCTGCATGAGAATGATCGTGTCGTATATCTGTTCTGCGAAACCGTAGTCCATATTTTCGTCAGGTGTAGGACCTGTAATTCTCAATATGGAGTTATATATTTCGTTCATGTTTGTCAGCGATGTTTCGCAACGGCGAAGCGCATCTGACAAATTACCGTAAACTACTTCAAGTCGGATTGTGTATTCTTTGTTTGCCTCAAGATAGAACTTGAACTCTTCCTCACCGTTGTTGAGGGGAGCTGTTGCCCAGTCATCGGCATAGTTGAACTGCAAGTAACTTGCTTCTTCAAACGGTATCTCGCCGTTAATGAATATACGTCTTGAAACGTAAAGACCTGCCAATGTGTTCTGCAGATAACGGGGGATTATGTTGTAAAGTCCCGACTGTGTTATTGCGGATGCGGGAATCGTCCATTCTATCCACTGACCGATGTTCTGCCATTTGCTTCCGCCGATAGTGTTCAGCTTCTGCTTTGCAGGATCCTGCGGCTCTGTTATAGGCGATGTTCTGTCGTTGAGAGCGTATATTGTAAGATCGGAAGCATGTATGGGGTACTCTGCCTGGATCTTATACGCAACCGACGAATCGACCGCGGGAAGGTTCGCATACTGTGCAACGTATTTTTCGTATGAAATACGCGTTTCCGCTTTTTCAACCGTGATATCATACAGATACATGTCGTTCATCGTAGCTTCCAAGGCGATGGTATGTTCACCAGCCTCAAAAACGAACTTAAACGGATCTACGTGGAAGCCTGCGGAATCGCAAAGGCTGTATTCGCTCCACATATAAACCTGCTTCTTCTCGGGCTTCTTGTCGTTGCCGTTGAAGTCAAGCTTGAACGCAGGACTTCCGTTTTCATCCTGTTCTGTGTAAACATCTTTAAATGCACGTGTCATTTCAAAATAGTTGGCTTCCTTAAAGGGAACCTTGCCGTCTATTCTGAGGACGCGTTCAATAGTAGAAGTGTTCGCAGAGCCGGAATCGTTTTCAACGGGTCTGTACGTAAGCTTAACAATGTAATAACCGGTCTTGGGAATCGATATATTCCATGAAACCGTACCCGTCTGCGGAACGTAAAGGACATCGCCCTTTTCGCCGTCAGGGTCGGTCACGACCTTCGCAATATCGTCCTCCTTACCGTATTCCTCATCCTTTTCGAAAGTGAAGCCTTCTGCCGCCTTAACGGTTACAGAACCCTCGCCATCGGTAATTCCGAGGTTGTTGTTCTCCTGGAGATAGTCATAATACGTCTGTGCTTCAAGCAACTCACGTACATCTTCAATACTTGTCGTAGTGGATGTACCTTCCGCTGCACTGATGCCCACGGGCGATATGGCCGTCAACAGGGCGAGAAAAACAATCAAAGCTCTTGACAATTTTGATTTTCTCATTGGGTGTTCCTCCTGTGAAAATTAACTGAAAACAAGTAAAAACTTGCAGGTATAAACAAAAAACCGACACAATCCGAGCGATTCTCCATTTAACCGATTTCATATTTATAAATAATAATAACATATATTCGCACAGTTGTCAAGTGCAGCCATACTCTGCAAACACATTCGATTCTTTATAAAAATGCAAATTTTTCCAAGTTTATTTGTGGCATTTACTTATATTTTGTACACACAAAAAGCACGTTTATGCCACAAAAATCCACACACTCTCAAATGTGGTAAATAAAATTCACCTCGCATAGAAAACAGCAAGACAAATATCACACCATGTGTTAACAATCATTGAATTTTTACACCAAAACTCAAAAAATATATTTTACTTTTCTGGCAATTATAGTTACGTGGTGAATTTTATTTACCATGTTTGAAGGCGAGCAAATTAACATCTTAAATAAAATAAATATCGCGATTGTGCAATTTGCACAATTCAAGCACTTCTTTTTCTACCTTTTGACGAATATTTTTTTCTTAACGTTTTGTAACTTTTTTATTTAAAAATAAAAAATCGCGTTTTCTTTTTAAAAATTCGACTCATGTATTTACTTTTTTAGCAGTTGTGAGTATAATATATATACAATTTAAATTTACGGAAAGTGTATTGTCAATGGAAAAAACTATATTGAGAAAATATTTCAAGCGGATACCAACACTCGAAACAGAACATCTTATACTTCGAAAAATAAAGCCTGCGGATTTTCCCGATATGTTTGAATACGCAAAGCTTGAATCGGTGACAAAATTTCTTACATGGCGCGCGCACCCCGATGCCGAATACACAAAGAGATATCTTCATCTTGTGCAGGATCAATACAGCGACGGTGAGTTTTACGATTGGGCTGTCACTCTGAAAGAATCAAACAAAATGATAGGCACGTGCGGTTTTACATCATTTGATGAAAACAACAACGCAGGTGAGGTAGGATATGTTATAAATCCCGTTTATTCAGGACGCGGATATGCATCGGAAGCGCTTACCGAAGTCATAAAAACAGGCTTTCTGACACTTAATTTACACCGAATCTACGCACGCTGCATGGACGGAAACCATGCAAGTCTGCGTGTTATGGAAAAATGCGGTATGACATATGAAGGCTGTGCAAGGTCAAGTATGTACATAAAGGGCAAATACACCTCAATTCATACAAGCGCAATAATAAGTGATGAGTTTATAAGGAATTTAAAAAAACAAAAATGTGATTAAAACGGGTTGTCGAGGCGCCAACCCCTACAGCATCGCTTCGAATATACAAAACAAGGTCAGCACGGATAAATCCGAGCTGACCTTGTGTGTTATTTTATGCTATCATACATTTGTTTGACTCTCAATACGACCTCATCCTCACGAAGTCTATCCTCCGCATAGGCATCACGCAGAAGCTCGTGTGGGATATATTCGTCATATTTTTCGAATATCGGCACCTCAGACGGTGACACAAGCTCTTTTTTGTCAAAGCCGTCACAAGTCAGGGCGCAAAGCTTGTTTATCAGTTCCCTTTCGCTGTTACCCTCGTATTTAAACGTGAGATAGCAGCAACCGTCATACTCAATGTTCGACACTTGCAGATACTTTGCGTTTTTCGCCATCAGCTTACGGAGCGTTCTGAAGCTTCTTGTACCGAGCCACGGGAACATACAGTACGTAAGCCCCCCAAGCGGTATGACATATCTTTCGCAGATACGTGCATTTTGCGCCACACGTCTTGCAATATCAAGGCGGCGTCTTGCATTCGGCTTTAAATACGGATAAACTTTATCCTCGCACAGCACCTGTTTCATTCTTTCAAGTATGCGTGTGTGTATCTCACCGCTTTCCCCCGGCCACGTGACCTCCATTTTGCCCTTTACACCCTTGACGTATATGAGCTTTCGGGGGATATCAAGCTCTGTTACCTCCCAGACTCTGCCCGCAAGTGCAAAGCGGTCGCCGACGGGCGGAGGTGTTGTTATCGTGCCTATTTCGTCGGATTCACATCTTACGGAGAAGTTTTCGCTGTCCTTGAACACGGCATAAAATTTGAAGCTGTTGACTATTCTCTCCCCTGCAAGACCTATTAAAAGCGTTTTTTCGTCGGTCATCTGCAGGTAATCACATTTCAGCATACTGACAAGCAACGCTTTATATTCTTCCTTTGTCACGTTTTGAAACGGCGGAAGCGACAAAACACGCTCTGCAAGCGCCTTTGCCGTCAGCTCACCCGAGGCAAACAGTATCGACAACGTTTGCTGGAACAAAAGCGAAAACGGCAGTCTTTTTTCGCTTGGCGGTTCGATAAATCTTTCCTCTATATAAAGCTGTATTATCGCTATCGCCCTGATAAGCTCCCACGGTATAAGCTGCGGCATAGGTGTTTCGGGCAGGGGATTTTCCTCCCTGAACACCATAAACATTTCAGGCGGTGCGCCGCGTCTTCCGCTTCTGCCGAGTCTTTGTAAAAAGCTTGAAACAGTATTCGGTGAGCCGTTCTGCATTATTCTTTCAAGTCTGCCTATGTCAACGCCAAGTTCAAGAGTAACAGTTGCACATGTCACGGCATTGTATTCGTCATTTTTCATTTTAAATTCCGCCTCCTCACGAAGCGAAGCGGAAAGATTTCCGTGATGTATCAGAAAAATATCAGGCTCATGTCTGTTGTCTGCAATTTGGCGAAGTGTCGCAGTTATATACTCCGTTTCTTCCCTCGAATTTGAAAAAACAAGGCTCTTTTTGTCCTTTACACAGTCATAAATATACTCATACCCCGCATCTATCCTTGCACGTGCAGGTATCGGGTTTTCTTTCTTTTCATCGGTAAACTGCGTTACGTCTTTATTGGCAAACACATCCGTTCCCGATTGATCGAATTTTTCGTTTTGTATATAAAAATGCTCCAGTGCGAGCCGCCACGATGTTTTGCCTTCATTCAGTATCGGTGCTTCGCATATTCTGTTTGAGCCGCCGTTAAGCCACTTTTTTGCTATCTCAACGTCACCGATAGTTGCCGAAAGTCCAACACGTCTTACATCTCTGCCGATGATTTTGGCAATTCTGTTAAGCTGACAGATTATCTGATTCCCTCTGTCAGTACCCGTCAGTATGTGTATTTCGTCTATAACAACGAAACGAAGATCGCAAAACAGACGGACGATATCGTTTGACCTGTTCATAAGCATACTTTCAAGTGATTCGGGTGTGATTTGAAGTATACCCTTGGGCGACTTAAGAAGCTTATTTTTATGTGACGCCGAAACATCTCCATGCCAATGAAACACAGGAATATCACATTCCTTCAGCACCTCATCAAGTCTTAAAAATTGGTCATTTATAAGGCTTTTGAGCGGCGCGATGTACAAAACACCAACGCTTTGCGAAGGATCCTCTGTAAGCATCGATATTATCGGGAAAAATGCCGCCTCAGTCTTACCCGATGCCGTTGAGGAGGTGAGCAAAAGGTTATGTTCACTTTCAAAAATCACCTCTGCTGCCGCCGTTTGTACCGCACGAAGCGATTCCCAATTGTTTCTGTATATATAATCCTGTATAAACGGAGAAAATCTATAAAAAATATCCGACATATTATATTCCTTATTTGTATCTGTAACTGTATATTTTATTTATTTTATCACACTTATGTTTTTTATTCAACCGCTTTATAAGAAAATTCACATAAAAAGGCGGCATAAAACGGGACGTCGGGGCGCCGTCCCGTACAAAAAAATAAAAGAGCCGATCCCTCGGCTCTTAAATTATATTTATCTGTTAAGGATAAGCTTTGTAAGCTCAACGGGTTCAACGATCTTGTCACCCTTATATACACGCATATTGCCAGATGCAATTTCGTCAATAAGGATAACCTCTCCGTTGTTGTAACCGAATTCAAACTTGATATCCCAAAGGTCGAGACCTATCTCTTTAAGGTCATCCGCAACGATCTTTGTTATTTTAAGTGTCTGTTCCTTCATGCTTTCAAACATTTCGGGAGTCATTACATTAAGCGCGGCAAGTCCTTCGCCTGTTACAAGCGGATCGCCCTTTTCGTCGTTCTTGAAGGTACACTCAACATAACCGCCTTCAAGAGGTGTGCCGTCCTTGATATATTCGCCGTATCTGCGGATGAAGCTTCCCGTTGCAACGAGCCTGCAGATAACCTCAAGACCGTGACCGAACACAGTAGCGGGGAGAACCTCCATTGTTGCGTTTTCAAGATCAGCACCTACATAGTGCGTCTTGATTCCCGCATTTTTAAGCAGTTCAAAATAACGGATAGATGTTTCAAGATTTGCACGGCCGATGCCTTCGATAGTAAGTCCGACAGTATTTTCACCGGGATCGAACACGCCGTCCTTGCCTGTGCAGTCATCCTTGAATTTCAGCATTACATTACCGTTATCAAGTGAGTAAACATCCTTTGTTTTGCCTTCATAAATCTTTTTCATAATGCAAGACTCCTTTAAGTAACAAAATTACATTCATCATATTACCACATTTTTTTCGGTTTGTATAGTATTTTTTCAAAAAAAATCAAGTTAAATAAAACTTTTTATATTGACAAAACAGAAAAACGGGGGTATAATCAGGTTAGCATACACTAACTGTCACAAGGGAGAAAATAAAATGGAAAAAATAACACTCAAAATAGATGGTATGATGTGCCCGATGTGTGAGGCGCATATGAATGATGCGATAAGAAACAGCTTTAACGTAAAGAAAGTAGTATCCTCTCACAAGGATAAGCAAACAGTCATACTTACTGATATAAAGATAAACGATGCAGAGCTTAAAAATATTGTTGAAAAAACAGGTTACAAACTTTTGAATATTGTCCGTGCACCGTATGAGAAAAAGGGTATACTTTCCATTTTGAAAAAGAAATGAATAAAGAGGTCGGAGCGCTCCGACCTCTTTATATTATAGTACATAAAAAATTATCCCAAAGAACTGCAACACACTTCCTGCAATTACAAACAGATGAAACACCGAGTGCATATATCTTACCTTATTGCCGATACCGTACAGTACAGCACCTAAAGTATAAGCAATACCGCCGACGAAAATAAACATCAGCCCCATAGGTGCTATTGATGCCATAGCAGGCTTTATAGCCAAAACAATGCACCAGCCCATGCCGAGATAGCATATCATCGAAAGTACTGCATATTTATCAAGGTCAATTGCAGTAAAAACCGTCGCAACGGCGGCACAGCCCCACACGATGCCGAACAAAGCCCAAGCCCATCCGGGATGTACGGGTCGTATACCGCAAAGTAACACAGGTGTATAAGTTCCCGCAATAAGGAAGTTTATCATGCAGTGGTCAAGCACCTGCATCACTTTTTTACCCATATTCGGGTGAAGTCCGTGATAAATACTTGATGTTGTATAAAGCACCACCATTGATGCCCCATATATTGAGCCGCTGACGACCGCCCATGCATCGCTGTTTATTGCCGAATACACAATACACAACACCAAAACAGCAACACCGAGCGCCGCGCCGACAATGTGGCTGACGGTATTGAATATTTCCTCACCCTTTGTATAGTCGGGAAGCTGTCTGTCAGCAAGCTTTGTTCTTTTCATTAATTCTTATTCTTCAAGCATTGATATCAGCTTGCCGAGCACAGGCTCAAACTTCGCTCCGTACCAATGGTTCTCCTCCTCGGCTGTTGCTTTTATACACTCAACCGTATAATCCGCCGCAATCTTCGCGCTTTCGCATGCACTCTTACCTCTTACAAGCGAACCGACAAAAGCCGATGCGTATATGTCACCCGTGCCGTGACAGCTGTTGGGGAGCATATCATGCTCATAATAACTGTACTTTCCGTTTTCAAAAACGACAACGCCCGTCTTGCCCTCATTGTATCTGACACCCGTAAGTACAACGTTTTTACATCCAATGGACGAAAGCTTTTCTATGATAAGGTCGATATACGCCCTGTCATACTCCGTTTTATACTCAACACCTGTAATGAAGCAAGCCTCTGTTATGTTGGGAACAACGTAATCAGCCGCCGCACAAAGCGTTTTCATCTTTTCAACAAACGCTTCATCGAATCCGGGATAAAGCTTGCCGTTGTCAGCCATAGCAGGGTCAACGATAAGCGCACCGTTAACCGTGGCATCGTAAATATCGCAAACATACTGTATCTGCTGTGCAGATCCGAGGTAACCTGTATAAAGTGCATCAAATGAAATATTTTCCTTCACCCAATGATCCTTGATCTTCGGCATATCCTCTGTAAGATCAGCAAACGTATATCCGGAAAAACCTGCTGTGTGCGTTGAAAGCACAGCAGACGGCAAAACACACGTTTCAATTCCGCACGCGGAGATTATCGGAAGTGCAACTGTCAAGGAGCACTGACCGAAGCAGGAAATATCCTGAATAGTTAAAACTCTTTTATAAGCCATAATAAAACACCTCTACATTTGATTAAATTAATTATACACCGTTTTGATATGATTTAAATAATCAAATCAAGGCTTTTTTTTATAATCAGATGTTCATTTTTTCTTTGTTGCACTAACAACTATCGCTGACAGTGCAAAGAGTGCAATAGCATTGGGAAGCACCATTAGATAGTTGAAGAAGTCCGTAAGCTCCCACACAAGGTCATTAGAAGCCAGCGTTCCCAGAAAGATGAATACTATTGATACCACAGAATAAATAACCGTAGCAGCCTTGTTATTCTTAAACAGATACTGAATATTTATCTTACCAAAGAAATTCCATCCGATAATCGTAGTGAATGCGAAAAACATAAGACAGATAGCAACAAACGCATTACCTATTCCGCTCATAAAGGACGGGAATCCGTTTGTAAGAGCCCACTGCATTGCGTTAGTCTTGCTTATACCGGACTCGGAAATCGCGTCGTTGTATACATCCTGTATGAGTGCGTTTTTCTTAGCTTCAGTGTCAGCAACAGTGTTGGTGATACCACTTTCCTCAACCAATGCTGCATAACTTTCATTTATCTCCGCATCGGTCATAACGCTGATAGCTTCTGTCTCTGCCTTATAGGTGTCGCCTACAGGACCGTTTGAAGTATAAAGCATTGTGATAACAACAAGAGCAGTCATAGTAAGAACGATAAATGTATCTATAAATACACCTATCATAGCAGCAACGCCCTGATCGTGAGGCTTTTCAACATTTGCCTGTGCGTGTGCGTGAGGTGTTGAACCCATACCCGCTTCGTTCGAGAAAAGACCTCGCTTTGCGCCCTGGCTGATAGCCGTCTTGAGTGCATAACCGATACCACCGCCTATGAGAGCATTTGGGGTAAAGGCATATTTGAATATCATTGTAAATGTCTCGGGAAGCTTAGTGATATTGGTAATGAGAACTATCAGACCGCCTATAAGGAACAAACATGCCATAGCGGGAACTATTTTTTCAGCAACAGAAGCAATTCTCTGAATACCGCCGATAAAAATGATCGTGCAGATAATCGCAAGTGCTGCACCGATTATCCATCCCCAGTCAGTATAATTAACACCAACGGCGTTACAAATAGACTCAGCAATAGAGTTTGACTGTACCATTGAGCCCATAAAACCGAGTGCCAGAACGGTAGCAATAGCAAAAAATGCCGCAAGGAACTTGCCAAATCCATTAGGAAATGCCTTTTTCATATAGTAAACGGGACCGCCGTGGATTTCTCCGTCTGCTTCCTTAACTCTTGTTTCCTGTGCCAGCACAGCCTCGGCATAAATAGTAGCCATACCCAGAAATGCGATAACCCACATCCAGAATATAGCACCGGGACCACCTACGAGTATCGCACCGCACGCACCGACAATATTACCTGTACCGACCTGTGCGGCAATAGCTGTGGAAAGTGCCTGGAACGATGAAAGACCGCCATTCTGCTTACCGCCCTTCATAGAGAAGTTACCGAAAACCTTTTTCATACCTTCTCCGAAACAACGAACCTGAACAAATCTCGTCTTAAAGCTGTAGAAAAGACCTACGCTGACAAGCAAAACAATAAGAATGTAGTCAGACATATACGCATTTATAGTCTGAACAACTTTTAAAACTGCGTCCATAAAAACGCCCTCCTGTAAAAAAATAAAAATCCGCTGAAAAGCAGCGGAGAATAAGGAAATATTTCAGACATATAAAAACGAATGCCTGCCCTGTCCTTTTGCCTGAGAGATTCAGCATTAAGCCTTGCACCTTCGGCACCCGCACGGCTTGCGGGATTCTCCAGAGCCTCCTCCGCTTTCGGTCTTACAATTGTAATTCCAAAAGCCTCAACGGTTGCAAACGATATTTTATCACAAGCAAATACAAATTTCAATGACAAAATTGCACAAATATCGACATATGCATTTGTGTAATTTTTACATAGAAATCAATGTTTTATTTATTTAATTAATATATAAATGTATTGTTCATATTTTTCGAGTATTATAAACATATATGCTTTCGGAGGAATTATGGAAACAAGAGTCGCACTTATAAGCATAATCGTTGAAAAATTTGATTCGGCAGAACAAGTAAACTCGATTTTGCATACATACGGTGAGTATGTGATAGGCAGAATGGGTATTCCCTACCGCAAAAAGAATATAAATATCATAAGCGTTGCCATTGATGCTCCGCAGGATATCATATCCGCGCTTGCAGGCAAGATAGGAAAGCTTGATGGGGTAAGTGTTAAGACTGTTTATTCGGGGGTTCACGATGCTCACATTTAAACTTATCGATAAGCTCGCGGCAGAACATTCGCTGTCACTTAATGAATATGAACAGCTTATATCAAATTTTTACGATGACACCTATGACTATGCCCGTGCAAAGGCAGTTGAAGCAAGAAAAAAGGTATATTCAAACAAGGTCTTTATAAGAGGGCTTATTGAAATATCAAACATCTGCAAAAACGACTGCTATTATTGCGGTATAAGAAAAAGCAATACTCTTTGTTCCCGTTACAGACTGACAAAGGACGAAATACTCACCTGCTGTGATGGGGGGTATGACCTCGGCTTCCGCACCTTTGTTTTGCAAGGCGGTGAGGATGGGTATTTCACCGATGACGTGATTTGCGATATAGTCAAAACGATAAAAACAAAGTATCCCGAATGTGCCGTGACACTGTCACTTGGGGAGCGTTCACGCGAAAGCTACCGCAGGTTAAAGGAAGCGGGCGCTGACAGGTATCTTTTACGCCACGAAAGCATAACACGTGAGCATTATGAGATGCTCCACCCCGAAAATATGTCATATGACGAAAGAATAAGGTGTTTAAACGACCTTAAAGCAGAGGGCTTTCAGGTAGGATGCGGTTTTATGGTTTCATCCCCTTTTATGACGGTAAAGCATATTGCAAACGATCTTAAATTCATTGAAGAATTTAAGCCTCACATGTGCGGAATTGGCCCGTTTATACCTCATATTGACACACCGTTTGGTGAGTTTGAAGCAGGAAGTGCAGATTTTACCTGTTATCTATTGTCACTTATAAGGCTTATTCACCCAAATATCCTTTTGCCGGCGACAACTGCGCTCGGTTCCGTTGCCGTTGGCGGACGTGAAAAAGGAATTATGTCCGGGGCAAATGTTATAATGCCCAATCTTTCACCGTCAAGTGTGCGTGAAAAATATATGCTTTATAACGGAAAGGCATACACGGGAAGCGAGGCGGGAGAAAACCTCGCAAACATCATGGCAAGCCTTGCAGAGATAGGCTATGAAACGGTCATTGACCGAGGAGATTACGTAAAATAAAATTTATCTAACGGGAAAGAAATTCTGACCCTAAAGAAAGGAAAAAATAAAATGGCAAAA
>JAZTXA010000145.1:0-18933 GCA_045636245.1 Eubacteriales bacterium | reverse complement strand
GCCGTTATCTGGCGGAGATGATCATGGACCGCCGTGCGGCCTGTATGGTCTATGAGGGCGAGAAGTATACCGACAAATCCGCCCTTGCCTACTATGAGCGGAGCTTGGATAAAACCCTGATGCACCCCAGACTGCAGAAAGAATTGTGCTTCCTTTTGACCATGCTGGCGGAAAAAGGGGAGCAGGAAACCTTTGCCTACATTAAAAATGTGGTGATTCCGGGATTTAAATCCCAAATTAAAATCATAACAGAGGTTCTTGAAGAAAAGGAAAGGGAAGAATTTTCCAGACTTAAGGTAATTAAGTCAAGAAAATAAGTTTTTTTAAAAAAACTATTGAAAAATGTGACAATATAATATATAATGATTTCAATTGATAAAAAATTAACAGATATAAAACTCACTTCGGCAGCTTGAACTTTATATACAGGCGCCGACACTGCGATAAAAGCGGCGTCGGCGCTGTTTGTAAGTGAAACATAATGTCGGCGTGGATACTTTTCTTTATACGAAAGGCAGGTAAAACGAAATGAAAAAGATTACAAAAGCGGTTATTCCGGCAGCAGGACTCGGTACAAGAATGCTTCCTATTGCAAGAACTGTTCCTAAGGAGATGCTTCCTATTGTTGACCGTCCTTCGATGGAGTATCTCATAAGAGAAGCTGTTGAATCCGGAATTACAGATATTCTTATCATAAACGGCAGAAATAAAGGCGTTATTGAGGATTATTTTGACTATTCAATAGAGTATGACAATAATCTTCGCATGAAAAAGAAGGAAAAAGAGCTTGCCGATATAGAAGAAGTATGCTCCCTTGCAAACATCTATTTTATACGTCAGAAGGTTACAAGGGGACTTGGCCATGCAATTTCCTGCGCTAAATCCTTCGTAGGTGATGAACCGTTTGCGGTTCTTTACGGTGATGATATAATGTCATATAAAACACCTGTTACAAAACAGCTTATAGATGCGTATGAAAAATACGGTAAAGCAACAGCCGGTGTATGCGAAGTAAGTGACGAAGATGTTAAAAGATATTGCTCACTTAAAACAGAGCATCTTGAAAATAACATCTATGCAGTATCCGATATGGTAGAGAAGCCTCAAACGATTGAAGAAAAGTTTTCAAACTTCTCAATTTTAGGCAGAGTTGTTCTTACCCCCGATATATTCGACATTCTTGCAAACACAGCACCCGGTGCCGGCGGTGAAATACAGCTTACCGATGCCATGAAGGAGCTTGCAAGAACAGTAGGTATGACCGCTGTTGAATATGAAGGCAAGAGATTTGATATGGGTGATAAGCTTGGATTTTTGCAGGCAAATATCGAATTCGGTATAAATCATCCCACCCTTGGTGAAAGCTTTAAGGCATATCTTAAGGATTTTGCAAGCAAGCTTTAATTGAGTATTTTTCGTAAGAGAGGGTGCAGATTATGAATGATCGTGTAAACAAGGCGAATTACTATCTTGATATTGCACAGACTGTACTTGAAAGAAGTACGTGTCTGCGCCGCAAATACGGTGCTATAATCGTGAAAAACGATACTATCGTTTCAACAGGATATAACGGCGCGCCCAGAGGGCGTGTTAACTGCTCCGATCTTGGTTACTGTATGCGCGATAAGCTCGGTATACCGAGAGGGGAAAGATATGAAATGTGTCGTTCAATACATGCCGAGGCGAATGCGATAATTGCAGCCCCCCGTTCCGAAATGCTTGAATCCGTCCTGTATCTTGCGGGGATTGATGGGAAAACAGGCGAAATCATAAGTGATTCCTGCAGTTGCCAAATGTGTAAGCGTATGGTTATAAATGCAGGAATATCAAAAGTTATTGTGAGAAATACAAAAACGGAATATACCGTATACGATGTCAAGGATTGGATAATCAATGATGACAGTATAAGCGGTAAATTCGGTTATTAAGAAAGGTTTTTAATATAATGGATAAACCTCCGAGTATAAATGAAATTGAAATCGTTCCTTTAGACGGAGCACACATAATTGAGATTGCAAAGCTTGAAGAAAAGTGCTTTACCGATCCGTGGACACAGGAAATGTTTATTGAGTTGCTTTCGAATCCCCTTGCTGTATTTATCACAGCATTGAACGGTGAAGAAATTGTCGGATATGCAGGTATTTACCATATACTTACAGAAGGCCAGCTTATGAATATTGCCGTTAAAGAAGAGTACAGACGCCAGGGAATTGCCGAAAAATTGTTTGATCGTCTTCTTGAATATGCCAAGGAAAACGATATCGATATCATAACACTTGAAGTAAGAAAAGAAAATACCCCCGCTGTATCTTTTTATGAGAAGATCGGGTTTGAAAAGGTGGGAGAAAGACCGGGATATTATTCGCACCCGACAGATGATGCGGTGCTTATGAACTATTCCGTTTGATTATGTATATACTTGGTATAGAAAGCTCGTGCGATGAAACCTCCGCATCCGTTATCTTTACGGATGCGGAAACAAATAAAAATAAAATACTGTCAAACATTATCGCTTCCTCGGTTGGTGAGCATGCGCTTTACGGCGGTGTCGTACCTGAAATTGCCAGCCGTGCACACATTGAAGCTATTTCAAATGTTACATATGCCGCACTTGATGAGGCGAAGCTTACACTTTCTGATATCGGTTGTATTGCCGTAACCTCACGTCCGGGACTTATCGGGTCGCTTTTGGTTGGTGTGAATTTCGCAAAATCATTGGCATATGCAAACGATATTCCGCTTGTAAGCGTCCACCATATAAAAGGACATATTGCGGCTAATTATCTGCTCGAAGATGCACCCGCACCTCCTTTTTTTGCGTTTGTAGTTTCTGGCGGTCACACATCGCTTATTGACGTTAAGGATTATGACGATATGATAACTGTCGGTACAACCCGTGATGATGCGATAGGTGAGGCGTTTGATAAAGCTGGCAGGGTACTTGGATTGAGTTACCCTTGCGGAGCTGAAATGGACAGGCTTGCATACGAGGGTGACTGTAATGCCGTCAAGTTTCCGCTTGCGGCAATAAAAGATGACACACTTGATTTTTCTTTTTCGGGGCTTAAAACGGCTGTTATAAATTATGTAAACCGTGCGACAATGAAGGGTGAGGAAATTAACCGCGCCGATGTTGCCGCTTCGTTTACAAAGACAGTCTGTGATTCCGTTATGAAGAAAACAGAAATGGCATACGAAAGATATAAGTTCAAAAAGCTCGTGATATCGGGCGGTGTTGCCGCAAACTCACATCTGCGCCGTGTGCTGTCGCAGTTTTGTGAAAAAAATAATATTTCCTTCTATTGTCCGCCGATTTCTTTGTGCGGAGATAACGGCGCAATGATTGCAGCACAAGGAAAATATGAGTATTTAAGCGGTAATTTTGAAGGTACATCCTTGAATGGAAAAGCTTCCGAGCAGGTATGCCCGAAGGCGTGTCAATAGTTGTGAATGAAAGTTCACAATTTTCGTCGAAATGACGGCACAAATTGTAAAAAAAATCCCGTTTTGTGTAAAAAAACGGTGCGGATATTCATTAATTTGATAACTGCTTGTTTTTATTCAATACAGGAAAAATGTGGATAACTTGTGGATAAACAAGTAAAATCGGCTGACTTTACCCACTTTTACTATCGAAAATGTGGAAAAGTATGTGGAATGTGTGGATTAATTTAAGTTAACAGCTGTATTTTTACACAACTTTTGAGTTTGGTAAAATCGCACAAAAGAAAAAAGTATCGAAAAGAAGTGCTTTTTGTATGTGCTTTTGCGAATGTTAATAAAAAATAAATTGAAGGTTAAAAAATAAAATTTTAGAAAGAATTTTTCCTAATCGGAGGTCCTTAAAATGAATGAAATAATAAATAAATACGAGGCATGCGTCAGTGATGCGGCTGAAAAATTCAAAGCGTTGATGTATGAGCAGCTTGCAAGAGTTGAAAAAATAAACGCATCAAAGGATTTTGTTGATTACACAAAGCTTGATAAAATAGTTATCGGTGTTACAGGCGGCGATGGCATAGGCCCCACTATTACAAATGCGGCAGCAAGCGTACTTGAATCTTTACTTGCAGATGAAATTGCAAAGGGGAAGGTTGAAATACGTTACATTGAAGGTCTTACGATCGAAAACCGTATTAAGCATATGAAAGCTATCCCGGACGATGTAATGGAAGAACTTTATAAATGTGACGTTATACTCAAAGGTCCTACAACGACACCTCATCAGGGTGACGGCATGCCCAATATTGAAAGCGCAAATGTTGCGATGCGTAAAAATCTTGACCTTTTTGCAAATCTCCGTCCCGTAAAAGTACCCGACAAGGGAATTGACTGGACGTTTTTCAGAGAAAATACAGAAGGTGCATATGCAGTCGGAAGCAAAGGTGTACACATAACGGAAGACCTCGGTGTTGATTTCTGTGTTGCAACCTCTGAAGGCTGTGAAAGAATTGCACGTCTTGCTTACGAATATGCAAGAAAAAATAACAAGGAAAGAGTTTCCATTGTCACGAAAGCAAACATAATAAAGACAACAGACGGTAAGTTTTTGAATATTGCGAAAAAAGTCGGTGAGGAATATCCCGAAATAATCACAGATGAATGGTTCATTGACATTATGTCGGCAAAGCTTGTTGATGAAAAACGCAGAGGTGATTTCAAAGTATTTGTGCTTCCCAATCTTTACGGCGATATCATAACCGACGAAGCGGCTGAATTCCAGGGCGGTGTAGGTACTGCGGGAAGTGCAAATATCGGTAAGAAGTACGCGATGTTTGAAGCAATACACGGTTCGGCACCACGTATGGTAAATGAAGGACGTGCGATCTATGCCGATCCTTGCTCAATGCTCCGTGCCGCTGTTTTGCTGCTTTCCCATATAGGATATCAGGCAGAAGCCGACAAGCTTTCATGCGCGCTTGACATCTGTATGTTTGAAGAAAAGCGTATCAAGGTAACGGGCAGAGCAACTGGTGCTACCTGCGAAGAATTTACCGCATACGTAAAAGAAAAATTATAATTTCGGCATAATGTAAGTGCCGTTGAAAGGTATTATCATGGCACTTAATGATATAGAAAAGAGAACGAAAAACAAAAGCACCGCCGAGGGCGAAAACGTTGTATCAGCTTCCATTATGAGGAGAATGCCGAGATATTTCAGATACTTAAGAGATCTTTTAAACAATGATATTCTCCGTATTTCATCAGGTGATTTGGCGAAGCTTATGGGGATAACACCCTCGCAGGTGCGTCAGGATTTTAATGCCTTCGGTGATTTTGGACAGCAGGGCTACGGATATAACGTGAGGTTTTTATATACTCAGGTAAGCAGAATACTTTGTGTTAATAAAAAATATCCCGCTGTTATTATTGGAGCTGGCGATATGACACGTGCACTTTTGTCATCAAATATTTTTGATATACGCGGAATATGCATAAAGGGTGTGTTCTCCTATGATAAGGAGGATATAGGTAATGACTGCAAAGGCTTTACAGTTGATGCGGTTGAAAAACTTAAGGATTTTGCGCCCGAAAACAAAATTGCAATAGCTGTCATTGCTTTGCCTGAAATAAATGAAGCTGTTTGTGATTTCCTTTTTGAATGCGGTATTAAAGGTGCTTGGAATTTTTCCTTGCAGGAGCTTCATTCCGCGAAAATAAAGTGCCGGAATGTTATGCTTGGTGATTCGCTTATGCTTCTTATGAATGAGATAAATTGCGTTGAAAACACAGAAAACGGAGGGGAGAAGAATGGAAATTAATTATTCTGCACACGTTTTATCCTTGCCCCTTGATCCTGTATTTCGTGTTATGCAAACTGCTACGGCAGAGCAGTTCCGCGTTATGGTATACCTTTGCTCGAATGACGATTTCAGAAAAGATCCTTCCAAGAACCGCGCACGTGCCGTTAAAGACTTGCACATGCAGTGGGCTGATATAGAAGATGCGATAAGCTTTTGGGATAAAAACGGGGCATTTCTCGATTCTGAAAATATAAATAAACCCGTTATTGAAAAGAAAAATAAATCATCCGATCTTCTTAAAAAGGAAGCACCCGAGTATTCAAGCGAGGAAGCGGCTGATATTATCGAAAAAAGCGATGAACTGAAAAGACTTATTGACAGATGCAGCGGATTTTTGGGAAAGATGCTTAACAAAAATGAAGTATCGCATCTCGTATCTATGTATGAATATCTCAGGCTTTCGCCCGAGTACATAGACAGGCTGTTTGAATACTGTATAGCGAACGATAAAAAATCGGTAGTTTATATATCGCGTATGGCATACAGCATGTTTGACAATGATATTATTACCATTGAAGCGCTTGATTCCCACCTTGCGGAAGAGGACAAAAAGAACAATCTTTTGTACAGAATAAAGGATCTGTTCGGAGTAGGTACACGAGCGCTTACTTCAAAGGAAAAGAATAATTTTATCCGTTGGATAGAAGAATACAACATGCCATTTGAAATGATAAAAGAAGCGTATGAGATAACCGTTGACAGAACAGGAGAGTCGGCTGTAAGCTATGCTTCCGCTATACTGAAAAGATGGCACGCAGAAGGTTTTACGACGGTCGAAGAAACAAAGGCAGAGGCTGAAAGCTACAAGGCGAGCCAAAAGGAAAAAGAGGCAAAAAACAAAACTCAGCTTGGCAATTTCGACGAGGATGAATTTATGACGGCTGCCATCAAACGCAGTTATAAGGATAAAAAATAATGAGTTACAGAGACGATATATACATATCGGTCAAACGGTCGTTTGACGAAAATGCACAGAAAGCGCGCAGGGATGCAGATGCAAGGCGCATGTCACTTTCCGAAAAATATCCCGATTTGGGAGAGGTTGAGGCAGAGCTTTCAAAAACAGCGCTGTCAGTTTTCAAGGCGGCAACAGACGGACGCTCACATCTGGAAGAAAAGCTTTCCGAGCTGAAGGAAAGAAATGCACAGTTGCTTTCAAAACGCGCACAGCTTCTTGAAAAATACGGATATCCCGAAGATCATTTTATGCCGAAATACAGATGCGGAAAATGTGCAGATACAGGGACATTTGACGGTAAAATGTGCATTTGTATGAAAAATGAGCTTGCAAAGCGCATGACGGAAATTTCAGGCCTTGGAATACTTGCCGACAAGATGCGCTTTGACAATTTCGACCTTTCATATTATGCCGATGACCTGAAGGACTTTGAAAATATGTCCTTTATACTTGGAAAGCTGAAGGAATATGTGGATACATTTTCAAAGGAAAATAACGACAGTCTTTTGTTTTTGGGCACAACAGGTACAGGAAAAACGCATCTTTCTGTGGCAGTTTCCGCAGGAATTATCTCCAGAGGTTATTATGTGATATATAACACGGCGCAGAATATCTTTGCGGACTTTGAATATGACAAATTCAAGCGCACACAGACAGAAGCACCGAGATCTGATAAATATTTCGACTGCGAGCTTTTGGTGATCGACGACCTCGGAACAGAAAATGTAAATCAGTTTACGACATCATGCCTTTATAATCTTGTCAATACGAGATACTGTGAAGGAAAGGCGATGATAATAAATACAAATCTTGCCCATAAGGATTTGAGAACACGATATGACGACAGAATATTCTCGCGTCTTGCAGGGGAGTTCAAGCCCTTTATTTTCACGGGTAAAGATATAAGAATGAAAAAGCTTTTAATGGATTAAAACGATAAAAATCAGCCTGTGCGTTATTAAACGTACAGGCTGATTTTATTTTTAACCTATTATGCGCATCAGATATTCATCATTCATAAATGTTTCCATATTGTAAAGGATAAGCACCTTTGACACGGTTTCGTCTGCTGCATACTGTGCGACCGTTTTGTTTATTGTACCGTCGGGGATATAATAACGCATATCAAGGATTACAAGATCGTAATGATATGCAAGGAAGGGAGCAAGTGAGTGAGCGAAGCTGTCTTTGATAAGAACAAGCTTTTCTCTGTTTTCCTCCCCGTCTTTGGTGATAAGTGTTAATGGGTTGTTTCCGCCGAATTCAAAGTTATCGTGGCCTAAAAATGCGCTGTATTTATCGGCTTCACTTAAATATTTACGGTTGTAAAATCCTTTGTATTCCGTTATATCTTCGCCAACAGGAACAGTAGTTGTAAATCCTTCATCGTTTTCGAAGCGGAAGAAGGTCATCGTGTCAGCACCTGATGGGGCAATTCCTGATTTTGCATAGACAGTACCCAAAAAGTCCTCGCTTGCAATTTCCTTTGTAAATGCTTCAATCGGTAAAGGCTCCTCACCAAACGATTTCATTATCTCAACGTAAGCGTAATATGCACCGAGTGTTGTCCAGTGATGGTCTGTTTTATAATAAACATATTCGCCGCTGTCCGCATGATTTTTCAAAGGTGAAAGTACATCAACTGTATTTATACCTGCTTTTTCCGATGCATCCTTATAAGCTTGCCAAAAAGCATCGTTTTCATCCGACGGATAAAGTGACGGCAAGATATCTTTATAAACATCAACAGTTCTGCCCGCTACAGCTGTATATACATCTGTGTTTGAAGGTGCAAGTATTTTGCTTAAGTAATTGATATAACCGATGTTTTTGGTTATGTTTTTAACAGCATCTTCTGCATTTCTGTCACAGATAACACCGTTTTCATCTTCTGTCGTTCCCGTTATCGTATCTGGGTTTATCAGCATGCCTTCTGAAATTATGATACCGTTTGATTCTTGTTTGCAAAGTATAGCTTCTGTGTAACCTTTGAGCGTACGCATGACATTTCTGCCGGGAAACTGATCTGCGTAGTATTCTGCAATTTCATCTGCGAAAACTTTATTTTCTGCCGCAAGACTTTGCTTTTCTTCATATGTCATGAATATTTCTTTTATATCTTGCTTGAAATCACTTATAAATCTTTCCGCTGTCATTTCAGGAAGCTGTTTCAAAGCTCTTTTTTCCTCGCCCGAATATGCATTGTCGGGCATTATCCAGAAAATAACTGTTACCGCGAATATTACAGTTAAAAAGATCGTTGTAGTTATAACATTAGACTTTTTTGCTTTAGGTGCCAATTCGAGCTGTTTTTCAAGTAATATTTCAGCTTCGGGCTTTTTCATTTCACTCATAACTGCCTCCTTTTAGAATCTGAAGTATAAGAACGGATTGAAGCTTGAGTCAACAAGATATGCTATGCTGACGGTTAAAAATACTAATGCAACAAGGGGAACAGCGTATCTGTAAACCGTGCCGAGCTTGCTTTCGTTAAAGTATAACTTATAGAAAAGCTTTTTGGGAAGCGGAGTGCAGGCTACACATAAAATTGCAACAAATACGAGATTTCTTGTTATCTCATATGCATCTGATGCAGTTAAAAGTCCTGCGCCGTTTACACCGAACATGTTCTTAATATAATCAAAGCCTGCGCCTATGTCCTCAAATACAAACAAAAGCCAACCAAAGAGAACGATGATAAGTGTATAAATATGCCTGAAAAATGCAGGAATCTTTTCGAGCCATTTAAGCAGAAAACCCTTTTCGAGCATAAGTATTATGCCGTAATATATACCCCAAAGTATGTAGTTCCAGTATGCACCGTGCCAGATACCCGTGAGAAGCCAAACGATAAGCAGGTTCCTGTACGTTTTGAATTTACCTTTTCTTGAACCGCCAAGAGGAAAATAAACATTGTCTCTGAACCATGTTGACAGTGACATATGCCATCTGCGCCAGAATTCCGTAATGCTTTTTGAAATATACGGATAGTTGAAGTTCTCCAAGAAACGGAAGCCGAGCATCTTTCCGAGACCTATTGCCATATCGGAATATGCAGAGAAATCGAAATAAAGCTGTAAGGAATAGCAGATGATGCCGAACCAAGCGGCAATTACAGAACGCTCATCCGTGGGAATATCTCGGAAATAATTCCAAACCTCGCCGATTGCGTTGGCAAAGACTATCTTTTTTGCAAGACCGGCTGTAAATGTTCTTACACCCGACGCAAAGAGATCGACAGACTCGAAGCGGTCATTGAGCTGGTCGTCAACATCCTTGTAACGCACTATAGGTCCCGCGATAAGCTGAGGGAAAAGGGTTACATACGCACCGAAAGAGGTGATCTTCTTTTGTACATTAGCATCGCCTCTGTACACGTCGATAACATACGAAAGTGCTTGGAAAGTGTAAAAAGAAATGCCGATTGGAAGCCCTAAACCGAGCAACGGGATATTAACACCGGGTATAAGATTTAGTATGCTTCCGACAATAAAATCGTAATATTTGAAAAATCCGAGAATAGCAAGGTTGATTATTACGCTGATAACCAAAACTGTTTTTGCTTTTTTTCGGTCTTCCCGATACTTATCGACAAAATATCCGCATATGTAATCCACGATAATTGTGAATACCATAAGCGAGATATACACAGGTTCGCCCCAACCGTAAAAAACAAGGCTTATAAGCAAAAGCCATATGTTTTTTGCTTTTCTTGGAACAAGAAAGTACACAGCCAATGCAATAGGCATGTACAGGAATAAAAATTCAAGACTTGAAAATACCATACATACTCCATGATAATTTTAAAAATTATATTAATTATACAATGACGGAGTCATCATTTCAATATCGAATTGTGTATGATGTGAAAACAAAAAACTTCTAATTTTATGAAATTTCACGCAAAAATATGTATATTTTGATGAAAAAAGAGGTTTTTAAATTTAAAAAAATGGTTAATATGTCAATAGAATTTACTGAATAGGAGTGATAGAATATACATAAACAGAGTAGGATATAAAGCGTATGCGGATTTTTCCGCAGTGTCGGCAGGACGGGGAGTTGTCTGCCGGACGAATTGCCGAAAGGCTGCGGTTTTATGTCCGCATCCCGCTGGATTACGGTTTGCCGATCTTACGGGAGAGTTTTGCACTCTCCCTTTTTTATCTACGGGAATTTCCATCTGTCAGGAAGGAAAAACCAAGATGTTAAAATTAAAAAACAATCACAGACTTTTTATGTGCGGCATAGTTCTTTTGATAATGCAGTTCATCACGCTTGCCGTGCGTGCCGTTTCGTATGCAATTGTAAAGGGTACACCTCTTACATTTGCCGCCATAAAGACTACAAGTCCCGAAAGATTTGCGCTTTTCTGGGGCTTGGGAGTGGTTGGTGTTGTAGTGCTCATTATTTCGTTTACTGTTAAATTAGGGGATGAAATACGTGAGCAGGACAGGCTTTCTTTGAAAAAACGTACGATGAAACTTGTAATTTGTGCACTGCTTTTGTCGCTTGCGGGGATGGTGTCGCTTGTTGAGATAATGCCTGTTCAGGAAATGAAAATTACGTTTACGTATATTTTTATTGCTTTGTGCGGATATTTATACGGTCCCGCTACGGGTATGGCATTCGGCGCTTCTGCCGATATTGTCGGATATATGGTAAATCCTGCGGGTGGTATGCTTTTTCCGGGATTTACTGTAACGGCACTTATAAGCGGATTTTTCTATGGCCTTATCCTGAATAGAGAATATGCCAAAAACGGCAAGCTTCCCGTATGGCGCATTGTTCTTGCAAAGGCACTTGATACACTTGTTTGTAACATAATTCTCAATACGTTCTGCTGCAGTGTTCTGTACAGCAATACATTTATTGCCCTTCTTCCTGCGCGCGTCATAAAAAATCTTGTGATGTTCCCATTTGAAACGGTGATACTCGTGCTCATAATAACCTTTTTGGGAAAATATTCCGCAAGGTATAACATCAAACTTTGAGTTTTAAATTCAAATCTCCTCTTTTTTGCCGCTTTTTATATATTTTTAGTGTAATACATCTTATCGCGTATTGACAAAAAATGTTTTTTGTGTAATAATGGTTATATGAATACGCGTAATTATCGATGGTGATATTCGATTTATTTGAAAGGTTGATCTTATGGAAAAAATTGCTGTATTAATCCCATGTTATAACGAAAGTATAACGATCGACAAAGTTGTGGAAGATTGGAAAAAAATGTTGCCCGAGGCAACGGTCTATGTTTACGATAATAATTCAACTGACGGTACTGATGAGGCGGCAAAAGCGGCAGGCGCTGTTGTAAGATATGAATATCAGCAGGGAAAAGGTAACGTTATTCGCAGAATGTTCAGAGAGATCGACGCACAGGTATATGTTATGGTTGACGGAGATGATACATACCCTGCGGATTGCGCACGCGAGATGGTTGATCTTGTACTTGATAAGCAGGTAGATATGGTCATAGGTGACAGACTGTCTTCTACATATTTTACCGAAAACAAAAGACATTTTCACAACTTCGGAAATACGCTTGTGCGCTTTAGTATAAATACACTTTTCCGTTCGAACGTACGTGATGTTATGACTGGATGCCGCGCATTCAGCTACGAATTTGTAAAAACATTTCCTGTGCTTTCGGCAGGATTTGAAATTGAGACCGAAATGACAATACATGCACTTGATAAAAATATGAGTATACAGCATGTTGTCATTCCGTATCAGGACAGACCCGAAGGAAGTGTGTCTAAATTAAGCACGGTTTCTGATGGTATAAAAGTCCTCGGTACGATAGTGAAGCTTCACCGCAACTATAAGCCCGCGTCCTTTTTTGGCTTGATAGGCGCTGTTCTTATGCTTTTGGCAACGGCCTTCTTTATCCCCGTTTTGATCACTTATTTCAAGACGGCGCTTGTTCCGAATTTCCCCACGCTTATCGTTTGCGGTTTTTCTGTTATTGCCGCTCTTTTATCGTTCTTCACGGGCTTACAACTTCAGAATTCCGTGCAAAAGAACAAGCAGGATTTTGAAATGATGAGAATCAGAACAAATAAAGAAATGAGAGAGATGCTGAAGGATCTTGAGGAGAAAAAGGATGCTTAAAATGTCGGAAAATCTTTCTGCTATTTACCAAAGGTTTTTGATTATCTTGGTTGCATTCCTTACGTTTACTTTGTGCATACTGCCTATGTCAAAACTGCCGATGTGGAACGGGGAGGAACCTGGACACCGTAATCAGTATGAGCTTATGGCAGAGGCTATTTTGGACGGTAGGCTTCATCTGGTTTACGGCGACGAATGGGAGCTTGAGCTTTTAAAAAATCCGTATGATCCGGCTGAAAGGGAAGAATCGGGCGTAACTTTTCACTGGGATCATGCGTATTATAACGGCCATTACTATATGTATTTCGGCGTTGTTCCTGTATTTTTGACGTTTTTACCGTATCGCATCGTAACCGGTGAAGCTTTGACAACTTATCACGCCACACAGATATTTACTGTGGTAATCGTGATCGGTATTTTCGTTTTGTTCCGTATGCTTTCTAAGCTTTTCTTTCAAAAGCTTGATCTTTTGCCGTATCTTTCACTGTCTGCTGCATTTTCTGTTATGAGCGTGTGGTATGCTGCGGCAAGACCTGCGCTTTACTGTACTGCCATTACCGCCGGAATTGCTTTGGAACTGTGGAGTATTTACTTTTTTGTTCGCGCTGTCTACTATGATGGCACGGAAAACCGAAAGATATTATTTGCCGCTGTCGGCGCGTTGCTTGGTGCATTGGTATTCGGATGCCGTCCGACAATCGGACTTGCAAATATCGTAGTTCTTCCGTTGTTGTTCGTATTTCTACGTGAACGTAAAATTAAGGCAAAGCTTATCGGCAAGCTGGCACTTGCGGCATCACCTTATCTTGTTGTTGCGGTATGCTTGATGATGTACAACTATGTCAGATTTGGTGATCCCATGGAGTTCGGACAGGCTTATCAGCTTACGGTTACCGACCAATCAAGCTACAGTATGTCGATTGGTCTTTATCAGATATTCCGCATAGTTAACGATACGATTACAAATTTCTTTGCGTATTCGGGTATGGATTCCGTGTTCCCGTATCTGCGCGCAAGTAGTGTCTTTATGAATTTCCCTGTTTTGATGTTATCCGTATTCATAATTCATCCGCTTGTATATAAGAAATTTTTACAGACCAAAACCTCTTATTTTTTGATAGGATTGGTAGTTGCAGTCTTACTTATTACAGCTGCGGACATTCTTTGGTCTCCGTATCTTACTGAAAGATACAGAATGGATACGTATTTCTTATTGGCGATCGTTTGTTTTATGATACTCGGATTTTTGTATGACGGCACATCACACAAAAGAATAATGAATGTTATTATTGTATCATTTTCTGCATTGACAGTTTTGTCTTCATTACTGCTATGTATGGAAAGAATCTACGGTGATTATCCCGATACGGTTATCAGGGTTTCCGAATTATTTTCGATTTTTTAACTTAAAAAGGGCTCGATGTAAATCGAGCCCTTTTTTAATAATATTGTATATTATTAACAATTTGTGCTTTACAAAGATTTGCTGTTGTGATATAATCTTATCAGGAGAAATATCGTTTTTTACAGGAGGCAAATATGGAAATATCCAATCTTAAACAAATAGGAGAAAGACTCGCGGATCTGCGTGATATTCTCGGTTTTACAACTGCTGATATGGCTAAATTTACAGATACTACCGAGGAAGAATATACACAATGTGAAAAGGGTATGCGTGATATGTCTATCTCTTTTCTGTGTAAAGCAGCTCAGAGACTGCGTGTTGACCTTACCGACCTTATAATGGGTGAAGCACCAAAGCTTTCCGTTTATACCGTAACAAAAAAGGGTAATGGTCTTCCTGTTGAAAGACGTGTCGGCTTTGATTATCAGAATATGGCATATATGTTCAGTGACAGAAAGATAGAGCCGTTTACGGTAACCGTTCCTTTCAGTGAAGATGCAGTTGATGCGCCCATACATATGTGCGTTCACGACGGTCATGAGTTTGATATGATAATCAAGGGCACGCTCAAAATGGTTATAAATGACAAGGTTGAAATATTGAATGAGGGTGACTGTATCTATCTCAATTCAAAATGGCCTCACGGTATGGTCGCAATTGGCGGAGAAGATTGCCATTTTCTTGCCATAGTTATTCCTGAAACAGAGGACGCTGATAAATAATGCGGTTTTTTATTTCATCCAAAGATATTTCATCGGATACCGTAACGATAAAAGGCGATGATTGTGTACATATCGGTGTTTCGCTTCGGTGCCGACCGGGTGATATCATAACTGTTTGCGATGAAGAAATGCGTGAGTATACGTGTGAGATACTCACGATCACTCCTGAGTCCGTTACAGCAAATATTATTGATATGAATATTGCCGCATCAGAGCCTGCGGTGAAGATTCATCTTTACCAATCACTTGCCAAGGGCGACAAGCTTGATCTTATAATACAAAAGGCGACGGAAATAGGGGTTCACGATATTACGCTTGTTAACAGTAAAAGGTGTATTGTAAAATATGACGGAAAGGATTGCAGCCGGAAGATTGAGCGTTTTGCAAAAATTGCAGAATCTGCTGCAAAACAAAGCGGAAGAGGAATAGTTCCGGCTGTTTTTTCACCCATTGATATGGAAACGGCTCTTAAAAATGCCAAAGGGAAAAAGCTGTTTTGTTATGAGCTGGAAAAATCATTATCAATAAAAGAGGCTATAAAAGATAAAAACTGTAATGAGATATCTGTTTTTATCGGTCCAGAAGGAGGATATACATCCGAGGAAGCGGCAATGGCTACATGTTACGGTGCGTTGCCTGTAACACTTGGAAAAAGGATATTGAGGTGCGAAACTGCTCCCCTCTTTGTACTGTCCTGCCTGATTTATGAATTTGATCTGTAAAGTTGTTTTTTGTACATTCTTTTATAAACTATGACGAAAAAGACGTAAAAATTTATATAAAATTTTTAATTGTATGTTGAAATGTTACAAAAAATAGGTTAAAATGTTAGATGTGTACCGTAAAGGTACTGTCAATTCAATCGTTATTTGCGGAGGTGTATATGTCGAACAGGTTATTTCAAAGCATAATTCATCAAATGAAGGATGCTGTTGATCGCGTAATCGGTGTTATTGATGATAATGGCGTGATCATATCGTGTTCGGATCTTACAAAAATAGGTGAGACACGACAGGGAATAAAAGACGAGCTTGCTTACACCGCCGATGTTGTTTACTCAAAGGGGTACACATACCGCCCCATTGAAAATTCAACGAAAGCGGAATATATCGTTTTTGTCGAAGGCGAAGATAAGATGTCTGACAGAATTTCGTCAATTCTTGCAATTTCTCTCACCAACATTAAAAATCTTTATGATGAAAAGTATGATAAAGCGTCCTTTATAAAGAATATAATTCTCGACAATATTTTGCCGAGTGACATCTACATAAAGTCAAAAGAGCTTCATTTTTCAACTGAAGTAACACGTGTTGTAATTCTGATAAAATTCCTCTCAACAACGGATACGGTTCCGTTTGATATGATCGCAAGTATGTATCCGGATAAAAACAAGGATTTTGTTATCAGTGTGGGCGAGCGTGACATTGTACTCGTAAAGGAAATGAAGCCGGGATATGAATCCTCTGAGGTATTAAAGCTTGCAAAATCCATTTATGATATGATATCGTCTGAATTTTTTGCAAAAGTTGCTATAGGCATCGGTACAGCGGCGGATAATGTCAAGGATCTTGCGCGTTCTTACAAAGAAGCACAGGTCGCACTTGAAGTCGGAAAGGTTTTCGATACAGAGAAAAATATTATCGCTTATGAAAATCTCGGCATAGGAAGACTTATATATCAGCTTCCGACAACTCTTTGTGAAATGTTCCTTAATGAGGTGTTCAAAAAAGGCTCGATAGAAAGCATCGACCGTGAAACGCTGATGACCATTCAAGCGTTTTTTGAAAATAATCTAAATGTTTCCGAAACATCGAGAAAGCTTTTTGTACACAGAAATACACTCGTTTACAGACTTGATAAGATCAGAAAGATAACAGGGCTTGACCTGCGTGAATTTGAACATGCAATTACGTTCAAAGTGGCACTCATGGTCCAGAAGTATCTTACAAGCAAGCCTGCAAAATTCTGATCTGTCCCTTACCTAAGGAAAATAGTATGATAAAATTCAATAATGTTACAAAGGTTTATGACGGCAAGACCGTCGCACTTCAAAACATAAACCTCACAATTGAGGATGAAAGTTTTGTTTTCATTGTAGGTCATTCGGGTGCAGGTAAATCAACGCTTTTGAAACTGTTACTTCGCGAAGAAGAGCCTACAGAAGGCTCGATAGAGGTCGATGATTATGATCTTAATTCGCTCAAAAGCCGCAAGGTACCTTATTACAGACGCAATTTAGGCGTTGTTTTTCAGGACTTTAAGCTGTTTGAAAAAAGTACGGTATACGAAAATGTTGCATTTGCAATGCGTGCCATCGGTGAGCCGAACAGTTCGATCAAAAAACGTGTTCCGAAGCTTTTAACACTTCTGGGACTCAGTGAGCGTGCGAATAACTTCCCGACAGAGCTTTCGGGCGGTGAACAGCAGAGAGTATCTCTTGCTCGTGCGCTGGCGAACAACCCCAAAATTATAATCGCAGACGAGCCTACGGCGAATGTAGACCCTCAGATGAGTCTTGATATAATGAACTTGCTTATCCAGCTTAATCAGGGTGGCAGAACTGTAATTGTAATAACACACGACAAAAATCTCGTTGATTATTTCCAGAAGCGTGTTGTTGTTATCAATGACGGTGTTATAACCGAAGATAGGATAGGGGGTATGTTCAATGAGAAAGTATAGTTTTAAATATCTCACACAGAGAAGCTTGCACAGTCTTGTCAGAAACGGATTTATGACTGTTGCCTCTGTGTTGACACTCTCCTTATGTTTGCTTGTTACAGGCTGTTTCGGCCTTCTTGTATACAACATATACGTGAATCTTAATGAGCTTGACGGTCTCAATGAGATAGTATGTATGTGCGATTATGATCTTGAAGACGGTCGTGAAAAGGAAATCGAAGCTGCCATCAAGAATCTTAACAATGTCGAAAGTATAACATTCATATCAAAGGAAGAAGCGTTTAAGGAGCAGATAAAGCAATACGCCGCATTCCCTCAGATACTTGAATATTTTGAAAAAACTAATTCGTCCGAAAAAGATGATGCAAAGGACACCACAGTTTCCGTAGGTCCCGAAACACCGAATGAGGATGTTTCAGAAAACGGCATAAACGGCAAAAAGATCGTTACTGATGCTGTTGCCAAAAGGGAACACTATAAGAGCTATACCTACAAGTCAATTATCGTTATGAAAATGCTTGATGAAGAAATACGTATTGACGGGGTGGAGAAACTTATCTCTGATGATGACGGTATGCAGTTCCTTATGGAAAGCTATGTTGGCGAGCAGATTGCCGATGCTAAATATTACAAAGACGGTATACTGTATGTTAACGGCGAAACACAGTGCTGCGGTGAATTGACTGCCGACGATTTTTATTCCAGTGATTGTATCGAACTGCGTAAAATGGATTGGATAGCTGATTTTTCAGGCTACAATGCACTCCAAACAAATGGCGGCTATACTGTTACAACAGATGGAATTCTGCCTGAGTCCGTGATCGATGCTTTTGACCTTTCGAGTGTTATTCCCACTGATGAAACTCCTGAAGTATCCGGATACGCTACCGTTGTCGTTGATGAAAACGGCAATATTGTAAGTGAGAGCTTCAATATGGAAATAACCGTATCAGCGGATGACGCGCCGTTTGAATTAGAAATTACATATAATTCCGAAATAACTGATATCGATTCACTTGACAATATTGTTTTTGACGATGAAGCTTTGTCGGAATATGAGCAGGCAGATGATATTTTTTCAGTTATCTCTGCCGGTGCATCCAATGATGAAATGTCTTCGGATACACAGGCTGTTACAGATTCACAAACGCAAAATGATAGTGTTACACAAGACGTAATCGATGCGGAAACAATTCCTGTAACAGACAGTCAATCGGGTACAAGCGAATCGGTTCGTGATCAGAA
>JAZTXA010000144.1:0-5747 GCA_045636245.1 Eubacteriales bacterium | reverse complement strand
CATTGAAGTCAGGAATCGGATATATTATGAACCGCATGCCAGAAATCGGCGGTATAATAACCGCTGACTGTGACGGTCAGCACTCTGTTACCGATATAAAAAAGGTCGCAAACGAGCTTGAAAGTCACCCCGATGATCTGATTATCGGCGGAAGACGGTTTGACGAAAACGTGCCGTTCCGTTCTCAGCTCGGAAATTCCGTAACTCGCGGACTGTTCAAGCTTTCAACAGGACTTAAGATATACGACACACAAACAGGGCTTCGCGGATTTGCACGTGAGTATTTTGAAGTGATGTCACGTCTTAACGGTGAGAGATACGAATATGAAATGAACATGCTTTTAAAGCTGCGCGAGCTTGGCATAAAGCCCCGTGAAATCGAGATAAAAACTATATATATAAACGAAAACGCAACGAGCCACTATAATGCAGTAAAGGACTCTTTGCGGATAGCATCAAGACTTTTCCTGTTTGCATCGGGCAGTCTTTTGTCCTTCGTTATTGACTATCTGTTCTTCTTCATTTTCATGTATGTGTGCACACTTTCCTCGGGCATTTCATTCCTGCTTGCGAGAATAATAAGCGCCACATGTAACTATATGATAAACAGAAAGATCGTATTTGGCGGTAACTGTTCAAAAACAGCTGTTATAAAATATGCTGCGCTTGCAATTTTTGTAATGCTTCTCGGAAGCGGTGTTATGACTCTTGCCGATCAATATGCTGCCGACAACAATATCGGCGATGCTTTCCCTGTCATTGTTAAGGTCATATATGACGTTGTGATGTATTTCGTCAATTATATTATTCAGCGTGATTTTGTTTTCAAAGTAAAGAAGAAAGGTAAATAAGATTTTGCGAACTTTACTTGATGCGGGTCTTTTCACTCCGCACGCTCTGTTTATTGCAATAGGTATCTGCGTTATTATATTTTTACCTGCCGTACACAATGTGAAAAGAAAAAAATTCCACCCCGAAATGTTCTTCTATATTGCGCCGTTTGCAGTTTTGTCGGGACTGTTTTTCGCAAGAATAATGTACGTTACGTTCAACCATGCTCTATTTTTATCAACCGACGAAATATTGGATCTTACTTCGGGAGGATACTGTCTTTACGGCGGTATTTTCGGTGCATCGCTTGCTATTGTGCTATGGTGCTGTTTCACATTCAAAACAAAACACATGCTTGATATCTTCGATGCGGTATGTCTTTATGCACCGCTGTCGATTGCCGTCGGCAGAATGGGAAGTGCTTTTACCGATGACTGTTACGGTACATTCATCACAAATCCGATATTTTGCCGTTTTCCGTTTGCTTCATACGTTGAAGTATACGAAAGCTGGTGTCTTTCAGTATTCTTCTTTGAAGCCCTCGGCTGTTTTGCAATATGGATATTTATGATGGCAAACCAAAAGAAGTTTTCTATCAAGGGTGCCAACACAGCAGTATTCTTTACAATGTATGCAGGAATGCACACATTTTTGGAAAGCCTGCGCACAGACAGCGTTTACTGGGGATTCGTAAGAATATCACAGGTAATATCGGCACTTATTCTGATCTTCTTTTTTGTACTGATGATAGTCAAGCTTGCAAATATAACGAAATACAGCCACTTTTATCCCATAATCTCCGTTATATTTTTGGCAGCGCTTACACGCGGCTTTACAGCAGAATTTTTTATGGGTTCAAGCTCATACACGGCAAACTGCATCTGGCTTATTGTTTCGTGCATCATTATGACGCTTTGCATTCTCGTTATGTTTTGGATATATAAGAAAATGACGGAATACAGCACACAGAAAATATCTGTAAAAAAAACAAATATGTAAACAACAAACCGTAATATTCGTAAAAAATATATGTGGACTCGAAAAGGAGGATAAAAATGAAACATTTCGGTTTAAAATGCAATTTAAAACGTGCAACATCCGTTGCATTGCTTGCTGTGTGTATTTTCGCATGTGCATGCTCCGACGGCGGTGAAGCTGACACAAGCGGTACTTCTTCTCTAACGGAAGAAAATGCATTGACAAGTCCGTATGACGTAACAAACAACGATGAAACATCGCCCGTCGAGGACACAGATACGCTAACCGAAAACACAACTACTGACAGTACCGATAAAAACTCTGCAACAACATCGGACGACAAATCGGACACAGGTGACACTTTTGCTGATACATCAGCTCCCGACACATCATACTACGATACATCAGATTCAGCTGTTACCACAGACAGTATAACAACATCTCCGCAGGTTGAACCCACAGAAAAAACAGCAATACCCGTTATAACAGGTAAAGTATCTCAAGCATATGACAGAGTCATCATATACGGCACGACCGAAAATAACGCAAAGATTACATATGAAGGAAAAAACGGTGAAAAATTTACAGACAAGGCTCGCGGACATAATTTTTACATTGAAGTAACCGGCTCGGGAAGCGATCTTATAACGCTTTATGCAACAGCAGACGGCAAAAAGGACAGCAACAAGGTTCAAGTTTCCGTATCATTCGGAGGAGATCAAACCAATGTTTTTGCAGGCAGAAATTCCCGTCTTTTCTACCGCCCGACAGTTTCATTTATGCTCGGCTCTGTTAAAGCAAATGAATCTGCGCTGAAATATACCAAAAACAGACTTACAAGCGTTTTAAAAGAAGTACAGGAACGCACGGGTAAAGACACAAAGCTTATTTATCTTATCGCGCCCAACCCCGTAACAATATATTATGATGAGCAATATGATTATCTGATAGATGCAACAGGCGGAAGACGTCACCCCACCGCAGGCTCACAGTTTGTTGAGTATATGAACGGTGACGGTAAGCATGAGGATATCATTGTGCCGGACCTTTTGAAAGTGTTTGACCAGCATAAGGACGAAATGATCTATTTCAGCACCGACACTCATTGGAGTGAGCTTGGCGCATACTATGCCTACGCCGAAATGATGAAGCACATAAATAAAGATTTCCCTGCAGCAAAGGCACATCCGCTTTCAGATTTTGATATTAAGATAGTTGACTGTGCGGGCGGTGACCTTGTAAGTATGCTTCATGCAGACAATTTAAGGGAAGAAACACCGTTTCTTATTGCAAAATTCAAGGAAACCGGAGATGTATATCCCGTAAAGCGAAGCGACAATATCGGTTACAGAATATCAGGCATTAACTGGGGACTTTATCCGAAGGACTCATATATAAATAATCCTTCCCTTCCCACAGCTTACGCACTCAGCGACTCATACGGGGCATACTTCTTGCCGTTTGCAGGCATGGGCTTCAGCCAATTACGTTTGCACGGTGCAAACAACAATACTCCCATCGACATTGATGAAATTGCAAAATACAAGCCTGATTACATTATTTTCACTTACACAGACAGAAACATTGATTCTAATCTCGGTATGATAACACATTTGTGGAGTAATGTATGATAAAAGTTTTTAACGGTATTGACTGCAAAGAAAAATGGATTCCCATCATCAAGGGAGCAAATGCAGGACTTATAACAAACATGTCGGGAGTTACAAAAAAGCTCATTCCGAGTTATGTCGCCGTGAATGAACATTGTAATTTAAAAACACTTTTTTCTCCCGAACACGGCTTAAACGGCGCGGCACAGGCAGGCTGCAGGATAGAAAATGAGGAGCGTGAGCCTATAACAAACACCCCTGTTGTCAGCCTGTACGGAGATAAAAAAGCACCTGATGACGAAATGCTTGAAGGCATTGACATGCTTCTTTTCGATCTTCAGGATGTGGGCGCAAGGTTTTATACGTATCTTTACACGATGACGCGCTCCATGAAATCAGCAGCTCGTGCAAAAATTCCATTTGTTGTTTTCGACAGAATGAATCCCGTATCTCTTAACAGAATAGAGGGAGAGATACTTGATGAAGCAAATTCATCTTTCATCGGTGAGTATGCCGTTCCCACACGTTACGGAATGACAATAGGCGAATTTGCAAAATACATAAACGCAAAGGAGAATTTGGGTGTTGATCTTCACGTAATTCCCTGCGACGGACTGACACGTGATATTTACCACCGCGATACAGATCTTCCATGGGTAGCACCATCGCCTAACATGCCTACGACCGATACGGCACTTGTATATATCGGCACCTGCCTTTTTGAAGCAACAAAGCAAGCCTCCGAGGGACGCGGCACGACACAGCCGTTTGAATTTATAGGCGCACCGAACTATGACGGACGAGCTTTGGCTGACGAGATGAATTCCAAAAAGCTTGACGGCGTTATTTTCCGTCCCGTGTACTTCACACCTACATTTTCAAAATTCAAGGGTGAGCTCTGCTCAGGTGTTCAGCTCCACGTAACAGACAGAGATGCTTTTTCTCCGTTTGCCGCAGGTGTAAAGCTTGTCCAGACAGTTAAATATATGTACGGTACAGAGTTCGATGAAAAAGCCCTCAAGCGAACATTCGGCACAGGCAGACTTTTTGACGGTATTGACTCTGACACAATAATAAAGGATTGCATTAAAACCTCGGAAGAATTCCGCAAAATAACCTCCGCGCACTATATTTATAAATAATTCTGCTCTATAACAAGTGAAACAATAAATATCAAGGATGAGCAGAGCATACCAATAAAAAACCATAAAGGTCTGAGATATTTCTCAGACTTTTTTGTTTTGCCGGCATCGTTTATGACAGAGCCTGAAATTATACGTTGTGCCTCTGACACCATATCATTCTTTGTCAGATTTACATGATCCGCACTGTTTTTCACAATAAAATAAGCCTCGTCAAAAATACCGCTTTTCGTATCCTTTACAACAATAACCCTTTTTTGTGCACCCTTAAGCATAAATTTTCTCCTTTTTGATACTGCTGTGATTTTCGGCATTATGTTTTGTTTTATTCACATGTGCAACTGTTACTGTCTGAATAAATCACGGAACTTTTGCAAAAAATACACTCGGGAGGGATTTTATGAACGGAATAAAAGCGGTGATAATGGCAGGCGGATTCGGCACACGTTTAAAGCCCATAACGGATATTTTGCCGAAGCCTTTGGTGCCGATACTTAACGAACCGATAATGGCGCATATAATACGCCATTTGTTCAAAAACGGAATAACCGATGCCGCGGTAACCTTGAAATATATGCCGGATATGATCAAAAATACTTTTTCTGATTTTTATGCCGGCGTAAATTTGACCTACTTTTTGGAAAATGAACCGATGGGCACAGCGGGCGGTGTTAAAGCTTGCGAGGAATTTATGTCAGATGACTTTATTGTTGTATCCGGTGACGGTCTTTGGGATTATGATTTAAATGCGGCATATGAATTTCACAAAGAAAAAAATGCAGACATCACAATAGTTTGCGCTAAAACACCTTATCCGTCGCTTTACGGTGTTGTCATGGCAAATCCGACAGGTGAAATTGTTCGCTTTGCCGAAAAACCGTCTGCGGGCGAGGTCTTTTCGGATAAGATAAACACGGGCATTTATATAATAAAAAAGGAAATTATGAAATTTGTGCCCGAAAATACGGTATTTGATTTCAGCCGTGACCTTTTCCCCCGCCTTATGAGTGAAGGAAAAAAGCTTTTTTCTTACGCCCCCGACGGTTCATGGTGCGATGTGGGAAGCATTGAAGAATACAGAAAATGTAACCTTGAGGCAAAAGACGGTAAATATTCAATAAAGGGCTTCTTACCCGAATATAACGGAGTATATGACAGCATTGTCGGCGAAGGTTTTGCAATAGGT
>JAZTXA010000143.1:0-4374 GCA_045636245.1 Eubacteriales bacterium | reverse complement strand
ACAGTTGACGAAGTCAACTGTGGGGGTGCAGGCATGGCGCAGATTTCCTGCGGAAATCAATTTTGGTGAATTTAAATTGGTAACCATACCGTCTGTGACGGTATGCGCCCCCGCCGCAGGTCAGTTTGCGGATGGGGGCTGTTTTGTTTAAGATATTAATGAGAGTGATGATGGCTGTGAGCTTTATGGGTATTCACCTCAATGCTGCAGCTTTTTTCTTTGCAAATGTCAGTGCTCGTTTCACTTTCTATTGTCACATGCCCGATTCCGTGCTCAAGCAGTTCTTCACGGATTTTATCTTTGATCATATGTGCTTCTTTGTCGGTGATGACATGCATTGTGGCAAGGTTACTTTGACCGTCCATGCTCCAGATATGGATATGATGAACGCCCGAAACACCGTCAATTTCTTTGATATGTTCTTCAATTTCCGAAACATCGATACCGTGAGGTGTTTTTTCGAGGAACAGATCGGCGACATCTTTCAGATTTCTGAGTGCATTTATAAGGATAAACAGCGATACACCTATTGACATAATGGGGTCGATCAGAATGAAATTTGTAAAGCGCATCACAATTGCACCCGACAATACAACGATCCAGCCGAGAACATCCTCAAGCATATGTAAATTAACTGCCTTTTGATTGAGTGAGTCACCCTCGCGGGTAAAAAAAGCTGCACAGAAATTTATACAAACACCCACAACGGCAAACATTATCATTCCGTTAAAGTTTATATCGGCAGGTGTTATTATTCTTTCGACAGCATTGTAAATCATCACAATTGAGCCTATAAAAAGTATCAGTGTTGTGATAAATCCGCCGATAACCGAATAGCGGGCATATCCGTAGGTATACTTTTCATCGGGCTCTTTTTTGCTTTTTCTTTCCAAAAAATACGATATACCGATACTGACAGCATCGCCGAGATCGTGAAGTGCATCAGAAACTATTGCTACACTTCCGGTGAAAATACCGCCGAAAAATTCAAAAACGGAAAATGACAGGTTAAGTACAAACGCTATTAAAATATTTTGTTCTGTTTTCATATTGTCCTCCTGTTGACATACAGACTTATTTATGGTACAATGAATTTGTTACCGAATACATTGTTCGGTATTATTATATCAAAATTACCGCCTGTTTCAATATACGATATGGGTCGGTTATTCATTACTGAACAAAATATAAAAATTGTACGGAGAATGGTATGGACAGACGTCAAAGGAAAACGAGAGAAGCGATTTTCGGTGCATTTATTGAGTTGCTTTCAAAAAAAGATTTCAATCAGATAACTGTCGGGCAGATCATTGAGACGGCAGACGTAGGCAGAGCTACATTTTATTCTCATTTTGAAACAAAGGATTTTTTGCTAAAGGAGCTTTGTGAAGAACTGTTTTGCCATATATTTGATGCCGAAAACAGCAACACGAAAGCACACAGACATATTTTTTCATGTGACAGCAACGACTCCGTTTTTCTGCATTTGTTTTATCATTTTCAGAAAAACGACAATAACATACTTCTCTTGTTATCCTCACAGAATAATGAGTTGTTTTTAAGATACTTCAAAAGAAATATACAAGCGCTGACGGAAGATCATATAGCACTTTTTGAATCTGCTGAAAGCAAAGAAGTGCCGAAGGAATTTTGGGAAAATCATATCGTATCCACATTTATAGAAACGCTTAAATGGTGGATAAATAACGGAATGAAGGAATCACCTGAAGTTATAACGGAATATTTCTTCAAAGTGCTGGCGGTATGAATTTTTGAAAGGGGCGATCAATTATGGATAAAAGGCTGGTCGGAAAATGGCAAAGGACGGATATGGTCGAAACGGTAAACATTTTCGATGTATTACCGCTTTGTATGAAAATTTCGTTTCCGTTAAGCGGTCATAATAATTTTGAACCGAACTGCGTTTATGAAAAGGGCACTTATTTGTGCTATGAAATAAATTGCGAAAATGCTATCGGTGTTTATCATGTTCGGTACTCATTCGGAAAACTTAAAGGCTTTTTTGAATATAACGGCAAAAAAACACGTGTTGAATATATAAAGCTCAGCGATACGCCTGAGGACGAGCCTTACGAGTATCGTATGCCTTTTATGTACCTTCCGAATACCGATAAAACAAGGATTGAGGTTCTGAAGCAATATTCAGTATATGACAGACAGAGAAAATACGGGAGCACCGATGAATTTGTTTTAGGAGGAGACATTCCCAAAATACTTGAAAAGTACAAATATTCGGAATATGTACAAGGGCTCAACGGTACGGGCGACGAAATTGTTTTCAGACTTCTTGATTTTGTATGTGATAATTTTAATCACAACGGTTCAATAGGACACGGCAAAAAACCGGATATCAAAGGCATTATCAAATGCTGTGAAAGGAATGGGAAGCAAACCAACTGCAGAGGATTGTCGATCCTTTTGTCATCTCTTATCCGCTTAAACGGTATCAAAGCACAGCATGTTACATGTATGCCGTATGAAGAACCGTTTTGGGATTTACACGTCGTTGTTGACTGCCTTTTACCGTCGGGAAAGAGGATCATGCTTGATCCTTCGTTCCGTCTGTATTTTAAAGACAGTAACGGTGATTATGTTTCACTTTCCCGTTTAAGGGAATTACTGTTGAATGATGAACCGATATTTGAAAATCCCACTGCGAGTTATAATAAAACAGGATTTGATAAAGCGTATTACAGAAATTACATGATTAAAAATACCTTCCGTTTTGCACGTTGCACCCTGAACAAAAACGGCGTTGACGGACATATGGAAACTTCAAGGTATATAGAGTTGATCCCGTGCGGATATCCTACCGAAAGTTTTTCCGAAAGCAGAAAAGCCTATCTTGTATTTAACGATACAGAATTTTGGGATATTTTAGATAATTGATTGATAATTATAAAAATCAATGAAAAAATCAGTTTTTCGACTGATTTTTTCATTGATTTTTTTTGATGACAAAAGTTGACTTTTTTATGATTTGTGGTAGAATGTAATCGATAATAAAAAATTATCAGAAAATATTAACAATTGAATAGGAGAATCAGAAAATGTCAAATAATCTTGTCTACGGCATCCATGACAAACCAAAGTTCAATCAGCTTATTGTTTTCGCAATTCAACAGCTCCTTGCGATCATGGCGGCTACAATTGCTGTTCCCTCAATAGTGGGCAACGGAATGTCTATTTCCGCAGCGCTTTTCGGCGCGGGTATAGGAACACTTGTTTACCAGCTTTTCACAAAGTTCCGCAGCCCCGTGTTCCTCGGTTCGTCATTTGCTTTTATCGGTTCAATGAGTGCATCTTTCGCGGGTGCTGTTTCCGTAAGTCTTGGATATCTGGGACTTTTGATAGGCGCGGCTTTTGCATGTCTTGTTTACGTAGTTATTGCTTTAGTTGTGAAATTTGTTGGCACAGCTTGGGTCAATAAGCTGATGCCTGCGGCGGTTATCGGTCCGACAGTCGCGCTTATAGGGCTTTCGTTGGCATCGGCGGCTGTAAACGATGTATTCTCTTACGGTCCTAAGGACGGCAACGGTGCATTCATCATGACAGGTAACATCTGGGTATCTTTAATATGTGCGCTTGTAACGCTTTTGGTAGTTATGCTTTGCGCAACATACGGAAATAAAATGACAAAGCTCGTTCCGTTTATCATCGGTGTTGTTGCAGGATATATCACAGCTTTGGTATTCACGGTCATCGGCTATGCTGCAAATATCGATTCTATAAAGGTAATTGATTTTGCTCCTTTTACAAATCTTGTTGCAGACGGTGTGTCACTCAAAACATTTATTGCTTTACCCGAATTTACGTTTGTTGAAGCATTCAAGGGCGCAAAGGATTTCGATGTAAGCTATCTTATAACAATAGCTGTTGCTTACATTCCCGTTGCATTCGTTGTATTTGCGGAGCATATTGCGGACCACAAAAATCTTTCAAGCATCATCGATGCAGATCTTCTTGAAAATCCCGGACTTCACCGCACACTTTTGGGTGACGGTGTCGGATCTTTTGCAGGTGCAATTTTCGGCGGCTGTCCGAACACGACATACGGTGAGTCTGTAGGTTGTGTTGCGATCACAAGAAACGCATCGGTTGCCACCATCACAACAACTGCTGTCCTTGCAATTCTCATCTCCTTCCTTTCCCCCTTTATTGCATTTCTTGATTCTATCCCGGGTTGCGTAATGGGCGGTGTATGTATAACGCTTTACGGATTTATCGCTGTTTCGGGATTGAAAATGATACAGAAGGTCGATCTTGAGGAGAATGCAAACCTCTTTACAGTCTCTGTAATTCTCATTTCAGGTATCGGCGGCATGGCAATGAGCATCGTAAAGGTTACCCTTA
>JAZTXA010000142.1:0-14183 GCA_045636245.1 Eubacteriales bacterium | reverse complement strand
TTCCTATTGTTCAAGCCTTACGTCGGTGACAATTCCCGACAGTGTTACAAGTATAGGCATCTATGCATTTTCCTATTGTTCAAGCCTTACGTCGTTGACAATTCCTGACAGCGTTACAAGTATTGGCGAGGGGGCATTTTCCGGTTGTTCAAGCCTTACGTCTGTTACGATTCCCGACAGCGTTACAAGTATAGGCGATTATGCATTTTACGATTGTTCAAGCCTTACGTCGATGACAATTCCCGACAGTGTTACAAGTATAGGCGAGTATGCATTTGACGGATGTTCAAGCCTTGCAAGGATATATATAACGGATATTGCAAAATGGTGCGGTATCAGTTTTGATACTCCTACTTCAAATCCGCTTTTTGTCGGCGCGAAGCTTTATGTAAACGGTGAAGAATTAAAGGGTGACATTGTATTACCTGAAGAAGTTTCAAAAATAGGCAGTTATGCATTTTATAACTATTCAAGCCTTACGTCGGTTACGATTCCCGACGGTGTTACAAGTATAGGCAGTTCTGCATTTGAGGATTGTTCAAGCCTTACGTCGGTTACGATTGGTGACGGTGTTACAAGTATAGGCGGTTCTGCATTTGAGGATTGTTCAAGCCTTACATCTGTGACAATAGGCGACGGTATTACAAGTATAGCCGAGTATACATTTAACGGTTGTTCAAGTCTTGCGACAGTGACGATTCCCGACAGTGTTACAAGTATAGGCGTAGCTGCGTTTCAGAATTGTTCAAGTCTTACTTCACTGACGATGGGTGACGGTGTTACAAGTATAGGCGAGTATGCATTTGGAAATTGTTCAAGCCTTACTTCGGTGACGATAGGTTGCGGTACTGAAATGATAAACGAACGCGTGTTTTACGGTTGTTCCAGTCTTACGTCGATTATGATTCCCGACGGTGTTACAAGTATAGGCGAAGGTGCATTTTACTATTGTATAGGCCTTAAGTCGGTTACGATTCCCGACAGTGTTACAAGTATAGGCTATTCGGCATTTTCCAGCTGTTCAAGCCTTGAGTCTGTATATATAACGAGCATTGAAAGCTGGAATGGTATTTCTTTTGGAAATGACTATTCAAATCCGTTTTATTATGCAGAAAAGCTGTATCTTAACGGTGAGCTTGTTACAAACCTTGTTTTGATAAAAGATATTACTTCTGTAAACAGTAATGCTTTCCGCGGTATCGAATGTATAAAATCTCTCGTGATACCTGAAGGGATTGTAAGTATTCAGGGGAGCACTTTTAAGGGATGGAGCAGTATTGAAACGGTAACTTTGCCGAAAAGTCTTGTGAAAATAAACGCAGATGCGTTTTCGGGATGCTATTCAATTGAAAAGGTATATTATGCGGGAAGCGAAGCGGAGTGGAATGACATCGCTATAAACAGCGGCAACGATTATCTGAAAAATGCAGCGGTCGTTTACGGTGTCATAACCGATGACGAAGATGAGGACGGAAGTACCGGGGATAACTCCCACGGCTCCCAAATTGCAATGGGTAGACTCGGTACTGCGGAATGGGTGCTGTTCGAAGACGGTACGGTTATAATAAACGGCACAGGTGCGCTGAAATTCACAGACATTCCGTTTTACAAGTACAGAGAAACTGTAACAAGCGTTAAAATATCCGACGGTATCACATCAATTCCCGAGGATATGTTCTATAAATGTGAAAAAATAACGAAGGTCATCATTCCCGAAAGTGTTACAAGCATAGGTGATTCCGCATTCTGGCGCTGTTCGGGTATTACAGAAGTGTATTACGGCGGTACGGAACAGAAATGGGACAAGATTGCCGTAGGCGCGTACAATGATGCGCTTTCCTCTGTATTTGTTACATACAATTACAGCGACATAACAGAGGTCGGCATAAGATTTCTTGTCAAGCCGCAAAAATACGTGTATGAATACGGTGAGGAGATTTCATTTGACGGCGCAGTAGTCGTAAAGAAATATTCCGACGGAAGCTTCACGGAAATTGAAGATTACACCGTAACGGGATACGATAAATACACCTTCGGCAGACAAGACGTTTCCATAACATACGGCACCCACACGATCGATTTTGCGGTGTCCGTCAAGCCGACGGAAGCAAAGTCAGTAACGGCTCCCTTAAACGCGGGAATGACCGTTAAGGAGTTTTCAACGCCGTATTCGGCACTTTACACCGTTTTTGTGTTTGATAATGACAAGGAGACGTTACTTTCAAATGGTGACGTGATAAAAACGGGCTGTGTCGTTCAGTTTGTACGTGATGGAGCTGTGGTTGACAGCATCGTTGTAAACGTAGGCGGCGACGCAAACGGCGATGGTGTTGTTAACGGAAAAGATTTGATAAGAATCAAAAAGCAGATTCTTAACGGTGACGCCGTTGACCGTATGGAATTTGCCAACGTTAACGGCGACGGAGTTGTTGACGATATGGATTTGGAACATCTTACCGATATGTTGACGGCTTGAATTCTTGATGCTTTACCTTTTTCATTTTTTTGAAAAACTGATTGCAGTTGAAAAAACGCGGGAGGCTGTGCTGGTATGAAAAAGAAAATAATCATCTGTGCGTTTTATGCTTTAATTTTAATTACGGCAATTCTTTTTATCGGGGCGGCAATAGAATCCTATAATTATGATATGGATCCGGCTAATGGTGTGGATATTCTGGAGGGCGTTGGAGCTGCTATGCTCATAGTGCTCGGCGGATTTGTCGTTTTTTGCGAATCAGATCTGTTTTGTACCGTGTATTATTTTTTGGTGAAACCAAAGACCTTGTCAAAATCGATATTCATGATTCTTTCTCAACTTATGCTTTTGCTTGTGTTTTTTAGTGAGCATTTAGCGAATTTTTTATCCGAATATGTATCGGATATCTATAAGGAAGAAAGTATCGTAATCATTCCGATGTTTTTCCTTTATGTTATCTCAAGAATCGTTTGCATTGCAATCTGCTTTTAGGGAAAAGATTAAGGCATCTTTTTTGTCAACATGAGCCAAACAAAAGGAGCCGGCTCTTTTATGGAAATATATAGGACATGTTGTAGTACCTTATTTCATCTAAATCTTTACAGTACGGGCGCCATGCCTGCCCCCCACAGTTGACGAAGTCAACTGCCCACAGGCAAATGGCGCATATTTCCTTCGGAAATATATAATATAAAGTTTTAGATGTTACAACATACTACAGGAAAAATATTCAAAAATATACAGGCTGACTCATCTCGGAAACAATTTTCCATAAATGAGCCAGCCCCTTTTGTTTTGGAAATGAAGCGCACCCGAGGTGCATGAAAAATGAAGCAACCTTCGGCTATGAAGCGTGGCTTCGCCACGAGGAAAATGTGCGCTTCGCTTCATACGAGCGTAGCGAGTGCTTCACGGCGCAACGCGCCGCTTCATATCGGCGAAGTCGATGCTTCATTTCCTCTTGCATCCCGCCTTAAAGTATGCTATACTAAACCCGGAAAGGCGGAGGCGTTATGAAAAAAACATTTCTATTACTCGTAAGTGTTATTCTGATTTTCAGTTTATCTGCGTGTGCAACGATAACAAAAGATTTCAAATTCTCGCAAAAACGTGAAAACGTTCAATCGATCGAAATATACAATTCCGAACAAGCATATTATGAGGGGGATATTCATCGGTTTCGAGATGAAAATGAGCCCATTGCGTTATTGTCAGATGAAGAAAGTTCTGCTTTCCTCGATGCCGTTGAAAAATTAAAATTTGAACAAGAAAAAGTGTTTTTCCCGATTTCTATGGACGGCGGATATGATTATCAAGGCTACATAGTAATCATTGTGTACACGGACTGCGGTTACGATATCATCTCGGAAAACGGTCAATATTTCTATTCCATTGGCAAGGACGGACAAGGACGCCATAAATACGATCATTCTGATTATTGCGGTGACGATTCCTGGTCTGAACTTATTGAAAAATATATAAACAAATAGTAGTCATCTTTTTCGTAAAACCTTTGATTTTGCAAAATAACGCCACCCATCGCCCAAACGGCTGAAAAATAATTGTCAAAAAACTTGAAATTCCTTATAAAACAAGGATTTTTAGCATTTTCGAGGCGGCATCTTCCCTGCGGATTGATGATATCCAAGGCTTCGCATTGATTTATTAACGGTATCGTGCTATAATGTACCCAAGGAGGTGAAGATATGGAATTGTTGCTGGAAATAGTATTTGAAATTTATGCAGAGCTGATGATGTATATTGTTCCCGAAGAAAAGGCATCATCTAAAAAATACAGAACAATTACAATTCTTGTTGCCACGGTGGTTTTGTTTGGGGTTTTAGCCTTGTTTATTTGGGGATGTGTTTTAATAAGTGATTACAATAATGAATTAGGTATAATCCCAATTGTTATTGCAATTGCTATTTCAATTATCCAGATCGTTGCAGGATTTATTTTACACGATAAAAAATCTAAAAAATAAAAAAATCAGGTTTTCAGATCGATTCCATTTTGCGTGTCGATGTCTGAAAGGGGTTGGCTCATTTAAGTAAAATATATATTACATTTGTAGGGGCGACCACCGGTCGTCCGCTTCAAAATGTATAAATATACTAAAAGCGGGAGTGCAATGCACTCCCCTACAGAATAAATATTCAAAAAAGTACACAGGGCGACTTATTTTGGAAGTTATTTCCATAAATGAGCCAGCCCCTTTTTAACGAAATTTGGCTTCGGTAAGTGAAATAGCTCCGCTGTGAAATTATTTGCTTGCAAATGTGATAGGCGAATTTTATTTCATGTTGCCACGAAGAGCAATATTTCACAATTTTCGCAAGGAAATTATTTCATATTCGGCATCGCCGAATATTTCACTTTACAAATGCCCCGAAGTGCGCTATAATAAAATCAGAAAGGCGGTGGAGATATTATGGCAAAAAAGCAGATACTGACCGATGCGGAAATAGAAAAGGACATTATTCACGCTCTTAAAAAAACGCCGAAAGAATCAGAGAAGTCTTACAAAAGATGGAAAGCTCCTTGTATTATAATTGCGGTTCTTTTGTTTGTCATGCATTTTATTTATCCGAAGTTCATGATTTGGTTTTGGCTTGCACTCCTTGTTTTTTGTGTGATAGGCAGTATATTCTGCCATTTTCGTCTTAGAAATAAAATCAAAAACGTTAATATAAATGATTATATTATAACGACAGAAATCGTTCACAGCGTTGATGAAGAGCATTACGAAGCGGTCAAATACAGGCGTACAGGAGCTCGGCGGAGAGAACAGATAGATAATTATAATTATATCATTCGTTTTGAAAGCGGCAAAAGCTGGCATGTGCCGAAGGAGCTTTACGGCTGGCATGAAAGACTTCGTATGCGTGATGCAGGTATTTTTAACTCCACACATCGCGGTGATACGATGATCGTATTAACGGAAAAACGCTCGGATAAAATTGTTGTCGCTTACAATACGGAAATTTTTGATTATAATGCTCGATAAATAAAATATATTTGTTTTCTTTGCATTTTCGGATGAAAAATCAATTCTGTAACGTATGACGGCGAATTATAAAAAATCAAAAAATGAGGTACATAAATATGAGCAAGATGGACTGGTTTGGTGAAGCGAAATACGGTCTGTTTATCCACTGGGGAATTTATGCTCTGCCCGGCGGTGAATGGCGTGGCGTTCCGTCCCCGCACGGCAGTGAATGGATAATGAAGAATATGAAAATACCGTATTCTGAATACAAGGAGCTTGCAAAAAAGTTCAACCCCACAAGCTTCGACCCGTATTACTACGTACGTAATGCCAAAAAGTGGGGAATGAAATACCTTACCTTTACTGCCAAGCATCACGACGGCTTTGCTATGTATGACACGAGAGTTTCCGACTACAACGTGATGAATACCCCGTACGGCAAGGACGTTGTAAAACAGCTTGCCGATGCGTGTGCCGAGGAGGGGCTGACGTTTTGCATCTACTATTCCCAGATGCAGGATTGGGAGCACCCCGACGGTAACGGAAACAACTGGGATTTTGACCCCGATAAGAAGGATTTCAAGCGTTATTTTTACGAAAAGTGTATTCCGCAGGTAAGGGAGCTTCTTACAAATTACGGCAAGGTCGGTATGATGTGGTTTGATACCCCCTACGATATGCCGAAGGAGCTTTGCCGTGAGCTTGCGGAGGTTGTACGTGCGTGTCAGCCCGACTGTCTTATCAACAGCCGAATCGGCTACGGCTACGGCGATTTCCGAGAGGTTGCGGATAATACCATTCCCGTGCTTTCACGGCGTGATGTGTGGGAATCTCCTATGACGATGAACAGCTCGTGGGGATATATCAAGCGTGATAAAACGTCGAAGTCGTCCGCCGATGTGCTTCAGAATCTCGTCCGCATCGTCGGAAAGGGAGGAAATCTTCTGCTTAATCTCGGCCCCGACGAAAACGGTCTTTCGCCGAAGGTCTGCACGGATGCGCTTGATGCGGCGGGAAAGTGGCTGGAGCATTACGGCGACAGCATTTTCGGGACAACGAATATTCCGAATTTTCCTTATCTTTTGCCGTGGGGCGATCTTACGTACAGTGCGATTCGCAAAACGCTATATTTTCACGTGAAAAATTATCCCGCCTTTCCGCACCGTGTGCTTTTGACGGGATTGCAAACGAAGGTGTGCCGTGTTACGCTTATGAAGGACGGCTCTGAGCTTAAATATTCCCAATCCTATGAGCCCGGACGTGACGAGCACAGACTTTACGTATTTTTGCCCGAGATCTGCCCCGATGCGGATGATACAGTGGTTGCCGTCGAGCTTGAGGCAGAGGCAACTGCGCAGACTCTTTGTTGAGATTATAATAAATCAGAAAGAATGTGAAGGCATGAGAAAGATCACAAAAGGAAAAAAGCGTGAGAAGATTATTCGGTGCTTTCCGAGATATAACTTTGATATTTTAAAAGAGGATTTTGATTTGGCAGACGGTAAATATTATTGTAAAAAATAAATACTCCGTTGAAAACCTATATATTTCCGCAGGAAATATATGCGCTCCGCCGAGGGGGGTGGCGGGGGCGCTTAAAGAAATGACAAATTTAAAAAATAAACGGCTGTGAAAACAGATGAATTGCAGATATATATCACCGCTTTGCGGCAGACGTCAAAATATTGACAATATACGTATTTTGCGATATACTCAAATTGTGAGTGAGTATGTATACGCTGCTTACGGGAGGAGATTATGAAGAAATCAAGAAAAATTCTTACGGTCATTTTATACATTGTGATAATTGCGCTGATAGGCGGTTGTATTGCGCTGTTTGTTATCGAAACGAAGAATAACGGCTGGAAGATAGATCCGTCGAGGGCATCGAAGCTCGGTATTCTTCTTGCGGGTCTTGTTTTGTCGCTTGTCAGGTTGATAGGTAAAACGGGAAATACTCCGCCGCTTAAAAAATATGAGTCGCTTTACGCAAAAGAGCTTGGCGGAGCTTTTTCCGAGCCCGATCAGAAAAAAGAAAAACGCAAGCTTTTAAAAGGTATTGCGTGCTATGATCAGAATAAATTTGCCAAGGCGGAAGAGCATTTCAAGTCACTTAACGGTGCTTGCCGCCGCCGTGACGATCACACCGCTGTGCTTTTGTTCCTTGCCCTTACGTACACTGATTGGGGAATGCCCGACAAAGCGGTAACAACGTATGAGGAGCTTTTAAGACATGCGCCGAATCATTCTACGGCTTGGTCGAATCTCTGCTCGCTTTACAGACAGCAGGGCAAGCACGACAAGGCGATACATGCCGCAAAGGAGGCAATACGCTATAACGAAAGCAACGCTTTTGCGTGGAATAATTTAGCGCAGGTATATATTTCTGCAAATGATTGGCAGAAGGTAATTTCTCCTGCGTTGCGTGCCCTTGAGATCAACTGTAAAATGTATCAGGCTGAAACTGCTTTAACCGTTGCGTATTATGCGATGGGAGATATTGAAAACAGTAAAAAATACTTTAACAGCGCAGTTACGCACGGCGCTGATCCGCAGAAGCTTAACTATATTCTGAACGGTCTTGCACAAGGAACGGTCACATTCGGTCATACGGACGGTGTGCGCGATGAGGTCGTTAAGGCTGTCGGTCATTTGCAGCGTGATACCTCGCTTCCGATGGTTGAAGTGCGTTTGCCCGCGCCCGATGACGGAAATCGTTCACGTCTCGGCGGTGCGCCCGTTGATAAAAACGTGCCTTGTGACAGTGTCGGTAACCCGATGAAGCTGTTGGCTGCCATTTGGTGCTCCGAGGTGCGAGGCGTGCCGAATTTTCCCGAACAAGGTGTGTTGCGGTTTTATATAGCCGACGATGATCTGTACGGTGCAGACTTTAAAGATCCCACAGCGCAACGCAATTTCCGTGTGCTTTATGATGAAAACGAGGACGGATTTGACGCCGCTTTGCTTAATGACGACAGTATCAGTGAGGATTTCCCGATAAAAAAGGCTTTGCCTGTGCGTTTGACTCCCGCATTCGGCTCTGTCCGTTTTTCGGATTACCGTTTTTCCGACTGTGTCAATGCTGCCCTTGCCAAGGCGGGAGTTGACGGCGGTGAAAATTCGCTGAGTGAAGACGAGATGGAGTTTATATGCGATCAGAATATATACGCAGGACACCGTATCGGCGGGTATCCATGCTTTGAGCAGTCTGACCCGCGTGAGTATCATCCCGAATTGCGTAAGTATGACACCTTGCTTTTGCAGATAGTAAGCCATACCGTACACGGTGAAAACGGCCGCGGACACGATCTTATTATGTTTGGCGATGAGGGCGGATGTCAGTTCCTTATTCCGTCGGAGAAGCTCCGATGCCGCGATTTTTCGGACGTATTGTTCTGGTGGGATTGCGGCTGATATTGATGCTTATATGATATTGTAAATTTCAAGGGATAATATGAAAGCTTCCAAAATAATTAAAATTATATTATTCGGCTTGGTGTACGGGTTCAATCTTTTATCGGCTCTTGCTCTTTGGGTGTGCGGGGTATACGGCAATATTCTGCTTGGAATTATTTTTATTGTATTTTACCGTTTGAGCTTGTGGTCATCCCCGCTTGCAGTGACGGTCATATGTTGGCTGCCTTTAAAGCCGAAAGTGTCTGCGCGTAAAAAGCTTTTGTTCAATTTTGTTCACCTGCTTTTTTGCGGAATGCTGTTTGTGATGTGTTATCTTTTATTCGGTAATTGGTATTGATGTAAAAAAATCCGTTTTGCGGGGGGGATTCTGTATCCCCCCGTTTTTTACGGAATCACACGGTGCCCCGCATGAAATGAACGAAAACGGGTTTGAAACAACCATCGCTCTGAATGAAATGAACGGAAATGGTGATTTTAAATTTTTGTGAATTCAAAAGAAATACTTGCCTTTTTTTGCCCGATTTGTTATAATGACCTTTGTGTGAAAATAAGCAATATTAAAAAGAAAGAAGATGGTTGATGTGCGCAATCCTTTTGCGGTTTCATCTATGATTCCCGCACGCTTTGTGAGGGGAGAGCTTATGAGCGCAAGGCAGATGTACGGCGGATTTTTGAAAATTGCCGCGCCGTCTGTTGTTGAGCTTGTTTTAACGAGCCTTATAGGTATGGCCGATACTCAAATGGTGTCAGGTCTCGGAGATACCGCTATTGCTGCGGTGTCGTTGGTCGTACAGCCGAGAATGCTTGTATTGAGCTTGTTTATGGCGCTTAACGTGGGCGTGACGGCGACATTGGCAAGACGAAAGGGAGAGGGACGGCAGGATGCCGCAAGGCATACTCTTCGCTCGGTGCTTTGGATAATGCTTGCCGCATCTGTCGTTGTGACCGTAATTGCGGAGCTTATTGCGGAGCCTATGATGATATTTGCCGGTGCGAATGACGAAACGCTTGCGCTGTCATGTACATATTACAAAATATTTATTGCCGCCACGCCGATGCAGGTGCTTTTGCTGGTGCTTGGCGCATCTCAGCGCGGAATCGGAAATACGACGATAGTGATGGTCGTAAATATCATCGGTAATCTTGTCAATGTGCTTTTGAACTGGCTGTTAATACACGGAAACTGCGGTTTTCCCGCCATGGGTGTTGCGGGTGCGGCGCTGGCATCTGCGATAGGTGTTTGTGTTTCAGCCTTGGGTATGCTTATATCGGTGCTTGTGCCGAGCTCATATTTGCGGCTTTCGTTCCGTAAATCGTGGCTTCCTGACAGGGAGATCATACGTGCCGTCACAATGGTCGGCGGTAATGCAATTATAGAGCAGATGGCGATGCGTATCGGGTTCTTTATTTCCGCGATAATGATAGCGCACCTCGGAACTAAAACTGTGGCGGCGCACAATATTTGTATGCAGATGCTGAATTTGACGTGGACATTTTCAGAGGGGCTTTCTATCGCCGCAACGAGTCTTGTCGGTCAGAATATGGGGCGAAAACGTCCCGATTTGTCCATGATCTACGGCAACGCCGCGCAGAGAATAGCGCTTATTGCGTCTGTGATTTTGGCAACGGCCACTATTGTGTTCCGTTATCAGTTCATTTCCATATTTACATCGAAAAGCGATCCCGCGGTCATATCCATGTGTGCGGTGATCATGTTGTGGGTGGCGTTTTTTCAGCCGTTTCAAATGTGCGCGGTCGCAATTATGGGAAGCCTGCGAGGGGCGGGGGATACAAGATTTGTTTCCTATATGACGATGATAACCATAGGAATAGTGCGCCCCGTTGTGTCTGCGGTGTGTATTTATTTGTTGGATATGAATGTTTACGGTGTCTGGATGGGAATGTATGTTGATATGATAGTGCGTATGATCATTTCCTTCGTGCGTTTTTCAAAGGGCAAGTGGATGAATATAAAGATATGACCGCGGTGTAAAACACAAGATGATAAACAAATAATTTTAAATGGGAGGATTTTATATCCTCCCGTTTTTTGTGAGGTTAAATGAGCCATCCCCCGTCATCTTTTTGTGTGCTGTGATTTTTGTTTTTTATACGGGAGCAAGCCCCCGCCCTACGGCATCACCCTGAAGCGGATGAGAAAAAGCAGGATATGTAAAATTGTTGAGAAGGTTTTAAAATGACGGCGGTATAAATGGGTGGGCAGGGGCGGATTTTACATGATATATTACCGCGGGGAAGATGACATCGTGCTTCTTTATTCTATGAGGCGGTACGAATATAAGGAAGAATGAGTCGAAATGTGTTGACATTTTGAATGGATTGTGATAAAATATCACGCAAATCGACATGACATGAATCCGCGGAGCCAATAACTCGGTTGTTGGTTCTGTGGGTAAGTGTGAGTACTGATACTCTTCCGTACAGTAAAATAAGCGTTTTAAAAGTGCGGTGCGGTAGTATATTTATGAATTGGGCATATACTGTGTTATACGAAAAAATATTAATTATTTTTGATATTTGGAGAATGTAATGAAGGAATTTTTTGGGTTTGGCGGATACCAAAGAGAGCCTGAAGGCTTTTTGTCGTGGCAACATCTTTTGTTTGTCACATCGCTCATGGTTGTAATGATCGTGTGCGCGATTATTTTCGGAACTAAAAATAAGAATAAGAGCTATGACGAGAAAAACCGTGTGCTTATATGGAGCGCAATATTGATAGATGTTTTTGAAATTTTTAAGATAATTATGCTTTGCATAATATTGGAAAATCCTATGCGCTGGACGTATGAGCTTCCGTTTTTTTTGTGCAGTGTTTTACTTATAGCGATGCCGATTGCGGCATTTTCAAAGGGCAGACTTCGTGAGGCATCGGTCGATTTTGTCCTTATTTTCGGAATTTTGGGTGCAGTTTTGGGAACGTACGGTGCGGGAAACAATTATTCGTGCTATCCCGTGTTGAGCTTTGATAACGTGATATCGGGTATCACGCACTCCCTTTCCGGTTTTGCATCACTTTACATAGGCATTTCGGGTATGGCGACGATGAAAAAGAAAAATATCCCGATAACATTTGCCGTTTTGCTTGGTTTTGCCGGCTGTGCGGCTGTTGCCAATGAGATAATTGATTATAACTATATGTTTTTAAGACGCGGTGACGGCACGCCGTACGATATACTTTATTCGCTCCTCGGCGGTAATGCGGTGCTTTATCCCTTGTCTGTTATAGCGCTGTTCCTTTTGTATATCCTTGCGTTTTACGGTGTGTATTATCTCGTGAAAACGGCGGGAAATAAACGGGTGAAATGAGTTTGAATGCGGCCGAATGGGATGCTCGGTCGCCATCTCTTGCAAAAGTCCGAATGAAATGAGTGAAAATGGGAGATAAAATGGATAATTTTACATATCAAAATGATAACCGCACGACTCCTCTTGAAACTTATGAATGGGATAATTTGTGGATACAGAGGACTGACGATGAAACTTCGCCCCGTGTGCTTTACATCGGGGATTCGATATCGTGCGCTTTGCGTGTGTTCGGCAACGGTGTGACGAAGGAAGAGATTTTGCTTGACAGCTTCGGCACGTCAAAGGCGCTTGACAATGCTTATTTTTGGGATGCGCTTCGGTTGTTTGCCATGCAGGAAAAGCGCCGTGATATGGTTTTGTTCAACAACGGGCTTCACGGCTGGCATCTTGATGATGAAAATGATTATCCCGTTTATTATGAAAAAATGCTGAATAATATTCTTGACGAATTCAAGGATTCCAAAATCGTTCTTGCACTGACGACTGCTGTTACAAATCAAGAACGGCACGAGCGCGTTAAGGTGAGAAATGAATTTGCCAAAAAGCTTGCCGAAAAATACGGTCTTGATATTATCGATCTTTATACCGTGTCAGCGGAAAGTATGGAGCTTTTGGGTGAAGACGGCGTGCATTTTAATGCTGACGGTTACAGTAAGCTTTCCGAGTATCTTGTTGGTGAAATAAAACGCATTTTGGGTAAATGAGGAGAAAATGAAAATACTTTTTGTCGGCAACAGTCATACATATAACAATGAAGTGCCTGCCATTTTAATGAAAATTGCGGAAAAAGAGGGAGTCAGCGTTGATGCTTTTATGAATGCGCACGGCGGTTGGACGCTTTACGGGCACTCAAAGGAGCCTGATGTGACTTTTAATATAACGCACGGAAAGTTTGACTATGTGGTTTTTCAGGAGCATGCACATCCGTTTGATCATGACGGACATATGACAGAGGCGTGTGAAAAAATGGCGAAGCTGTGCCATGATGCGGGCTCGGTACCTGTGTATTTCATGGTGTGGCCGCAGAAGTGGGAAAGGGAAAAGCAGGCTGCTTATACGGAGGCAACATACCGTGTTGCAGAGCTTACAGGCGGTCTTGTAGCGCCTGTGGGCGTGCGCCTTTGGGAAGAAATAGATGCACATCCCGAAATTGAATATTTCTCACCCGATGGCGGACATTTGTCGGTAAAGGGTGCAGACCTTGCGGCACAGATAATCTGGAACACGATAAAGGGTGATAAATAATCGTATGAGGTCGGCTCATTTTTAGGAATTGTTTCCAAAATTTGCCGCCCTATATTTTTTTTGATATTTTTTCTGTAGGGGGGCAAGCAGTTCGCATACGAACTGCGCACTCCTGTTTTTAAGCAGTTTATCCATTTATAGGCGGACGACCAATGGTCGTCCCTATAAAGTTGACCATGTATTTCCTTGAATGAGCCGACCCCATTTTGATTGTATAACGACAAAAAGGCTTTTGATGATGAGTAATCCCGCCGCAGCGGCAGGCTCACCTGTGTAGGGGGAGCTGTCAGCAAAGCTGACTGAGGGGTTGTTTGAGAGTACTTTTTACAATCCCTACGGTGTCACCTCCATTTTGCACAAGTAAGGGATGAGGCGGTGGATGAGGTGTTATAAAATGAATTCGAAAATGAAATGCCTTCGGCATGAAATGTCACTTCGTGACTTGAAATATTTGCTTGCGCAAACTTGAAATGATATCCTCACAGCGGATATCATTATAAACGATCCAACCCTCCTTTACACAAGGAGGGCGTAGGAATGGACGAAAATGGGTTCCACGATCTCACGCGAATGGAATGGGCCAAAACGGGGATTTTAGAACGAATGTTTTTATGAAGTTCGAGAAATTCCAAATTCTGTATTGACAAAACAGCAAAAATGTGGTATAATACGCACATCAGTTCGAAACAAGCGACTGTTCGGCTGAAATGATGTGTGATGATTATACC
>JAZTXA010000141.1:0-9276 GCA_045636245.1 Eubacteriales bacterium | reverse complement strand
TTTGATGTATAGCAAGCGTATACATTGAAAATATATTTTTGCCTCTTGTCAAGTACCAATTATACGGTACTTATTTTTTTACATTCTAACAAAAACATTTGAAAATATGTTATAATAACTTTTACAGTTTTTATGAATTTTGTCGAATGTATTTATGAAGGGACGTATAGACTGCAAAAAGGAGGTACAATATGGAGCTTCGAACAAAACAAACGCATACAATAAGTGACGAAGAAATAATTGAGCTTTACTTCAAACGTGACGAGCGAGCCATAAAAGAGACTGACATAAAGTATAGAAAATTCCTGCTTTCAATAGCGTATAATATCGTTGGCGACACATGTGACTGTGAAGAATGTCTTAACGATACATATAAGGACACTTGGAACTTGATTCCGCCCGCAAGACCTTCCCTCTTTCAAGCATTTCTTGCCACCATTATGAGGCGTACAGCCATTGACTGCTGCAAAGCAAGAAAGCGTCAAAAACGTATAACGTCAGAGCTTACGGTTTCACTTTCGGAAATCGAAAATTTAATATCAGACAGCAATGATGTATATTCCGTGACAGACAACAAGGAACTTGGACGTGTGATAAGCAACTTCGTGCGTTCTCTTTCAGAGCGCCGTATGTACATCTTTATGAGCAGATACTATATCGCCCGTCCGATAAAAGAAATTGCAAAACTGCTCGGCTGCAGTGAATCAACTGTAAACAAAGAAATCGCATATATAAAGTGCGAGCTTATGAAAACACTTGAAAAGGAGGGCTATACCGTATGAAAGAAAATGAGTTTTTGAATGGTGTGACAAGCATTGATTCCGACATTGTGGAACGCTTTATTTCTATGGATAATAAACTTCAAAAGAAAGCAACTAAATCGAAAACGAAAGCTATATGGCTTCGCATTTGCGCCGTTGCTGCCTGGTTAATTATGGTAATAGGTACAGTAATTTTAAAAAACGTTTCTCCAACCGTTCCGATTTGGGAAAATGCCAAATATAATGCGGAAGAAATTTCAGGATCATTCGCCTCTTTGGACGCATCTACAAATGCTTACATGAAAGTATATGTTCCCAAAAGCGAGTATTTATATATTGGCGATATAACAAATGATGAATATATTGACTTGTATGAGTATAATAACAAAAAAACAGCTTTAAATAAAGATGAGTTTCAAAGTTTAATTAATACATTTCTGCCGAAATTGGAAAATTCGCTCGGTGCAGCTGCATCAGAATTAAATATTCGCGAAAATGAAACGGATATTCATGTAGACTGTGATATCGGTCACTATAATATGAGTGCATCGCAAAGCGAAACAAGCTATATATTTTCTCTGAATAATTCGAATGATGAGAAAAAAATCATTTTCAGCGGAGAAACGATTCAAATAGACCAAAGTTTGACCGATGAAGAAATCACAACTTATGTTCAATCAATAAAAAATATGATGTTCGATATTTTCAGCGTGGACTTTCCTGATATAAAAATAATCAGAAATTTCGATTCATATGACGAACACGGCGCAAGAAGTATATCCGTTTATTTTTACGATAACAATGCACACCCTTTAAATGATTTTCGAAACATACCGCTTACAGATTATATATGTATAGAATACTATAATTCGCAGGACAATGAAAATAACGGCATTTTAAACATCCCTGTCATTTACTATCTCAAAAGGCGCATCGAAATGACTGATATATATACTCCTTATACAAAAACAAAAAGAATATCAATGCAGGATGCGGAAGCTTTATTGTATAACGGTTACGTATTCGGCGGTCATATTTGCCCGTTATGCCAAAAGAGTCAGAAAAAGATAGCGTTTGACGAATATGACTTTGTTGATATTGAATACGTTAACGTTAAAACAGATGATACGACTTCAGTAATACCGTTTTATGCTTTTTATAAAAACATCGGTAAATCAGAAAACGGAAATACGATTTATGCCAAAACTTACGTTGCCGCCATAGAAGTCAGCGGTTATAAAGAATATTTTGAAAGGCAACGGGATTCTCACAAAAATAATTGGTTTAATTAATACCCCCATCGATAACTACAAAAGCCGAGCTTTACACTCGGCTTTTGTAGTTATCGATAATTAAAATTCACTTTCGTGGGATTTGAAAAAGTTGCGGTAGACTTTTACGTTTTCGAATTCACTCCAGCGTTTCGTCTTTATGGGATAGCTGTCCATATCGTAAATTTTTGCGCCCTTCACTGCCATTAAAAACGGACAGTGTGTGGAAATTATAAATTGACAGCCGTAAAAGCGTGCGGAATCTTCTATGAATTTTGCAAGTTCCATACGTCTTTCGGGACTGAGGCTGTTTTCAGGCTCATCAAGTAAGTACAGTGCATTTTCCTTTATTTCCTTTGTAAAATAAGAAAATGCACTTTCGCCGTTTGATGCGGTATATAGATCCTTTTTTCCGAGTCTTGCTGTGACGTATGAGTTTTTTGTTTCACGCTTTGCATTCATTACACGCTTGAATTCTTCGTAATCATCAATCGATCCAAGATTTTCAAGCGGTGTTTCACGAGTGATATAATACTCATAAAACAGCTCCTCCCGACGTCTGTCAACGCCTTTGTTGATTGCACGTATATCGAGCATAAAATCAAACACATCATCACTTGAAATATACTTACTTCCGTCGGGGATATCCACAGCGGAATATTTGCACATATCTGTGTATGTCTTAAAAAGCGGTGCATCGTTAAAAAGCGATGTGCGTTCCAATTTCAGCCTTTCGCATATAACATTGAGAAGCGTTGATTTGCCTGAGCCGTTGCTTCCGCAGAACATGGTCACAGGCTCAAATTCAATATTTTGCAGTTGCTTCCTCGGAAAAAGCTTGAACGGGTACGGAGTGTCTGTGTAACAGCTCATATTTAGCTGGTGCGTTCCGACATTTAAAATAATACCGTCCTCATCCTTTTCGCTCGGCAGTTTAAATGACTTTAAATAAACCATCACTCACCTACATACGTGAATCTTTTGTATTCAACACCGTCTTTGATGACCGTGTCAAACCACATAGAAAGAGGGCGTACCCAGATGTCACCATCACCGTAAAGCGCCTTATATACAACCATTTCTTCAAGCGTTTCGGAATGTCGGGCTGTGCCTATTACCTCATATTCATTCCCTTTAAAGTGTTTGTACTTACCTGTCTTTATCTCATTCACGGTTATTTTTTTCCTTTCAGATATTCGATGACGGAAAACGATGCTTTCATTCCTGTGTATACTGCAGTTGCTATTTGCTTGGGTACTGATGTACAGTCACCTGCGGCAAATATACCGGGAATTGATGTTTTCATATTCTCATCGGTTACTATCATACCTTTAATTTCTGAAATACCTATGCGCACTGCAAAATCGGATGCATTCGGCACGCCGTTTGCGATAAACACGCCGTCAATCGGTAATCTGTCACCATTTTCAAAGACAACACCGTTTACCGTATCAACACCCTCAATATGGGAAATTTTATCGGTTATCACCTTGAATTTATCACTTGTTATATCCTTGCCGTTAGACAAAAGCGTCACTTCTCCGCATACACCTGACAACACTTCTGCCTCGTGGTGTGCAAACTCACCGTCACCGATAACGGCAACATTTTTACCCTTGAAGAAAAATCCGTCGCAGACGGCGCATCGGCTTACCCCTCTGCCCTCAAATTCTTCCTCACCTTTTATTTTTTTGCCCTTGACACCGCTTCCCGTTGCTATAACAACGGTGTTTGCGTAAAGCTTTTCTTTATCCGTTTGAAGTGCAAAAACGTCCTCGAAATCTATGGACAGAACTTGCCCTTTGAAAATTTCAACGCCGAGCCTTTCCGCTTGTGCTATTCCCTTTTCGTAAAGCTCCTTGCCTGAAACGGTATCAAAACCGTAGTAATTTTCAATTTTGTCGGTTTTAAGAAGTGATGATCTTTCATCATCGACAACCGCGCACGTAAAGCCTGCGCGCGCTGTATAAACTGCGGCGGTGATACCCGCAGGACCACCGCCGATTATAATAGAGTCAAATCTCATTTTCTTATCTTTCTCTGAATAAATTTCACAGTTTCAACTATCGGTATTACAAGAACCGCAAGACCGAGTGAAACACCGTATTCAATAAGACTGATGTGCTCAAATCCAAATGCCGTGCTGATACCGGGCAGATAGATAACTGCTGTTGTAAGGATAAACGACAGCGCCATAGCACCGTAAAGGAACACGTTATGAGTCTTTATCGAGAATACAGATGCCTTGACAGAGCGCATATTGAACGAATGGAATATTTCAGCCATTGACATTGTCAAAAATGCCATTGTCATACCGTCAGAGCTTGTTTCAAGCGACCATACTCCCGCTTCCATATAATGTCCTATCAGATATGCGGCAACTGTAATGAGTGCGACCATAACGCCCTGATATACAACATCGACACCGACACCGCCTGAGAAAATACCGTCCTTGGGATTTCTCGGCTTACGCTTCATAACATCAGCCTCGCCCTTTTCCATACCGAGTGCAAGTGCGGGGAAACAGTCCGTTATAAGGTTGATCCACAAAAGGTGTATCGGCTTAAGAAGTGTAAATCCGAGAAGGGTTGCGGTGAATATTGCCACAACCTCGCTGAGGTTTGATGAAAGTAAGAACTGTATAGACTTTCTGATATTGTCGTATATTCTTCTTCCCTCTTCAACTGCCGTAACTATCGTTGCAAAGTTATCGTCCGCAAGTACCATATCGGCAACATTTTTTGTAACGTCGGTACCTGTGATACCCATACCGATACCGATATCGGCGCTCTTTATCGAAGGTGCATCGTTTACACCGTCACCCGTCATTGCGGTGATACAGCCGCGCGCACGCCAAGCGTTTACTATTTTCACCTTATGTTCAGGCTGAACACGTGCATAAACAGAATATCTGTCAACTATTTTTGTAAATTCTTCATCTGTATATTCGTCAAGCATAGCGCCTGTTATTGCCCCGGATGCATCGGTTATAATTCCAAGCTCCTTTGCAATTGCCACAGCTGTGCTTATATGGTCACCCGTTATCATAATAGGACGTACACCTGCACCCTTGCACTGCTCAATTGCCACCTTGACCTCGGGACGTACAGGGTCTATCATTCCGTAATGACCGATGAATATCATTTCACTTTCGTTGTTTTCCGTGGAAATATCACCGGGGAGTGCATCGTATACTCTGTATGCACCCGAAAGCACACGCAAAGCGGAGTCTGCCATATTCTTGTTTTCCGCATTAAGTGTTTCAAGAATTTCAGCCGTCATCGGAACAACATTGTCACCGTCAAGGTAATATTTACAGCGCTTCAGTATTTCGTCGGGCGCACCCTTTGTAAACTGAATGATCTTATTTCCATCCTTGTGGAATGTGGACATCATTTTTCTGTTGGAGTCAAACGGAAGCTCCGATACTCTCGGAAGATCATTTTCAACAATTCCCTTTTCGAGTCCGAGCTTATATGCATAGTTTACAAGTGCGCACTCTGTCGGTTCACCCGTTGCGTTCTTTGTTTCGTCAAGAACAGCATCTGAACAAAGCGACATACATTTAGCAAGGAGAGTTTGATTTTTTGCTACTTCCTTGACAACGGTCATTTTGTTTTGTGTGAGCGTACCGGTTTTATCCGAGCAGATTATCTGCGTACATCCGAGCGTTTCAACCGCAGTAAGACGTCTTATAACGGCATTTCGCTTTGACATTTTTGTAACACCCATTGAAAGAACAATCGTTACAACAGTTGCAAGTCCCTCGGGAATTGCGGCAACAGCAAGGGATACAGCGACCATGAACGAGTCTAAAAGCACGTCAAGCTCTCCGCTCATAAGCTTTTGCCATGCGTTTTCCGTTGTGAAAAAACCGAACAGGAATATGAATATACTGATACCGATAACAAGATATGTCAGTATCTTTGAAAGCTCTGAAAGCTTCATCTGCAAAGGTGTTTTACCATCTTGTGCATTTGTAAGCGCATCTGCGATCTTTCCCATTTCGGTATTCATGCCCGTGTCGGTTACAACAGCGATTCCTCTGCCGTATACAACGGTTGAGCCCATGTATACCATATTTTTTCTGTCACCGAGAGAAACGCTTTTACCTGACGGCAAAGCATCAGACACTTTATTCACAGGCACACTTTCGCCTGTAAGCGCCGCTTCCTCTGCCTTTAGGCTGGCAGATTCAATAAGTCTTGCATCGGCAGGAACGGAATCACCCGCTTCGAGTATGATGATATCACCCGGTACAAGTTCATCGGTTTTTACGTGCGTGAGCATACCGTCACGCATGACTTTAGCGTTTGCGGCTGTCATTTCCTGAGGCGCCTCAATTGCCGCCTCAGCCTTACTTTCCTGTACAACACCGAGAACTGCGTTTATAATAACGACAGCGCCGATGATGATAACGTCGGTAAAGCCTTCACCGCCTTCACCCTCAACAACCGCAAGGAATGCGGAAACTGCCGCGGCAACGATGAGAATTATTATCATCGGGTCGGCAAGCTGTTTTAAAAAGCGATGTATGAGTGATTCTTTTTTTGCTTCTTTGAGTTTGTTTTTTCCGTATTTTTCAAGTCTTTTGTGTGCCTCTTCATTTGAAAGACCGTTTTTTGTTGTTTCAAACGATTTTAATGTTTCGTCAGCACTTTTAAAATAATGCTCCATTTTCTACCCCTTCTTCAATATTAATATGCTCAAAATATTCAAAAAGACTCATACATTTTTCAATGTATGAGTCTCATTTTTTAATGATAAACCAAGCTTTCGCTGTGGATGTTGACTTACCAAACGCCTGATGGCGCAAACTACTCCCTCAAAGGTTATTAAGTTTTACTGGAGCTGGTGGAGGGATTTGAACCCTCGGCCTATTGATTACGAATCAATTGCGCTACCCCTGCGCCACACCAGCAAATTAAGTGTTGACAAATTGAAAATACGTGGTATAATCTTTACAACGGAGAAGATTATATCATCTTTTTCCTGTTTTGTCAATATCATTTCAGAAAATTGTGTAAAAAACCAAGGAGTATTATGCCCAAGCTTACGGATATATCATATGTTAAAAAATTGATGGAAGAAAATGATCTTACCTTTTTGAAAAAATACGGTCAGAACTTTCTTATTAATGAAAGTGTGCCCGAAAGAACTGCGGAATTTTGCGAAGAAGATAAGTCCTGCGGTGTTATAGAGATCGGTCCCGGCATCGGCACACTTACTGTACAGCTTGCCGAAAGATTCAATAAAGTCGTAGCTGTTGAAATAGATAAAAGGCTTTTGCCGGTGCTTGATATCACCCTCGGCGAGTATGATAATGTTACGGTTATAAACGCCGATATTATGGATCTTGATGTAAACGATCTTATAAATGAGCACTTTAAAGGAATGGATGTTTGCGTGTGCGCAAATCTGCCCTACTACATAACCACGCCTATCGTTATGAAGCTTTTAGAATCCTCCGCAAGACTTAAAAGTATAACAATACTCATTCAAAAAGAGGTTGCAGACAGACTTTGTGCAAAGGCAGGCAGTGCGGATTACGGTGCGATAACAGCATCCGTTGCATACTATGCCGAGGCAAAGAAGCTTTTCAATGTTTCCGCAGGCTCATTTATGCCCGCGCCCAAGGTTGACTCAACTGTTGTCAAGCTTTCGCTTTACGAAGAAAAGCCTGTAAAGCCAATAGATGAAAATCTGATGTTTAAAATAATAAAGGCGGCGTTTTTACAAAGAAGAAAGACGCTTTCAAATGCCGTTTCAAATACTTTATCCGATATTTCAAAAACAGCTGTGGGTGACATTCTTGAACAGATGGGACTTTCGAGTGACATAAGGGGCGAAAGACTTTCCATTGAAGAATTTGCAAAGTTTTCCGACCTACTTTATATGTATATGAAAAATATCTCCGACAAATAATATTGTCGGAGGTTTTTTATGCGTTTATTCATTTTTGTGTTGATTCTTTTTTTTTGTTTTTTTTCATTCGGATGCGATAAAAAGACATATGATATCGACGGGGTGTGGCAAAGATTTGATACGGTTTGGACCTTCGAAAACGGCAAGGCACATATAAACGGTAACCGATACGAATTTTACACAAACGGCACGGAGCTTTTTTTGAAAAAAGACGGAACATATTTACATGTTCCTTACCATATAACAAGCAATACCCTTACGGTGAACGGTGTAAAATTTCACAAATACGACACAGATAACAGTAAAGAATAGTTCAATATTTTTTGTAGAAATTTTACATCATATGTAAGAAATAAAGCGATATTAAGAGTAATATTATGTAGAAAGACAATTTAATCATATCTTAATTACTTTACCTATTGAAGCTTAATATACTGTATGATATAATTTTCACAAAGAAAACATTAAAAGGAATTACGATGAGTGGTATAAAAAGTAATAAAATATCGGGACTTCTCTTTCTTGCCCTTTGCATAATCTATATGGAAGTGCTTGTGAAGCTTTTCACCTGCAACACATTTTTTGACATTGGACTTTTGTTAATGCCGTTATTTTCGTTTGCGGCTTCGTTTATAATATACGGTTTATCATTTCTTTTTAAGGAAAAAAACAGACGTTGGTTTATTGGCGGATGTATTTCGTTTTTATTTGTGCTTTTCGCAACGCAAACTGTATACCACCGTTTCTTCAACAGGTATCTTATCGTTTACTCTCTTGCGGGAGGCGGAATAGGTCAGGTGCTTTCAGGCGATATTGCAAGAAACACGCTTAACGCTGTTTTGATCTCCACACCTCTTGTACTTGCACTTGCCGTGCCTGTCGCCGTTACATTTGTTTTTTACAATAAAGTCACGGTTTGCAAATTCCCCGACAAAAAATGGTATACTTATTTTATACCGACAATCGTGTTACATATCGCCGCTGTGAGTATAATATCGCTTATTCCGTCAACGTCTGTCGTTCAGTCGGGACTTTTCGATCCCAACGATTCGGTTGAAAGCTTCGGTGTTCTTTACACAGAGGTTCTTGATATAAAATACAATGTTCTGAACTTTCCGCAGAAGCTTGTTATAGAAGACGAGGACAACTCCCGTTTTGTTCAGGCTTCTGCATATAATGTAACTGATATCAACTTTGAAAAGCTGTATAATGCAGAAGAAGACGAAACGCTGAAAACAATGCACAAATATTTCAGCGAAAAAGAACCTACACGTAAGAATCAATATACGGGAATGTATGAGGGATATAACCTTATAACC
>JAZTXA010000140.1:0-29739 GCA_045636245.1 Eubacteriales bacterium | reverse complement strand
GCACCGCTTTGAAAGAAATTTCAAAGCGGTGCCGAGATATGAATTTTAAGGGTTGTAGTAACCGTAAATAAATTTATTTATTGCTTCTCTGTTTTCGCGTATGTTTATTTTAACAACGCTCATGCTGCCTGTATAGCCCGGCGGTTTTGCATATCCGTATTCCCAAGTGTTATTAAATGGCATAGCCGCAGCGTCCATTTTGACACCGCCTGCCGAAAATACATCTGCAATAACATCAAGACAAGATGTCATGGGAATATTCATTTTAAGATACTGCGATATCGTATTTGCAACATCCATGCATTTTGAAGGTCCCAAAGAAAATGCCTTTTGGTATATTGCGGTAATTACATCTCTTTGTCTTCTCGTTCTTTCAAAGTCAGCGCCCGACAAGCTTCTGTTTCGGCAATGGCTCAGCGCCTGTTCTCCATTAAGATGGTTTACACCAACCGTATAATTATATCCGGAGCGTTTGTAATAATCGACCTCCGCCTTTGTGAGTGTCACTTCGATTCCGCCAAGCTGATCGACTACCTTTTCAACACCGTTGAAATCCATAACAATATAATTCTGGATGTCCAAATCAAGTATTTCGTTGACAGTATTGATATACAAGCCGATTCCGCCGTATGACAAAGCGTGACCGAGTTTGTTACTGTTAAAACCTTCGATAGGCACATAACAGTCACGCAAAAGCGAAACGATCTTAACGTCATTCGTCTTTTTGTTGTATGACACTACCATTGCAGAGTCCGCCCTGCCGTAATAAGAATTCGCATCACGTCCAACCACAACGATATTTACAATATCGGGGGATTTTTGTTCCACCTTATATATCGGTATTTTACCTTCATAATTCGTCGTCAGGTGGTTATATGCGGGTACTTTATTGGAGTTATTGCCGCCGTTTGAGCCTGAATTGCCCGACGACGGATCCTCCGCATCACCTTCGGTGACACCGCCGTGGACTTCGTCTTCCTCGGCAAGTGTATCCGACGGGTCTACCGTGCCGTCTATGATACCGATGGGATTATCGATATCGGCAACATATGTTCCCGGATTATCGAGTATCTCGGGTGCATCGGGGTCCTTGAACTTATTATAGTAATTCACAAAAACACTTACAACAACAGTTAAAATAACAAGAATTACAGCAATAAGCACCGCGAGAATAACAATTGCCACACGCGCGGCTTTCTTTTTCTTTTTGCCTGTTTTTACAGGCTCTACAATATTTTCGTTTGTGTTATTTTGCATATCTTTCAATAATAGCCTTAGTTTCGGGAATTTTTTTGATCATATCCTTTGCAAGTGCGATCTGGCATCTTGCGCGTACAAGGTTATGCTTTTCGTAATCACATTTGAAATATCTGCTTCCGTCAAGATAATCAGCCAAGAATCTTGAAGCAAGTTCAAGCGCCATGACTATCGGGCCGAGATACAGCGTTTCAATTTCCGCCTTTGTAAGCGCACCCGAGACTTGAGAAACAAAACCTCCCGCAAATGCATCATATTTAACAAGATCAAGACTGACAAGAGAAACATCCGCTTCATCCTCTGCGGCTGTATTTGCCGCAAAACGCACCGCATCACCGAAATCATACGCAGTAAGCCCCGGCATAACCGTATCAAGGTCAATAACAGCAAGCGGAAGATCTGTATTGATATCAAAAAGAACATTATTGCATTTTGTATCATTGTGTGTAACGCGAAGCGGAATCATGCCGTCATTCAGCTTTTTCACAAGAGATGTGGCAAGTTCTTCGTTTTCAAGCAGGAATTCAAGCTCATCCATAACTTCCGCCTTCAGCGAATACTCATCCTTCAAAACGACTTTTTTCAGTGCTTCATACCGCGCCGCGGTATTGTGAAAATCGGGAATTATTTCATACAATGTCGCCGCATCAAAATCGGCAAGCTGCATCTGAAATCTGCCAAACGCCGTACCTGCACGGTACAAAACCTTCGGATCGTCAAATACATCATATGTAACAGAATCGGAAATAAATTTATAGGAACGCATAAAACGGTCTTCATCGTCTATAAAATAATTCGCTCCGTCCGCTGTTTTTAAAAAATCCAAAACATTTCTTTCCGAGTCATCACCGAATTTTCGTGACAAATGTGTTGTGACAGCATCTATGTTTTTCATTATATGATCGGGATTTTTAAACACAAATTTATTTATATCCTGAACGATATAATCGGTCTTTACACCGTTATTATCAAATGTAACCTTGTATGTTTTATTTATATTTCCGGTTTTGATCGTAAGGCAGTCTGTCATTGTGCCTTTAATTCCGAAAATTTCACATATTTTCTCAATATTCATTTTCTCTTTTTTTCCACCACATTTTTACCGAATATACATTGGGCAACATAATCGCTTGTATGATACACATTTTCGGCAAATTTCTTTCCTAACGGTATAGAATCCAATTTTTTCACCGCTTTGTCAAAATTAGGTGCCCTTCGGGACATGTTATGCGCATCGCTTCCGATAACAAATCCGCGCCAATCTTCATAATATTTGGAGATACTCAATCGTTTTTTAAAACTCAAGAGTGCATCGTTATTGATCTGAAATATAAAATCTTCAAATTCAAACAGCTGTTGCAGATCCTTTTCCTTGTATCTCGTTATTAATCTGTCAACATGCGCTATCATGGGAACTATATTCTGTTCAAACGCAATATGTTCGATTTCGTCCATCATCCAATACTGAAGCTTATCAATAGGAAATTCAACCATCATAACATTTGAATTACCCATACACAACGGAGAAAGGTCAACATCTGAAAGCCCGTGCGACATGTGAACTTCCGCACCCAAAGACAAGAGCGGCGAATTGCCCTCGTCATAGGATTCTTTAAGTATCCTGTACGATTCTTCTCGCCGCTTAATAAATTGTTCAATCGGTTCCTTTGTCTTGTAATAGTGAGGCGTAAGCACACAACAATCAACACCCTGCTTGTGCAAACGCTCAAGCATCTTAACGCTCAAATCAACCCGTCGGGAGCCGTCGTCAATTTTCGGGAGAATATGCGTATGGAAATCTACCAACATTCTCTCACTGTACTTCATTGTCGACATATGAATAATAATGCCTGTAATATCTACGCGACAACGGTCCTTTACGCTCCTTGACGTCATTTATTACAACGCCCAGTATATTACCGTCAATGTTGCGGATATTTTCTGCCGCAAGCTCAAGATCCTTATACTGCGACACTTTATATCTTACAACGAACACGATGCCCTGAACTGCACGGACAATAAGCTGACAGTCGGAAACTATATTTACAGGGGGTGTGTCAATTATTATATAATCGTACTTGTCAGCAAGCTCGTCTATTGTTTGTTCATATATAGGCATACTTAAAAGCTCAGAAGGGTTCGGAGGGATAGGACCGGATGTAATGATGGAAAGGTTTGGCTTTACATCCTTTTTGATCGCTTGCTCTACCGAAATCTGCTTGCTCAGTATTTTTGAAAGTCCGTCTTCATTCGTCATACGGAAAAGCTTGTGTATCGTAGGCTTACGCAAGTCCGCATCGATAAGAAGCACAGAATTGCCCGTTTGCGCAATTGTTACCGCAAGGTTGGACGATGTTGTGGATTTACCGTCGGACGGCGTGGGGGACGATACTGCAATAACTTTTCTGTCAGCACCCGCAAGTGCATATATGAGATTTGTTCTTATAGTCTTGTATGATTCTTTTACAAGTGAAGAATTGTCTTTCTTGTACCCATATCCGTAACCATAACCATATGAATAACCGTTTTTTTTCTTACGCATCTGTCATCATTCTCCGCTTTCTTTTTTTGCAACATTTGAGCTTGTGACCTTTTTGTTGCTCTTGGGTTTCTTATCAAATGAAGGAACTTCACCGAGAACCGGCATACCGAGTCTGTCTTTTACGTCGTCAGCACTCTTGATAGAGTTATCGAAGACATAGAACAAGAAAAGTGCGGCACAGTAGATCAAAAAGCCAACCGCAAGACCTGTTACGGCAAATTTAACATTATCCGGATAAGAACGCGCAAGCGGTTTTGTCGGCTCTGAAAAGAGTTTAACGTGACCTGCTTCGGCAACTTCATGGAGAACTGCAGGGGCGGCATCGGAAAACTTTTTACATATCTCGTACGAAAGATTTTTATCTATCGTTGTTACGGAAATCTTCATTATTTCCGTGTCCTGAACCGAAGACAGCGAAATACAGTTTCTAAGCTGAGATGTTGTCATTTTTACAGGTAAAGATTCCCCAAGCTCTCTGAGAAAATCCTCACCTTGAAGCAGGATAGCACTGTAAGTATCAAGCAAACGTCTTGAAGACGTAAGGATAGATGCGGATGTTCTTCCTTCTTCGTCCAACTGTGCAATAATATACATCTTTGCCGTCGAAGTATACAGCGGTTCAACAAATGCTTTTGAGTAAACATACCCACCGACACCTGCCAGAATAGATACTATCAATATCCAAACTATATGCTGTTTATAAAGGTTAAAAAGTGAGGTTAAATCAATTTGTTTTTTCATTTCAATTTTATTGCAAAGATGCAATTATCCTTTCTGCTTCATTTCGATTAAATTTGCAGCATTAGCCTTTTCTACAAAAGTCTGTACATCCTTGCGTGCAACCTCTTCATCTATCTCATATTCATCGAGAACGGCATTCACAAGTTCTTCAAATTCAATGCCCTTAGAAACTGTTTCCCACAAAAATTTGCCTGTTTTGTTCAATTTAATGATTCCGTTAAACTTCTGTGCTTCCGCGCCAACAGGTACAACAATGTATGTCTGACCGATCTCTCTTAAAAGAAAACCGGGTTTTGTCTTTATAAACATAATACTCTCTTTCTGAATTTATTTATTTCATTCCGTTATAGGAAACTTCAACCGCTTCATGCGATATATTGCAATAAAGATCATAAAACTTTACGTTCTGCATAAATCTGTCCAACTCATTGAAGAATTTTATCGAATATTCTTCGTCAAATGGACGGTATGCCTGATTAAGAAGCGGCACCAAGGCATCCGCCGCCGCTTTCGGTTTTATTGAATTTTTTTCACCTCTGTGCAAGAAACACACACCTTTTATCGGGGCGGATGTATTTCGGTTGATGCCGTCTTTCCCACACCAAGGTGTGCCGTAAACACGGTATTCGCCATTGATAAAACGCACAATGGGCTTGTCATCGTTTATAATAAATGCGCGATCTCCGAAATGCTCAAGCCACAGGGATGTGTGCGTTGATTTTCCGGTACCGCTTACAGCGGTAAACAAATATGCTTCGCCATCAAGAACTATAGCCGATGAATGGAAAACGAATGCATCGTAATCCAGAATCTTTGTACATATTTTTCTGTATATAGCAGTATATACAAGACTCTCCGCAGAAGCATTCTTAAAAATTTCCTTTTCGGTTTTAAGATCCTCGCGCGTCAGCTCAACCTTTATATCAGGGACACCGTCTGTGACTATATACGGTTCAGCAAGCTTTGCAAGTGATTGTATATACGGCTCAAACTCTATTGTAAGATCTGCAATTTTATATATCGGCATTAATTCTACTCATTTTACAGCAGTTGTAACAGGTTTAAGAGGTCTGTAACCGCTTTCATCAAATTCATCACTGGGCCAAAAGTGCACGCCGTCATACGGAGAAATAACATGCACAGTTGTTTCTGCCGAACCGGATACTTCGGAATTAGCGCTACCCGAATCCGAGATCACGTCAGTATCATCTGAAACTGTAGTTTCGGTATTTTGGGAAACGGGATCTGTGAAAAATCCGCCGTTAATAACGTTATCATCTGACTCCACAACGATGTGACCGCCTTCTACTGTTACCTCAGGGTCTTCAGGCTGCAATGTCCAAAGATCACCCGTATACTCGGGAAACATAGTGTCTTCATTATCACCGCCGCAAGAAACAATGTTTGCTGTGCAAACAAGCAATAAAGCAAGTGCAAAAATTATTGTTATAATGTTTTTATTAGTATTCCTGTAGTTCATCAGCCATTACTCCTTATAATATCACTACATAGCATTATAATAAATAATAATGAAAATGTCAATATAAAACTAAAATTATTATTATTTTTTTAACTTGAAAGACAATACATTTGCTATTATTGGGTGTGTTTAATAAATATAATATAAGTTAGCAAGACAATGGTTTTATTTTGAGACAGAAAATGTATCAAGTAAGTCGTCTGTGATCGAGTAATTAAACGAATAAACATTCGATTTTCACATTCTGACTCCGATTAAATAAAAAAGAAGTTTTTAAGCAATCCGCTTTTTTCTATTGCTATTTCAAATACGTGTTCAATATCAAATTTCTGTCATCATACAACAAAATAACCCAAGATTCATCAAAAGATGAATCTTGGGTATTTTAGACTGATTTTAAAGTCTGATTTTAAAAATTACCAAGCGGAAGATGCCATGAATTTCTTTAGAGCGTTTACGTCAAGCGCAGACAATCTCTTATCGCCGTTAGCGTTAGCGGCATAGAATTCAGCAGAACCTGAAGGATAATTTCTAGAATTCTTAACGTAACCGTTAATCGTGTTAACGTCACCTGCAGCGATACGACCGTCACCGCTGGGATCACCGACAACAATAATCTTGTATGTCTTTACAACAGCACCGGAAGCATCAAGAAGCTGTACGGAAAGTTTAGCTGTAATTCTTACATTTGCGCCTGTCTGAACAGCACCGGAAGCATTAACAACTCTATAGTAAGTTGCATCAGTTTCGATCTGTGCCTTGAACTCGGACAAGGGCAATGAAACGTTAGAAGTAGGCTTAGCAACGATTGCGCCGATTGTTTCGTCAACTACGTATGTGCTGCCGCCAATTACTGTGATTGCATCGGGAGCATCAGATTCTTCAACAACTACTGTTGCCTTACCTGCTGTAACAGATGTAGGAAGGTATTCTGTTTCATTCATATCGAGGAATGCGTCGCCGATAGCGGAAGGAACATATTCAAATGTGTAAACTGTACCGTTTGCAGCATTTGCGGGAACTGTGAAGTTCAATTTGATAAGTGTGCCGTTAGCAACACGTTCTTCAAACGCACCGTCCATAACAACGATATCAACTTCGCCGTTAGTGGATTTAGCTATCTTGGAAGAAGAATCAAACGAAGTGAATACGTTACCAATGCTGTAGCCTGTGTATGTAAGAGCAGAATTGTACTTAACAGTACCGTTAGCAAAAACGATGGAAGCGTCACCTGTAAGAACTACAGGAACTGTGATCTTTGCACCGGGAGCTGCAACGATATCTGTAGGAATGCTTACTGCAAGGGATGTTGCGGGAGCTGTGTATGCACTGAGCTTGATGTTATCAATTGCGAAAGAGCATGCACGTGTAGCAAAACCAACTCTCTTGTAGTAGGAAAGAAGAGCCTTGTCTGTGGAAGCAACAAGCGCACCTGCTGCATCGTAGATACCAACTGTCTTGTAGTATCTTTCAGAGAAGTCGCCCCAAGCACCGCAAGCGAAGTTGTTGTATACGCCGTCGTTGGAGTACTTGATAGTAGCAACAACGTTACCTGCAACAGCAATTGTGATCTTGCCCTGGTTGTCATCCTTCACATTGATTGTCTGGAAGGAATCGAGGGAAGGAACTGTAACTGTTGTGGATATCTTACCTGTATAGCTATCCCAGTTTGTATTTGCTTCGTCAAATGTGTAAACAACGATTTCAATTGTTGTAGCATTTACAAGACGCAAGAAGATACCTGTCTGACCGCTGTATGCATCGGTACCCGCAAAAGGAGCTTCGTAAAGTGCGAAGAATGTATCCATATCAGCTGAATTAGCCTGGTTGGAGTCGTTTGCGTTGTTGATGAAGATACCTGCAGCGTTACCAGCATAACCCTTAACATCAACACTGAATTCATAAGGAGCATTCCATCTGTAGTCAGGTGTCAACTCGAAGAAGCCGTTAAGCTGAACGTACTTGTTTGAGCCGTCAACAGCAATAACAGGAGTACCTGCACCTGCAAGTACGGGTGTCCACTTGCTTCTGAGGGGGTTACCGGATGTTGTAACATCAAAGCCGTTTGTGAACGCGCTGTCCTGGAAGTCCATGTTGAGTGCGGAAAGATCGCCTGTGTAAAGACCGGGGATCGTTTCGCCTGCAACAGCTGTAGCTGTGAGTGTGAGGTTGATAGTACCTACGATGTACTCACTGCCGTCAGCAAGCTTTACATAGTTGTAGAGCTTGTGTGTGCCTTCGCTGAGGCCAGAAACAGGAACCTGTGTGTAGTAACGAGCGCTGTAAGTCTGTTCAACACCTACGCCTGCGCCCTTGAAGGATGCATCGTATACAACGGAAGCGCCGTTTATGGAGTAACCGTAAGCGGAGATATCCTTTGTATTGAGAGCAAACCAACCGAAGAATGTAACGTGTGTCTTTGAACCCTTAGCCATGCTTACCGATACATCTGTACCGTTGCCGCCACCGACAGTCAAAAGAATGTCGCCGTAGTCAGCACTTGAAACATAGTCAAGGTTCGAATATGCGTTAGCGGAATCAGCGATAGTTGTCCAATTTGCCGCTGCGCTTGCAGTAAAGGGAACCATTGCGAGAACCATTACTGCAACAAGTAAAACTGATAATATTTTTTTCATGTTTCCTCCTTAAAAAATATAGTTTACATGGTAGACTCATTATAGCAAGCAAACTCAAATTTGTCAATACTTTAAATTGTTTTTTTTATTTTTATAGCAAATTTGCACAAAAAACAAACTCAAGCACTGTAGAAAAAGCCGAAAAAGAAGTTGGGGTTTTGACCTTTTTTCGGTCAAAACCCCGTTATAAATCGTTTTTATATATAATTTTTATGCAAATTTACTATATTTATTCGGATTCTTTGTTCTTTTTCGACTTAAGTGCCGCACCTATGACGATACCGCCTGCCATACCCACAAGGAACGCCGCTACAACGGATATTACAAGAACGGACACCGCAATACCGGATTTGTTTTCCGAACCACTTCCTGCGCCCTCTGTTTCGCTTTCCGCACCGCTTTCTTCACCTGACTGGATATCTGTCGCAGGTGATTCTGTTTCAGCGCCTGTTTCATCTGAGGAACCATCAACAGCGGAAGCGAAGATCGCAACAGCACCTACTTCGTGTGTCTCCACAACAACCTGTCCGTCAACGGATGTAAACGGTATCTCTGTCAGTACTCCGTCAACTATCGCATAAACGTGTGCGCTTTCGGAGTCAATTCCGTCAAGCACGGGGAAAGTCATTTTAACGGTTCCCGTGGGCTGTATCTGTACGCCGTCTGCAACGAGTGCAGGATTATAAAGCTTAAATACACCGTCTGCCGCTGCCGCCGCGCAAACATCATATTCAGCTCCGCTTGTTATCTCCTGTATTGTAAACACAGTACCTGCAGGTGCTTTTCCTGCGGGAATGAAACATGAAACACCTGTAAGCTCGTCAACAAGTGTTGTATCAATAACGGGTACATCGGGTGCATCCGTCTTGTCGGGCTGAGTGGGTGCAGTTGTTTCGGGAAGTGCCGCACGTTTTACAGTAATTGTATAAACCTTCTTTGCACCGCTTTCCGCTGTACATGTAACAGTTACTTTATTATCCGAGCCTGCAAGAAGATTTGTTCCGCCTGAAACACTGACCTTTGCCTTGGCATCAGCCGCCTTGGCAGTTATCTTGACAGATGAAACTCCCGAAGGAACAGACACGGTATATGCCGTTGTATTCTTTGCAAAGGCAGGAGAAAGTGTATAACCCGAAACCGTCAGCGATGAAAGATCTGCATTTGTTGAGGGCTGATAATTGGGGTTCTTTGCACGTGTTACCTTTACGGTATACGTTTTTGTCGTCTTTCCGTCCTCAGCCTTAACGCTGATATTTATTGTAGTTGTTGCATTTTCTTGAAGTGTATACGATGATGTATACGTCGCCTTCGCCTTTGAATGTGTTGTTGTCGCAGAAACATTTACCTTGCTCACATCATAAGGAACAGATGCTGTATAAGATACAACATTTGTATTAAATGAGGGTGTCAGAGAAATTGCCGCACCGCCACTCGCATTTGTGATTTTAAGGCTTGAAAGCGTTGCATCCGATGAAGCAGCGGGCGTAGCTGCCGCAATTGACTTTGTATAGCTCACGGAAGGAACACTCTGTTCCTCACACATAATGCCTACAACATTTAACAAGTTGCTGAAGCCGACAGAAACAGATGTACCTGCCGCAAGTGTTGCCTTGACCTTAAAAGTCATTTGTACACTTTCGCTTGTTGCAATAACGCTCGCGCTGAAAGCAGTAAAGTGCTTTGTCGCATCGTTGTAGTTAAATGTTACAGCTGTATTACTGAATTTAGCCGACTGAAATTCTATCTTTGAAGAATCGTATGTAACATCTCCCTCAAAGCCATAGAGATCTGCTGTATTGAATTTAAGCGTCAATGTGAGTGTGTCGCCTGCTTTAAGTGTTGAGTTACCCGTTACAGTTGCACTCGCCGCGCTTACATTAAGCATAGCAAAAACCGAAAGTGCAACGATTACCGTTATCAATGTTATTATCTTTTTCATATTATATATACACCGAATGCCTTTCTTTGATCGTTTTACTGTGTGTTTATATGATACCGAGGTTTGTCAGGTTCAGCTGAACAACGTCGGTGATATTTACTTTGCCGTCGCCGTTGAAGTCAGCCGCTTCAAGCTGTGCACCGACAAGTGTAACACCGTTTCCAAGACAGTGGAAGTTAGTTCTTACAACGTCTGTGGTATTCGTCTTACCGTCGCTGTTAACATCACCCTTAATGATGATCGTAGCTTCTGCGGAATATGAAGTATCGTTTTCCATGAGCTTTATCTTCATGCCCGTTGTTACCACTTTTGTTTTATCCGTTATTTCCTTTGTATCAACACCGAATATCTTGATATACTCGCTGTTGTCTATATTGGACATAAATGATTCAACCGTTGTCTGAGGTGCAATTCCCGTGATCAGGCCTTCAGCCGCGGAATATGTGTAAACCTTGCTTGTAAACTCCGTCGGGAAGTCAAGTTTCGGTGTCTGACGTGTTTCTGTTGCAGAACAACGTGTGCACTGTCTTGTTTCTTCACCGAATTCCTTTGCCGTTGCTGACTTTGTAACTGTCCAACTTCCCCATCTATGACTGAGCGCCCTCTTTATGACCGTACCGCAAACTGTACAAACCTGAGGATCTGTACACGTTGCCGCAGGACCCTTCACGTGCTCACTGCCTACAGACACGACGATTCCGCGTCCGTTACCTGCCGCATCCTCGACAACTATTTCATATTTTACATTTGACGGATCAAGCGTAATAACACATGATTTGCCTGTAAATTCCTGTGAAACACCGTTTATATAAACCTTGGAAAGGTAATCGTCCGTAACTGTTATGGAAGTGCTTCCGCAGAAAGTTACACTGCTTGTGCCCTCGCTTATACCGTTGCCTGTTATGTTAGGCATAACGCGGTCAATAACAAATCCGTCTGTGCTGTAGTAAGCGGTATTACCCATATTGTCCGTAACTCTGACGTATACTATATATTCACCATCCGTTGCAATCGGGAACGAACCGCCCTTATCAACGTTTTTGATGGATCTCCAGCCTGTCATTTTTTCCAGCTGTGCTAACGTGTAGACATTCACAGACTGATAATAATCTATCGAAAGAACACCCGATGTGTCACTTTCACCTGCACCTGCTACATCCTGTGCAGATATTGTAACACTTACGATATCATTATAAAATGTATTGAACGATATGCTGTCCTTAAACGTATTCCATGTATGATCTCCGATAACTATTGTCGCCTTCGGAGGTGTCTTATCCTCGCTCATAGGAATAGATTTCTTTTCAACCGCATTACAGCGTGTACACTTACGCTGCATCTCGCCTTCTCTGGAAAGCGTGGGCTTCTTTGTTTCCACCCATTCTCCCCAGCTGTGATCGAGCGCGTTTACATAACTATCTTTATATTCATTTTCACAGCGGCTGCAATCATACAATGTATATCCCTGCTCTGTACATGTAGGCGCTATCTCTTTGGCAACATAATTATGTCCCTTTGCATCGATTTCACCCGATTCCTCTGCAGAGCACGATGAGCATATTCTCTTTTTGGTACCTTTTTCAAGACAAGTGCTGTCTTTTACTGTTATCCAGTTGCCCCAGCTGTGACCTGTAGCATTTACTTGTGTATCCACATAGCTTACAGAACAGCGTGAGCATGTGTGCGTTGTGTAACCCTTTTCTGTACATGTGGGCTTTGTCACAACAGCCTTATAATCGTGTCCCTTTGCGGGAACACTGCCTGTGCCTTCCAAAGTACAGATACCGCACGTTCTCTTTTTGGTGCCTTCTTCCGTACAGTTGCTATCCGTTACAGTGCTCCATTCACCCCATACGTGGGAACATGCGTAGTTACATGCTGTACATTTGCCGTCTTTATACGTATGAGATTCTGTATTTGTCACCGCATCGCACTTTGTACATGGTTTGAAGTGACCGCCGACACCGCTGTACTCCCAAGCTCCCCATGTGTGGTCGAGCATCGGGATGTTGTCGCCTGTCTTTATTTTTACACCGCACACCGTACAGTAAGTATCACCTGTATAACCGAATGCACTGCACGTTGCCGATTTTTTGCCTCTTATTTCCGTAGCACCATGTGAACAACCGTAACCGCACACCGTACAGTTCATAGCGCCGTTGTAGGCATGCGCACCTTTATCAATTTCAGCGGAGCACACGCTGCATATCTTATAGTGTTCGTTCTCGTTATGTTTCCAATCGCTCAAAGTGTGAGGCAAAACAGAAATTACAGTACCCTTTTCAACCATTTTTCCGCAAGTGTTACAGTATTTGTCGCCTGTATAGCCTTCTTTTGTACACGTTGCAGACGATGCATTCTTCAAAGTAACAGCCGAATGTGCACATTCATATTTACAAACATTACATTTACCGTCTGTATATGTGTGTGAGCCCTTTGTGCCTATTGTACCGCACGCAGAACATCTTTCCGTATGACTGCTTGCGTCCTTTATCCATTCATTGAAGTTATGTCCCGCGGCGGGCATTGAATTTCCTGTATACGTATGACCGCACTCAGAACAAACATACGTTGTATAACCGCCTTCAGTACATGTAGGCTTTGTTACCGTTTCGGTATAGCTGTGTCCCTTTGCATTGATAACATCTGTTTCAATCATGGCACAGCCTAAACATGTTCTCCTTTTGCTTCCCTTTTCCGTACACGTGCTGTCGGTGATAGTCACCCATCCGCTGAATTCATGTCCTCTTGCCGATGTTTGTGCATCCTTATAAGTATGACCGCACACAGAACATGTATGTGTTGTATAACCGCCTGCAGTACATGTAGGAGTTGTTATTTCAGACTTGTATGTGTGTCCGTTTGCCTCAATGGCTCTTGTTTCAACAGCATTACAAGAATAACATGTTCTCTTTTCTGAGCCCTTTTTGTCACATGTGCTTGCCGTTACCGTCTGCCAATCGCCCCAAGTATGTGTGCATGTATATCCGCATTCCGTACACTTGCTGTTGCTGTAATTGTGGGCGGATTTTCCGGCATTTTCAGAACATCTTGTGCATACTCTGTAATGTCCGTTGGCATCGCTTATCCATTCACCCCAAACATGCTCACAGCCGTGGCCGCAAACGCAAACCCCGCTTGAGTAGTCGTGAGGCACTTTTGTATCTGTCGTACCGCATACAATACATTTTTTTGCGTGATATTCCGCGTCTGTATACCATGCGTTGAATTTATGACCCAAGAAAGGTGTTTCGTTGTCCTTAAATTCGTAATTACAGCCTTGTCTTGTACATTCGTGAAGCGTGTAACCGCCTTCTGTACATGTTGCGGCAACAACAGTCGATTTCATTGTATGCTCAAGCGCGGGAATATCTCGGCTTTCCTTTACATGACAAACAGAACATTCCGTTGTCATTTCGCCCTTCACACCGCACTTTGCTTCTTTTGAAACATATTCACTGCCCCAGCTGTGCTCTGTTCCCGTTGAGTAGATCTCTTCTCGCTTTATATCGCCGCATCCTGTACATTCATAGTCTTTATAACCGTTCGTAGTACAGCTTGCTTCTTTTGTTTTTGATAATTTGTAATCGTGTCCCTTTTGCGGAACAATATTTGTCTTTTCTTCATACGAACAACCTGGACGGGTACATTCGTGGAGCGTATAACCGTCCGACGTACACGTTACCGCCACTGTTGTTGTTTTCATATCGTGTCCGAGAGACTGAACATCCCTTGTCTGCTTTGTATGGCAAACAGAACATTCTTTTTCTACTTCACCTTTAGAAACGCAAGTGGCATTTTTTGTAGTGTATTCTGCACCCCAAGCGTGCTCAGAGCCCGTCGAGTATAATGTTTCACGGTAAAAATCTCCGCAAAATTCACATTCATAGTCCTTATAACCGTTTGAAAGACAGTCGGGAGCTTTTGTTTTTACGTTTGTGTAACTGTGATCCTTCTGTGGAACTATATTTGTTTTTTCTTCGTACGTACAGCCTGTGCGCTTACACTTTTTAAGTGTATATCCCTCGGAGGAGCATGTTGCAGAAACTGTCGTTGTTTCAATGTCGTGCTCAAGGGCGGGAATATCTCCTGTTTCGGTCGTCACATGGCAAACAGAGCATTCCTTTGCCAATTCACCCTTAACACCGCACTTGGCTTCTTTTAAAACATATTCACTTCCCCAGCTGTGCTCTGTTCCCGTTGAGTAGATCTCTTCTCGCTTTATATCGCCGCATCCTGTACATTCAAAATCTTTATATCCGTTTGAAATGCAGTCGGGATTTTTTGTTTTGGCTAATGTATAGTCGTGTTCGGCTTCGGAAATCGTACTGCCGCTTGTGATAACCGTGTGACAGTCGTCACAAAATACATCGCCTGAGTATCCCGTGGCGGTACATGAAGGCTCTTTTTTACCTACAACAGATGTATTTTCGTGCGCACAAACAGCACCCTCGCCATCGCCGTCCTCGTACATATGTACATGGTCATATACAGCATGCTCACGGTCATGTAAATCAATGTTAACTTTCACTCCGCCGTCTGTAATGTGTGCGTTAAAAGTACATTCTTCATCAGAGAATGTTACGTATGTAAAATCTATAACGTAAGATGCACCCATGTAATGTATGTATTCGCCCGGATAGGTTATCGAATTTTCAAACCCTTCACCGTATGACAAAAGAACGCAATTGCTGTGCATATCTAAAATATGCAACAGAACCATTACATTTCTGTATTCTTCGGTCAAAGCGCCGTTTGTTACAACAAATACGGTCTTACCTTCGGATACGGATTCAAGATATTTCGTCAGGGCTGTCAAACTGTTCTCGTCAAACGCCCCTTCCGATATCATACCGTATACGGTGTGCTTTTCTCCATTCTCATATTCGCCTGTTTCTGTGATAATGCACAGATCAATTGCAAGAGCATCACCATTTGTCACAGCTTGTGCTGCGGCAGAGAATGGGAAAACACTTACAATAAACGATATGGCAAGTAAAAATGATAAAATCTTTTTCATAGCGATTGTCATCCTCCTGTATCTGTCTTCTCTATTTTATGTTTACTTTTTGATGGCATAAATACACATTATAAACGCTTTTATTTTACTCTTAAAGCTTAACAAAGTCAATATAAAAAATATAAAGTTTACAAATAACATTAAATTTGATTTTATTTTCGGAATATACTCCCATACAAATTTTAAAAATGCAAAGTTTTTCTGACAATATACATAAATTCTTGACAAATCCGTCAAATCGTAATATAATATAGAATAAATATAATAAAAGAGAGATACATAATGATTTATAATAATGTTCTGGAGGCAATCGGCCACACACCGATGATCCGTTTGAGTGAAAAAATGGTTGGCAATGACTGTGCAGATGTTCTTGTCAAATTTGAAGGCTTGAATGTAGGCGGTTCTATCAAAACAAGAACCGCATATAATATGATACTTGAAGCGGAAAAACAAGGAATAATTAAGCCCGACACGATAATTGTAGAGCCTACAAGCGGAAATCAAGGCATTGGACTTGCACTTGTAGGTGCTGTGCGAGGATACAAGACTGTAATAATAATGCCCGATTCTGTCAGCGAAGAAAGACGTTTGCTTGTCCGCCACTACGGAGCAGAGGTCGTGCTTGTACACGATGCAGGCAACATCGGGGACTGTATTGACGAGTGCTTGAAGACTGCCATAAGAATGAAAGAAAACGATCCGAGGGTCTTCATCCCTCAACAGTTTGAAAATAAGGCTAACCCCATGGCACACCGCCATCACACAGCTCTCGAGATCATGGAGCAGGTTGCAGGTCCCATCCACGGCTTTGTTTCGGGAATCGGAACGGGCGGAACGATAACAGGAATCGGAGAGGTGTTAAAGGCACAGTATCCCGATATTGAGATATGGGCGGTAGAGCCTGAAAATGCCGCAATTCTTGCCGGAGGAACAATAGGCACGCATATCCAGATGGGTATCGGTGACGGACTTATACCTGATGTTCTCAACTGCGAGATATACAAGGATATATGTATAATCACAGATGAGGAAGCGATACAAACAGCAAAAAATCTTGCAAGATGCGAAGGACTTATGTGCGGTATTTCAAGCGGCACAAATGTCGCCGCCGCAATTAAATTAGCAAAAAAGCTCGGACATGGCAAAACAGTAATTACAGTATTACCTGACACAGCGGAACGCTACTTCTCTACCCCGTTGTTTGAAGGTGATAATTAATTAGGTTTTCTTTAAAAACCTTAAGCACCGCCTTAGATCTCATGTGTTAAAAACGGCATATTCAAAAAGGCACACTCAAACAGTGATTGAGTGTGCCTTTTGTGTATCGAAAGAGATTGTGCGAACAGGACTTCAAGGGCAAAAAAACATCTTGTTTTATCCGAAAGTTTATGAATACTTCCGATCTGATGCACTACGTGTTCGTATGAGGAGGTGAAATGACAAATTTCACCTGATACAAGATAGCAAGGCAACGCCTCGAACACGCTTAAAACACACCTGTGGCTTTGCATACAGCGGAGGCAAGCCGCCCCCATACAGCATCACATGTTTCAATAATATAAATAGTAATTGAAACGTGGTATTTCGCCGCAAATTTCATAAATATATAAACAAAACAGGGTTAAACAGTCGGGTACAGTTAAAAAGGTGAATATAATACGCATATGAAATGCAAAAGGAGACCGCAAAATGCGGTCTCCCTTATACTAATAATTAACAGTAATTATTAAGTTACAACTTACCAGTTGATAAGGTTATCGAACTGAGCGTCAAAACAATCCTGGTTAGGATGTGTAGGAGCGGGAACTACGGGTTCTTCAACAACGCTTGTTGTAACAACGTCCATGCAATCAACGGACTCGATTACCATTTCAGGAGCTTCGTAAAACTTTTTCATTATTATATATCCTCCTAATACCAAATTAGTTTGTGCCTGCTTCGGACTTAACTTCTACGTCGCCGTATCTTTCGAATACTTCAACTGTGAATGTCAAGTCAGAGAAGATAACTGCTGTGAATGTGATTGTGTCAGCGTCTGCAGACTTTACCTTGAAGTCAGCATCTGTGCTGGAGAGTGTTACATCCTTGCCGTTAGCGGAGATGTACATACCGTAAACATCAGCGTCAGCGCTAACTGTAGCGATGAAACGAACGCCTGCTTCTGTCTTGCAAACTTCGCAACCAGCAAGTTCCTGAACTTTAGCGGGAGCGGGATTTTCGTATACAGGATCGGGAGTTTCTGTTTCAGTTTCGGAGTCTTCAGCAGCGGGAACTGTGATCATTGTATAGTTGTAACCTGTGTCTTCGTCATATGCCCATTCGTCACCTTCAACATAGAGGTAGTTGTCGCCGCAAGCAGCTGCTGTAGCTTCATCGATGAACTTCATAGCTGTGCCGGGAGCTGCCAATACCTTGAAAGAAATGGAAGCAGACCATGCAGCATAGCCGTTAGCATCGTAAGGAATGTTTACCATGTTGATACCGAACATATCAGCTTCAACGTATGATGCGAAAGCATCATCAGCAGTTTTTGAACCTGTGAAAACAACAGACTCAGCAATGGGTTCAACATCAGCGGAGTTGTAGCTCATGTAGAATTCCATAACTGCGTATTCAAGACGTTCAGCATCATCAAGGAATGTAGCTGCACCAGCAGCTGTAATTGTAAGGATATCACCATCAAACTTGTAAGTGATATCAAGATAACTATCTTCGCTCATAGCAGCGGAGGGGAAGATTGCGAGGCAAGAAATTGCCATTGCAATAACTAAAGCAATGCTAAATAACTTTTTCATCTTTAATTCTCCATTTTAATTTTTTATTTTTTTTAAATGATTACCAAGCAGAGGTTGCCATGAATTTCTTAAGAGCGTTTACGTCAAGCGCAGACAATCTCTTGTCGCCGTTAGTGTTAGCGGCATAGAATTCAGCAGAACCTGAAGGATAATTTCTTGAATTCTTAACGTAACCGTTAATTGTGTTAACGTCACCTGCAGCGATACGACCGTCGCCACTGGGGTCACCGACAACAATTATCTTGTATGTCTTTACAACAGCACCGGAAGCATCAAGAAGCTGTACGGAAAGTTTAGCTGTAACTCTTACGTTTGCACCTGTCTGAGCAGCGCCTGCAGCGTTAACAACCTTTACAAATGCTGCATTGGTTGCGATCTGTGCCTTGAACTCGGACAAAGGCAATGAAACGTTAGAAGTAGGCTTAGCAATAATTGTACCGATCTTTTCGTCGATTACGTATGTGCTGCCCGGAACAAATGTGATTGCTTCGGGAGTCTTAACTGCGGGTTCAGCTACTGTCTTTGCGGGAACGATCTGGAAGTTATCCATGTGAAGTTCGCAAGCACGTGTACCGAAACCAACTGTCTTATACTTCCAGATAACAGCCTTATCTGTGGAAGCAACAACACCGCCGTTGTTGTAATCTGTGATTGTAGCTGTCTTGTAGTAACCCTGATCATAAGTGTTAGCAAACATGCCAGCATCAGCATATGTTACCTTGGAGATAACATTGCCGTTAACGGAAACGAATACATTACCGTTGTTATCATCTGTGATTTCAACTTTTGCAAATGTGCTGAATGTGTTGGGAAGTGTGTAAATAGCGTAGATAGCACCCTTAGCATTTTCTGTAGCTGCATCGTCAAATGTAGGAACAGCAACTATCATTGTGTTTGCATCAGGGAAAAGAACGTTGATACCGGAAGTACCAGCAATGTTGTAACCGCCGGGGATCGAGCACCATTCTTCGTAAAGCGCAGGGTTGCCTGCACCGTCTAAACCTTCAGAACCGGAGAAGTTTACGAACATACCACGGCTGAGGCCTGTTGCATCAGGAACCTTGATATCAGCTGTGAATGTGTAAGCACCTGTCCAGTCATGGTCACTGTAGTGAGTATTGAAGCCCCACATAGAACCATACTTGTTGCCTGTTTCAGCATCAACCTTAACCTGCATACCTGCACCAACTACAGGACGGGGAGACCATTCAGCTCTGAACGGGCTGCCGCCTGCAAAGTTAGCACTGGGCTGTGTAAGGTCAGAACCGTCGAGGTACTGATCGTAGTCGAAAGTACAAACGGAACTTGCTGTGAAGGAATCGATACCGTCCTTGATACCAGCGGGAACAATTTCTTCACGAACGTCTGTAACTTCAACAGTAACAGTGTTCATAATGATCTGTTCGCCGTTTGAAAGCTGACAGTAGAACTTAACTGTGTGTGTGCCGAGTGCGAGACCTGTAACATCAGCATAGATGTCGAAACGGCTGTCGTAGTCGTAGGGACCAGCCTGGATAACGGCATCTTCTGTAGGTGTAGCCCAAGCGCCATAAAGGATCTCACTGTCATCTACGCTGTAACCGAAAGCAGTGTTTTCGAAATCAGCGCCCTGGTCAACGGAGAACCAACCATAGAAGTTGATTGTATCTACCTTACCGGGGTTGTAAGTAACCTTAGAAGTGGAAACGGATGCGGGAGCATCTGCATTTTCAAGCAAAGCAGACACGCCGTCGAGAGATACATGGCAGTTACCACGTGTCTTCCAGCTCTGGGGTTCTGTGCTGACAGAGTATTCAACATAAGGAATCAACAAGTCAGCGATAAGAATTTCTTCATTAGCATTTGTTACGAGCTGAACCTGGAATGTGTATGTGGAATCCAATACAAGACCGAGTTCAGATGTAGGAATGCTAATGTTGAATTCAGGTGTGAGAGGAGCAACTGTAACGTTTTCACCGATAACAGCCAAGCCGTATGTGCCTGTCGTAGCATCATAGATGTCAGGACGAGCAACGAAAGCTGTTTCGGGAAGTGTTACCCAACCGTTATCATTGAAGTTATACTTAACTTCCTTGATACCTGTTGCTGCAACTGCCCACGCTCTGATAGCCAATGTGTCGTTGTTAGGTGTCAACTGATATGTGCCTGTGAGACAAGTAGTGTTATACTGCGAGCCGCAAAGACCTGAGCTGTTTACAAGACCTGCATCGAAGGAGAATATGTAATATTCACCTGCTGCAGAAGCTGTAAACGCCATAGCAGAGACAACGAATGTCAACGCCAAAAGGACCGAGATAAGCTTTTTCATTTGAAATTTCCTCCTTTTTATTGATTTTTAGCTTATGCTATCGTCATTATAGCAAAGGTTTAATTATTTGTCAATACCATTAATAAAAAAAAATACGAATTTACAATTGTTTTTTCGCTGTGTTTTTATCAAAAAAAGCCACAAATATACCTTTTGGCGCACTTTACGTAACATACATGTAACATTTTGTATTTACATTATCTTTGTTTTTGCATAGATAAATATATTACCGGGCTTTTGCATGTGGTACGCGGACAAGTAAAAAATGATGTTTTGCCGTTTGGAACAGCAAGTGACTGTCGAAAGGATATCTTTTGCAAATAAAATGAACAAAAACAGGTTTTAGACGGACAATTAATAATCCCCCCTACGACACCGTATTGAAAAAAATAGGTTCAAACCGTCAGCGCAGTTCCGCCGCCTTAGCGAACCGTTCCAAATAACACAAAAGCAAATGTGGTTCGCTCTCCGAGGGGGGCGTCACATTTCGCGCAGCGAAATGCACGGTGCGCACCTGTAAGTATTTCTTTCAAACAACATCATATGGGGGTGCGCATCTGAAAAATTCACGAAGTGAATTTGACGCCCCCGACAGAATATACGAAAAGGCGGTTTTAAAAAAAGAAATGAAAACAAAAAAACGTGCGTAAAACGCACGTTTTTTTCAGGTGTTATTCTGCATTTGCCCTTTCGAGCCAGATGAGTCCGATGTCAAATGCATCGTAAAGTCCCTGCTTTTCACCCTGGCGGTACAGTTTTTTATCCGCAGGTGCGGCAGGATCCGTACTGATGACCTGAACGATCACCCTGTCGGGAACATCGACACCGTCTACATTTTTATTTGTAAGTATTATAAGGAAAAGTATATACTTATCTTCCATACTGCCGTAGCAGATGGCATTTTTCTCACGCACGAGGGGTTTACCCCTGTACATCAGATACTTTCCGTCGAGAACAGCTTTTTGTGACACAGCACTTTCTCCCTTAAATTTATTTTTTTATCCGCGCCATAAGATTGTGGATTCTTGTAACGGGATTGAGAAGCTCGCTTATCGTCATATCACGGTTAAGTGTGTCAATGATATAAGCGACATATTTGCACATATTTACCTCCTGATACCACGGGCGCGCCAAAAGCTCGGGGGAACGGTAAATGAGGTTTGTTGTAAATATCTTATGTATATATCCGTCTTCATATGCTTTGTCGAATTTTTCAAGTCCGTTACAGAAAAGTCCGAATGAAACGAAAACAAATATACGTTTTGCGCCCTTCTCCTTCAGCTTATATGCGATATCGATAACGGATTCACCGGAGGATATCATATCGTCAACGATGATAACGTCTTTACCTGTTACATCGTTTCCGAGAAACTCATGCGCTTCAATTGGATTTCTTCCGTCAACGATCACCGTATAATTTCTTCTCTTATAGAACATACCGAGTTCAAGTCCGAGAACAGAGGAATAGTACATACATCTGCTCATTCCTCCCTCATCGGGGGAAATTATCATCGTATTTCCCGCTTCAAGAGATGCATCGGGAATATTTTTAACAAAAGCCTTTATCATCTGGTATGTAGGCTGTACACTGTCAAATCCACTGAGCGGAACAGCATTCTGAACACGAGGGTCGTGGGCATCAAACGTGATTATATTTGAAACACCCATATTTACCATTTCCTGAAGTGCTATAGCGCAGTCAAGCGATTCTCTTGCCGAGCGCTTGTGCTGTCTTCCCTCATAGAGCATGGGCATAATTACGGATATTCTGCGTCCTTTGCCTTCAATTGCTCCGATAATTCTTTTCAGATCCGAAAAATGGTCGTCGGGCGACATGGGAACGGGTCTGCCGTACATTTTGTATTCTACACCGTAATTGAAGCAATCGCAGATGATATATACATCCTTGCCTCTTTGTGATTCATGGAGTATTGCTTTCGCTTCTCCTGTACCGAAACGCGGGCATATTGCCTCTATACTGTACGATTCGGTTTCGTGTCCTCTCCATTCACACACATACTTGTCAACCTGTTTTGTAAAATCCTCGCATCCTCGCATACCGATTATTTGCAGATCTCCGTAAGGTAATTCACTCATTTCCGTTTTCCTCGCTTTCAGTTATTTGGTAATCGTTATCTTTTTAAGAACAGCGGAGCTGTCCGGATCTATTCCCTTTACATCCGCAAGGCAGCATGCAAACAGCTGCATAACGGGTGCGATAAAGAACGGTGACACAAGGTCAGATCCGAGATTGGGAACCTTAATTGAAAATCTCTCGGTCTCTGCAAGACGTTCATTATCCGTTATTACAAGCACTTCAGCCCCAAGCTCATGCAAGCGTTTTATCATACCGATCGAGTCATCATAGACAGGACCCTCAGCCGCCAGCACGATCACAAGCGAATCCTCCTCGACCTGAGCAAGCGGTCCGTGATAGAAGTCGCTTATTGCATTTCCCTTCATACGTATTTTATTCGTTTCAAGGATCTTGAGCGCGCCTTCAAGTGCGATAGGATATGTCATACCGCGTCCAAGCACAAATGCGCTGTCAAGATATCTGTATCTTTCGCATATTTTCGCTATTGATACGGGAATATATGAGAGCATTGAGCCGAGCGCAAGCGGAACCTTATCAAGAAGCGGCGGCAAAGCATTGTTTTTCGTTATTTCGGCACAAAGCTGTGCCAAAATATACATCTGTGCTGTAAATGTTTTTGTTGCCGCAAGGCTTTTTTCATCACCTGCCCCGCAGAAAAGGTGGAATTTCGCTTCTTTTGCAAGAGGAGAGTCTTCGTCATTGGTGATTGCAACCGTAAGCTTACCCTGTGCATTTGCCTGACGGATGACACTTAAAACATCCTCCCCCCTGCCCGACTGTGATACGCCTATAACAGCCGTGTTTGAAAACTTTATTTCAGCCCCGTATTTTGAAACCGCACTCGGTGTTCCGAGTGTACACGGAATGCCTCCGCATATAGCAAACAGATACTGAGCATATATACAAGCGTGGTCACTTGTTCCTCTGGCGACAAAATATATACTGTCAAGCTCCGAATTCCGAAACTCGTCTGCGATCTGCGTAAACTTTCCTTTATTTTTCGTTTTAATGCCATCCAGCACATTCGGCTGTTGCATTATCTCGTCAAACAATAATGACATAAGCTTAAAAACCTCTTACTTTAAAAAATCAGGCAGATATTCAGTCGATACATTATCCGTTATGTACGACTTCATTTTATCAAGCGTTACAGGCTTCGATTCGTTTTCGTTACAACCGTGTGACTTTGCCATTTTCTCGGTATAATCTTCCATAAGATATACTGCAATATCACCGCGGTGTTCAAGACCTTTGCCGTCGGGTGCTGGTGAATAGTGCGTTACCGTCGGTATTGCCTTTACATTTGTTATATACGGCTCCCCCTCGTTTGTGACGATGTCAAACGACACCATCATACCGACCATATTACGTGCATACAGCATCGTGGAAAGGAAATTACCGAGGGAATATACACAAAGCGTTTTTCCTTTTTCCGTTTCAATCCATTCGATGGGCTGTACAACATGGGGGTGGTGTCCGATTATTGCATCCGCGCCCCAGCCTGCAAGCTTCTTTGCCGTTTTCTTTTGCGATGAATCGGGTTCAAACTCGTCTTCGTCTCCCCAATGCATGGAAACGATAACAAAGTCTGCAATTTTATCTGCTTCTTTTATCTGCTTTTCCGCAATTTCATCACTGTAATACGTATATTTTGCATATTCGCTTTCTTTAACAGCTGTACTTGCGTTGTTGATAACCGTAGTATACGCAAGTATTGCCGTTTTAAAGCCGTCTTTTTCAAATACGGCGATATTCATTCCGTCGTTTGCCGATTTATCTATCCCAACGTGTACAACGGGCTTGCTTTGCCAATAGGAAAGTGTGTTAAGTAAGCCTTCATCACCCTTGTCAAGCATGTGGTTGTTTGCCGACACGATGACATTGAATCCTGCATCGATAACAGCCTGTCCGAGCTCACTCGGGGAAGCAAAACGGGGATATCCCAACGGGGATATATCGGTACGTATCTGCGACTCCTGATTTATCATAGCAATATCAAATGCTTTGACAGTATCTTTTATACCTTCATACATAGAGTCAAAGTAATATTCTTTGTCATGCCCATGTTTGCTTGCATGTGTTTTTGCGTAAGTAAACACTGCCTCATGTGCAAGGTTATCGCCTGCGGCGATAACGGATATCACACTGCTTTTTTCATCCTCCGGAGGGAGTGTTTCCGCATCTGTTACAAGCTCCGTTTCGCCTTCTGTCACCTTTCCGGTTTCGGGTAAGGTTTCGATATCTGTAATACTGTTTGTATCTGTGCCGGTTGATACATCATCGACGCCGCATGATACCGCGCCGCACAGTGTCAAAAGGCACATCGACAGTGAAATAATTTTTCTGAACTTTATCATTTTGATATATTATTGTTTTACTTGAGGTAGTCGGGCAAAAACTCCGCCGCGATATTGTCTGTTATATAAGACTTAAATGTTGCTTCATCATTCGGCGCATTACAGCCGTGATTTACCGCAAGAAAACGTGTATAGTTTTCCATAAGATATACACATACACCGTCACGGCTCTTTGTATAATACGTGACAGTCGGTATCACCCGGACATTCGTTACATAAACATTATCATTTTCCGACACAACGTCAAACTGCAGCATCATTCCGACCATATTGTACGAGCCTGTCATAGTAGACAGGAAATTACCAAGAGAATATACGCAAAGCGCCTTGTTTCCGCCTGCTTCTATCCATTCGACTGACTGAACAACGTGGGGGTGATGTCCGAGTATAACATCCGCACCGCATCTTGCCAGATGCTTTGCCGCCGTTTTCTGGCTGTTATTAACATCAAATGTATTTTCCTCTCCCCAGTGCATTGAAACGATAACGATATCGGCAAGCTCCTTTGCCTTTTTTATCTGTTTTTCTGCGATGTGGGGATTATAGTATGTATAGTCAACGTAATCGCTTTGCGATGTTGAGCCGTTCAGCACATCCGTGTAAGCCAAAAGGGCGATTTTGATTCCCTCTTGCTCAAAAACGTCGATATCCATTCCGTCTTCCTCGGAAATATCGGTACCGATCTGCATCACGGGTTTATCTTTCCAATAGTTGTAAGACCCCAAAAGTCCGTCATCGCCTTTATCAAGCATATGGTTGTTTGCCGTGACTATCGCATTGAATCCGAGGTTCATAAGCGTTGTTCCCATCTCAACAGGGGTACAAAACTCAGGATATCCACCCGGCTTAAAGCCTTCGCCGCATATCTGCGATTCCTGATTGATGATCGCAAGATCAGCCGCGGCTATAACGTCTTTGACATCATCGTACATAGGTGTGAAGAAATATTCTCCCCTTTTTGTTTTATCGGGGTTTTTACGCCCTCTCGCCAACGCATCATTAAGGATCGCATCATGTACGAGGTTGTCACCTGCCGCCAGAACCGTTACAACACCGTCACCCGTATCCTCGGGCAGAGTTTCTGCCTCTGTCTGAATGTCGGATGTCACAGTATCGGCTGATGCCTCGGTTGATTCACCCTCACCCGTGCAGGCACAAAATGAAAGCAAAAGCACACAGCACAAAGCCGATGATAAAATTCTTTTTGTTATCTTCTTCATATAATATATGTATTTATAAATTCCTTATTATAACGAATGTATACGGTAATTGTGTCTTTTCACGAACAAAACCCACGTACAGCAATTGCGTTTTTTATATTCGCAATTGCCGTACGCAGGCCGATCAATTATCTTGCGGAAAGAACTGTCTTTTCGTAGTTCTTAACTTCAGCAAGCCATGCTTCTTTTACGGGAACACCCTGTGTTTCGCAATAGTAATCCCAAACAGCCGCGAAAGGATATGACTTAAGCTCTTCAAGCATTGCAAGACGTGTTGTGAAATCGCCTTCCCATTCAGCCTTTCTGAGCATATCTGTGGGTTCAAGCTTAGCAAACAGAAGAGCCTTCTGCATGTTTCTTGTACCGATAGTCCAAGCCGCGATACGGTTGATGGAAGCATCGAAGAAGTCAAGACCGATATGTACTCTCTTTTCGAATCCCCCTCTTACGATTTCCTGTGCGATAGCCTTAAGCTCATCATCAAAGATAACAACGTGGTCACTATCCCATCTTACGGGACGGGAAACGTGGAGAAGTACGTCGTTCATATAGAGCATAGCAGATGAGATTTTGTCGGAGATAACTTCCGTGGGATGGTAGTGACCTGCGTCAAGTGTCAGCATCTTGTTGTTTGCCATAGCGTATGCCATGTAGAACTCGTGTGAGCCTATTGTGCAGGACTCAGCGCCGATACCGAATACCTTACTTTCAACACCGCTGAGGTTGTATCTTGTATCTTCGCCTACGAATATCTTATCATAAGAATCCTTAAGCCTTGCTCTTGCAGCGTATCTGTCTACGGGAATATCCTTGTAGCCGTCGGGTACCCAGAAGTTTGTATAGCACATTGTGCCGAGTTCTTTACCGAAGTACTCAGCGATCTTTCTGGATGCGATGCAGTGCTCAACCCAGTATTCTCTTACGCTGTCATCGGGAGATGAAAGTGTAAGACCGTCTTTCATGTTGGGGTGTGAGAAGCAAGTGGGGTTGAAGTCAAGCGCGATATTGTTCTTCTTTGCGAAGTCGATCCAAGTTTCGAAGTGCTTGGGCTCAATAGCGTTTCTTTCAACCTTACCGCCGAGGTTATCAAGATAGATAGCGTGGAGGTTAAGTCTCTTTGTACCGGGGATAAGTGTGAATATCTTTTCGATATCAGCCTTGAGCTCGTCAATGGAGCGAGCGCGGCCGGGGTAGTTACCTGTTGTCTGGATACCGCCTGTGAGGTCGCCGTCGGGATTTTCAAATCCTCTTACGTCGTCACCCTGCCAGCAGTGAATGGACACGGGAATTTCGGCAACTTCTTTGATTACCTTATCGGTATCAATGCCAAGCTTGGCATATGCTTCTTTTGCTATTTCATAAGCTTGCTTTACGGACATTTTGTATTTCTCCTTTAAATTTATTTATTAGATTAAATAAGTTTCTTGAATCTTTCGTATGCTTCGTCGAATATCGCTGTGCTTTCAGCCTTGGGCTCGTAGTGCTTGATCTCAAAGCTGTTACGGATAACGTGTCTTGCTTCAGCCATATCCTTGATAGCGCCTGCAGCAATTGCCTGAACCGTGATGTTACCGATAGCGGTAGCTTCAACGGGGCCTGCGTATACGGGACGGTTGCAAGCATCAGCACAGAACTGACACAAAGGACCTTCCTTTGTACCGCCGCCAACAATATTGATAAACGGTGTCTTCTTGCCCTTCATATCGTCGATAGCTTCAACAGCCCATCTGTAACGGAGTGCAAGAGAATCAAATATTGTACGGATAATTTCGCCGACTGTTTCAGGAACGGGCTGACCTGTTCTTGCGCAGTATTCCTGAATTCTCTTCGGGATGTTACCGGGTGCAACAAAGTCGGGAGCATCGGGGTTGATAAGGCTGCGGCAGGGCGCAGATGCCATTGCCATATTTGACAGCTCGTCAAATGTGTACTTCTTACCTTCTCTGATCCACTGACGGCGGGATTCCTGTTCGATCCAAAGACCCATGATGTTCTTCAAGAATCTGATGGTTCTGCCGTAACCGCCTTCGTTTGTGAAGTCGTATGCGTAAGAATCGCTTGTAATGATGGGTTCTTTGATCTCTGTACCCATAAGCGACCAAGTACCGCTGGATATGTATACAAAGTCCTCACCCTTTGCGGGAACCGCAACAACAGCGCTTGCTGTGTCGTGTGCCGCAACGTTTATAACGTTTGCGTTGATGTCGCCAAGCTCTTCCTTAAGTGAGGGAAGAAGCGGACCAACGATCGAACCGGGCATCTTGATATCAGTGAACAAACGTGAAGGAATACCAAACTTATCGAAAAGTGTCTTTGACCAGTCACGTGTTTTTGCATCAAGAAGCTGACCTGTAGATGCAATTGTATATTCTGTCTGCTTTACGCCTGTCAGGAAGTAGTTGAGCAAGTCGGGAATGAACAAAAGCTTGTCAGCCGCCGCCAAAAGCTCAGGGTTATCTCTCATTTCAACAAAAAGCTGGAAGAGTGTATTAAAGTTCATGAACTGGATACCTGTGATATCGTAGATATCCTTTTTAGAGAAGATTTTGAACGCTTCTTCCTGTGCGCCTATCGTTCTGTCATCTCTGTAGTGAACAGGGTTTGTAAGGAGCTTGCCGTGCTTGTCAAGCAGACCGTAGTCAACACCCCATGTGTCAATACCGATACTCTTTATATCCTTGTCGTCGGAAAGCGCACACTTATTTATTGCCTGCTTAATTTCATGGAATATACGGAGTATATCCCAGTTGAATGAGCCTGCAATAGTAACAGGTTCGCTTGCGAAGCGGTGGTTTTCCTCAAGAGTCAGCTTTTCACCGTCAAATTTTCCGATAATACCGCGTCCGCTTGATGCGCCGAGGTCTATCGCCAACATTTTTAATTCAGCCATTTTTCTTCCGTTTCTCCGACGAGCGAATTTTTTGGTTATCCGTACTGCACTGTCCGTCGTCGGGCGGACAGTCGGATTTAGTTACTGAAATTATTTTTCAAAGACAGTAAGATCTTCTCACCGTCTTAATTCAAAGCAGTTCAAAAATCGCGAAACGCATCAGCCGCGTTTGCGCCATGCTCTTCAAGGCCCGCTTCAACAGCGGCATCATGTATAAACTCACATATATCGTCGCCCTGTGTTTCGTCAATAAGCTCATATTCGCATTTTTCATTCAGCTTGTTGAGCTTTTTGACCGTCTTTTCAACGAGCTCCATTATAAGCTCATCCGTCGGATCCTTCGCTATAGTCGTCAAATTGCCGATATAATTTTCGAGAATGTTTGCGCATGTACTGACATCTGCGGATGTACAGCACGGCTCATCTATAAAGTCGTCATCGTCAAAGTCGGAT
>JAZTXA010000139.1:0-1747 GCA_045636245.1 Eubacteriales bacterium | reverse complement strand
ACCCCTTATTTGCGTAATAGTTTCCGAAGACCTGCATCAAAAGTGAAGGATTGCTGTATGCGTTTGATGCGGTCATGTCTTCGAAATCACGCTCAAAGGACATTGCCACATAATATTGCTCCGCTGTAACTGCGGTCTCGGTTGCTTCAACGTTTTTCCGATATGTGTAGATTGTGAGTGAAAGAATACCCACGTTCAAGCAAATCAAAAACAGCACCAAGGTAAATATGTAGGTTTTTTGCCAGAATCTCATTTTCATATCTCGAACCTGTAACCCGTTTTGTATACAGTTTGTATTCTGTGGGCAATGCCTAATTTTTGGCGCAGCCTTTGGATATGAACGTCAACTGTGCGGGTATCTCCTTCGTAATCAAATTCCCAAACCAGACGTAAAAGCTTTTCACGCGAAAGTGCCAGGTTGCGGTTGTTTACCAAAACCTCCAAAAGATCAAATTCACGCGGCTTAAGCTGTATTTCTTCGCCGCTTTTATATACACGGTGACAATCGAACTCAATGCGTATATCATCAAATTCAAAGTATGCTGTGTCGGCTTTTGTTCGGCGTAACACTGCCTTGACACGCTCAACAAGCTCGATAATGTCAAAGGGCTTTGTAATATAGTCATCTGCACCGAGGCGCAGGCCTTTTATTTTGTCATTGGGAGTTGATTTCGCTGTGACAAAAATAACGGGAGTTTCCTCGATATATTCCATAATTTCAAATCCCGAATATTCGGGGAGCATCACGTCAAGTATTATTAAGTCGTATTTCACACGGAAGGCTTCTTCCAATCCCGATTTGCCATCGAACACCTGAGAACATTTGTGGCCGACTAATTCGAGATTGAATTTTATAAGATCGTTTATTGCTCTTTCATCTTCAACGATCAATATTTTAGCCATATTTTTCCCACCTTTATGTATTTGCGGACACGTACTCTATCCTGATAAAAATATACCATATTTATGTTGCCAAGTTGTATCCAAATTGAAATATATAATAAAGTCAAAAACAAAAATAAATGACAATGTTGACAATCTGCTTTTTTTATGCTAATATAAAGATGTAATATTTAAAATGAGGTAAATTTTATGCTTAAAGGTATTCCGAAAATATTATCACCGCAACTGTTAAAGGTACTGTGCGAAATGGGACACAGTGACAGGATATGTATTGCTGACGGGAATTTTCCCGCGGAAAGTATGGGACGTGATTGTATCGTGCTTCGTATGGACGGTCACGGTGTGCCTGAAATACTTGATGCTATTCTTGAGGTTTTTCCGCTTGACACTTACGTGGAAAAGCCTGTAACGCTTATGCAGCTTATGGACTGCGATATAGGCAAGGTTCCCACACCTATTTGGGATACCTATGCTGAAATAGTTACAAAGCACGATGAAAGAGGCAGAGGTGCTGTCGGTAATATTGACAGATTTGATTTTTACGACGAAGCAAAAAAATGCTACTGCATAATCGCAACGGGTGAGTCTGCGGTTTATGCAAATGTCATACTTCAAAAGGGCGTTGTTAAATAACGGGTGAGTATATGACAGATATAATTGCTCAGGCATTCGGTATTGTCGGGCTTGTCATAATCGTGCTGTCGTTCCAATGTAAGAAAAATAGCCTTTTCTTCCTTATGCAGGGGGTGGGAAGCTTTATGTTCTTCTTGAATTTTATTATGATAGGTGCATACGGCGGTGCGTTTTTCAATTTGACAAACCTTTTGCGAGGACTGTTGTTTAT
>JAZTXA010000138.1:0-5003 GCA_045636245.1 Eubacteriales bacterium | reverse complement strand
GAAGACCGCTTACCTTAACGGAATATGAATATCCGCCGTCTACCTTCTTGAATGTTGTTGTGTTTACTGTCTTCTTTGCAACCGTCTTACCTGTTGCTGTATCAACAGTTGTGATAACAAATCCGATCTGACTGTACTGATCGTATTCAAATCTACCTGTGAAGGTTACGTCGCCCGAAGCATCAACAGACGTTCCCGTTACGTCAAGAAAAGCAAACTGAGCGCAAGTTCTGAGACCGGGAGTTGCACTGGCCTTTTTGATACCGTTATCAACACCCACGGTAACAACGTTTGTTTCACCTGCGGAATTGAGGTTGATATACTGATTGAGTGTCGTGGGATATCCTGCAGTTGTATGTGAACCCATAACCTGCGCCGCATACGGAACTGCCGCATATACGAGTGTATATGTGGGCATAGGCTCCTTCTGTGCCTGTGTTGATGCGTGTGCATATGCTTCAAAATCAACGTAGTTGTAGAAGTTGCGTGAACCTGTTTCCGCTTCTGTCGGATCTACAATATGAATGGCGATCGAGTCAGCTCTGCTCTGAAGCTCTGCTGTCAAATTGTATGCAAGAGGAGCATCAGCGCTTGCTGTAAGATTTCTAAGATCTGTTCCGTTTTCAAGTTTTGTGTTGATAGCTGTATTTTTGATAAGTGAGAATGCAGATATCGCCTTTTTATCGGGCAAGAAGCCTGCACCGCATCCGCTGTTGATGTTTGTAGCCGCATACACATCCTTGCTGCCGTCGTGAATAGCGACGGGAACAACAGTAACATCCGTCATATCACTACCCTGAGATGTCCAGTAAGATTTGAAGTTATCAACCGTAAGCGATCTGTTTGCATATGATACAAACCAAATAACAGCCATACTGTTGGGCTTAACACTTACGTTATAGGATGAAAGGTTTATCTTATCAAGAAATGTAAGCGATGTATCGGAGCCTGTGCCTGATGCAAGGCCGAGAACGGTACTGTAACCGCTGCTTTCGTACTTACCGCTGTTTGCAAATCCGAATCTGTAAAGTGAGTATTGATTGAGGTTTACCGTTTTATCAGATGTGTTTATGACCTCCATAAACTCATACGCGCCGTCCCCCGGTGTTGCGCAAATTTCGCTTATTGCAAGATTCTTTTCCACTGTGGTCTTTGTAACCTTGATAACTTTAAACTGCTGCGCCTTAGATATTTTGGAATATGTTGCAAGCTGAAGCTTTGTTCCGCTTGCTGTGCCGCCGCCTACGACCTCAAGGGCGCATTCTGTTGTACTGCACTTGGGAATAAAGACAAGATTGCCTTTAACCTCGTAAATATACCATCTTTGAGCATTACTGTTATTGGAAACATATGTATTTACAGCCGTTCCGGGAGCACCCGAACCTGCATCACAGTTAAGAGATTTTCCTGTGTAGAGGTTTGTGATCTCATAGCTTCCGTCGGAGAAACGAATGAATCTCCAGATCTGTCTGTAGCCTATATTCGGATAGCGGATAAGCGCTGTATCGCCGGAAAGTCCGATATTATAGTTTGAACCGACACCTCTGATATTACCCCAGAAATTGCTTCCGATATTGGCGGGCTCCAGCTCCTCTAAAGGAAGATCGTCAGTGGCGGGCATTTCATACGGTTCCTCGGTAACAGCTGTAAACATCATATCGAAGTCCGCAGTTGTATATTTGCCGTCACGGTTACAGTCAATTGCTTCGATATAGCAAGACTGCTCGTAACCTTCCGAAAGGTGCTTCTTTGCACGGATTATATCTGCTCCGTTAACAATTCCATCGCCGTTTACATCTCCGTTCACCACAATTTTCAGTGTTTCGGATGTGGTGGAATTCACGAGCGTATAGCCGCTTGCAACAATTGCATTTACACTGACAACTTTACCGTTGTGATCCTTTATACTGCAATCATTATCAGCGAATGCATCGATAATATAATATGCTTTCGTGCCCGCCTTGATGTTCACTATCATACCGTTTTCGATCTGAAGCGATGCCGTTTCCGCCTTTTCGTTTGTCGGACTCGGTGCATCAATAAGTACTGCACAAACAGAAGCCGTCAAAAGTGACAAAGCAAGTAACGTTGCTACAGTCTTACAAATAAAATTTCTTTTCATAATTGATATATTTTACCCCCTATCATTTGTCATGATTCATACAAGGTCAGCTCGACTATAATGAGCAAACAAACCTTTTAAGATAATCCAACTAATATTATCACGTTTTTTACAATAAGTCAAGTAAAAAATGATTAACAGTATACACACGGCAAGTCTTTGCCTCAATAATGTTTTGTCATTTTATATTCATTTGCTTTCTGACAGCTTCAAGCTCCTTTTTAAGTTTAGGATTTCTCAGATCTCTTCCGGCAGAATACGGGCTTATCATATTCCAATACGGATCATTTGAGTTTTTCTTGATACATTCAAGCAGTATCGGAAGTGTAACATTAAGATCCCACCCAATGGCATGATTCATATATCCGTGGAACGCCTCCGATTGTACGATCTCCTTTTCGCCATCAAGTGATATAAATGTCTTTCCGCACTGATAATTGAGTTGATTCAGGTTTCGTGCATCTATACTTTTTCCGTAATGAACGGTATAATTATCTTCATCCGGCGAAATGGGCATATTGCCTATCACTTCACACTCACCGTAATAAAAGATATTATCCATTATCATCTGCGACGGAAGCATTTTAAGTGTTACAAGATGTTCGGGTGTGACATGAGCATCAGCTGTTGCAATATGATAAACCGCGACACAAAGCGGTTTTCCCATAAATATCTCCCAAAACGGGACACCGTCTTTCCTCATTTTCCCATAGTCAACAAGAATACGTCCGTAGCCATATAAATTACGATTTATTCTGTATCTGAAAAAGTCGCCTTCCCTGAATTTTTGATGCGTTTTTGTTAGTTTTGCAAATTCATTTATTTCATCAAGCTCTTTTTTTCCCGTGTTGCAACACCAATTTTCAACCCAGTTGGAAAAATCATTCAGGGTTCTCGGTTTTTCCGCATTATAGGCAGAACGGTAAAAAGCTTGGTCTGCCGTATTATTAACAACTGAAATATAACCGCTGTAAAAGTAAACAGACATGCCGACGGGTGTTTTCTTCAAAAGATTCGCCGATGTGAAATTCTGCGGTTTGCCCTTATCGGTCTTTGGCAATATTTTCGTTCCGTCAGCAGAGAGCATCTGATCAACACCGAATTCCCGATACATATCACGTCTGCCATTATCAGACACTATAATAACCTTAACTATTTTCTGCCCGCTGAGAAAAGCATACGTAACATAATCATCGTAAGGGCTTGCTTTCACCTCTACTTTTTTCCAGGTATCAAGCACGGGCGGCAAAGCAAAACACCGTCTTTGTTCGTTTGTAAGTTCAAACATTTTGTATCGTTCCATTCTGACTTCAAACATTTTATTTCATTGTATCACAACCGGGCGGACTAATCAATATTTTATTTTTAAACAAAAAGCTCCTTCGCCGAAGCAAAGGAGCTTTTGTATTATTTAATAAATGAAATATCTGTGTATACAGGGAAGTGGTCCGTTGAAGATGCCGCTGTCATATTGATAGTAGCTCTTGTACGGAGCGCATTTACCTTTGATGTTGTGAAGAAGTAGTCGATAGTTCTTGAAGGTGAGCCTTCGGAGGGTACTGTTGAACCGAGAGCGTGACCTATACGTGTCATAATACCGTCTCTGAATGATGTGAATCTTGTATCCTCAAGAACACCGCTGTCCACCATAAGGTGATATGCTACATCAAATGAACGCATGTTGAAGTCACCCATATTTATGACCTCACAGCCGCGTCTTTTAATGATATCATTTGTTATGGAAAGTATCATCTTTGTGTTTTCCTGACGAATAATAACCTTATCTTCAAGAACACCTTCGTTGTAGAAGTGGGATGACGTTACACCGAATGTTTCGGATGTTGTCTTATTCTTGAGAACTGCCCATGTAACACCGAAGAACTTACTTCCGCCGGGCAAGCGCTTCCATCCCTTTTCGATACAAGTGAATTTATCTGTCTTGTATGCGATCGGAGATCTGTTATTATCATCGCTTGTGCCTGTAAATACTTCCTGCTGAATTACAGTATAGCCCTGCGCCTTGAGCATAGGCATAAATCTGTTCATGTTATCAACACAGCATTCCTGGAAGCCGATAACATCGGGGGAGTAGTAGTTGATAAGATCTATGAATCTGTTATATCTGCTTGTATCGGTGTAGCTGCTGTACCAGAGCATATTAAGTGTCATGAATCTGTACTCTGCACCGTCTGTAAGCGGAAGGTGATCGTTCTTTGTGTTGAGCGTCTTGGGTGCATCTGCGCAGATGCTTGTAAGCTCTACTGTGCCTGTTGCATTTATAAGAAGCTGTACAAGCTGCTGGGATGCATATTCAGCAGCAATCGTGTTACCGCCTACGATATAAATTTCACCCGATGTCTTGCTTATGATGCTGTACTGGTTAGCGCCTACTGCCTTGTTGTTTGCAACAAGCGCATCACCGCCTGAGCCTGAACCCGATGTTGCGATAACGATCTGGGGATATGAAGCTCTCGGATCGTAGATACCTGTTTGTACTTCAACGCCTGTGTAGTATTCGATATCGTTTGCAAGAAGCTCAACAGCTTCCTTGATTCCCGTTACATCATTTGCGGGAGCAGTTGCTTCATTTGCAAGATAAGTTACCTTGAGTCCTTCAATACTCTTGCCGCTGATAGTTGCGCTTACAAGAGGGCATCTGAACTCTTTGGAGATACCATTGATACGTGTACCTGTTTCGGAATATATAGCATAAGGAACTACGGAAAGTGCAACGCTTCCGTCGTTAACGGGAAGACCGCTTACCTTAACGGAATATGAATATCCGCCGTCTACCTTCTTGAATGTTGTTGTGTTTACTGTCTTCTTTGCAACCGTCTTACCTGTTGCTGTATCAACAGTTGTGATAACAAATCCGATCTGA
>JAZTXA010000137.1:0-8587 GCA_045636245.1 Eubacteriales bacterium | reverse complement strand
GGGAAACCATACGTTCAAACGGCGTGAGATAAGGGAATACCTTGATGATGTGCGTGAGGTTATCCGCCCATGCAACTTTCCCGATGAGGTAAGCGGTGCAGGCTATACGCTTGTAAACGCCCAAGGCTTTACTTTTTTGGTAATAAACGTGCTTGGCACGGTGTTTATGGATGCGCTTGCGTGCCCATTCAGAACGGTTGAAAAAATACTGTCGCGTGCAGGCAAATATGACGTTTCGATACTTGATATCCACGCTGAATCGACAAGCGAAAAGATCGCCATGTCGCACTATTTCGACGGCAAGATAGATATAATGTTCGGCACGCATACGCATGTGCAGACAGCAGATGTCAGGGTTATGCCGAAGGGAAGCGGATATATAACCGACCTCGGCATGTGCGGACCCGAAAATTCAGTCCTTGGCATAAAAAAGGAAAAAATAATCGAAAAATTTTTAACCCATATGCCGGTCAAATTCGATGTTGCGGACGAAGAAATAAAGCTCCACGGCGCCATATTCGAATACGATACGGATGCGCGCAAAACCGTGTCGGCAAAGCTTTTTGAATATTAAAACAAAAAAATCCGCACATGCGGATTTTTTACTTTGTTGAATAAAAGGAGTAATATTATTTATGGTATCCCGTTTGCGCCTCTATCGTGCACGCACGGTAGAGCTGTTCGGACAGTATCACGCGCATAAGTCTGTGCGGAAATGTCATATCTGACACCGACAGGCGGAAATCACATACCTTTTTCACATTTTCCGACAGTCCGTGGGATGATCCTATAATGAATACCGCTTCGGAAAATCCTCTGTGAGGAAGCTCCGTCAGCATTTTTGAAAATGCTTCGCTTGTCAGCTTTTTGCCCTCAACGCACAATGCAATCTTGTATGCATTCTGCGGAATTGAGGATAAAATTTTATCACCTTCAGCATCCAAAATCGCCTTTATTTGCGCCTCATTCGGCTCATCGGGCGGTCTTTTTTCTTTTATTTCAATATTTTTCAGCTTGCAAAAGCCCTTTATTCTTTTTTCGTATTCGGCAACGGCATCCGCAAAAAAACGGTCTTTAATATTGCCGACGTATATTATCGTAAAATTTACCATAAACCACCTGCGGGGAAGAAGAAAAGCACGATAAAATCAAGTGCAAGCACGCCCGAAAGCGCAACGATAAAATAAATCAGCACGTGCGATTTTTCTTTTCTTTTGTTGTATTTTTCGCAAAGGGCGACACGTTCATCATACGGGATCTTCGGCGAAAGCTCCTCGGGTGTCGTTTTTTCCTTCGGATTTCCCCTGTTCATTATAAGATAGGTTATAAAAAGCGCACCGAGAATACCCGTAAGCACATAAATTGACACGGGAAACAGCGGAAAATATTTTTTTTCAAGCTGTAAAAAGCCTTGATACATAAGCTCAAACACGCAGAAAAGCCCCGCTATCACCAAAAGCTTTTTTCCGTTTTTCCTTCTTCTTTCAAGCTCATTTGCCTCGTTTGTCTTTTTTTCGTAATATCTGTTGTTTTTCTTTTTCTTCTTGCCCATTATAAAAGAATTTCCTCCAGAAGTCGGCACACCTCGGATAAAACCGCTTCTCTTACACCGTCTCTGCCGTTTTTGTCCGATGCCTTCATTTTATACGTTTTTGTGAATTCCTGCGTGGAAATCCCGATGTACACAAGCCCCACGGGCTTTTCACGGCTTCCGCCGTCGGGTCCCGCAATACCTGTGACCGACACGGCAATATCGCTTGCAAAAATATGTCTTGCACCCTTTGCCATTTCCCCTGCGGTGTATTTAGACACGGCGCCGAACTTTTTAAGCGTATCCTCTCCCACGCCGAGAAATCTCTGCTTCATATCGTTTGAATAAGTGACTATACTTCCGCAAAACACACCCGACACACCGGGAATATCAGTAAACGTTTTGGCAAGCAGTCCACCTGTACAGCTTTCCGCAAATGTTATTGTAAGTTGTCTTTCTTTAAGCTTTGCTGCTATATTTTCAAAGCGGTTCATAAAATTCCTCTTTTACATAAAATTTGATTTTTCTGCTTCAAAAAACGTAAGAATTGTGGTATAGTTAATAAAACAGCTTGAATTCGGAGAAAAAATATGAAATATAAATGCGATCTTCACACGCACACCTCATTCTCCTTTGACGGTGAGCGTGCGTATTCCCCCAAAAAAACAGCCGAAGAAGCCTATAAAAAAGGCTTTTGCCATATTGCCTTAACTGACCATCTTGATGTCAACAGCGAAATTGAGGGTCTTTATGCCCCCATCGACCTTGACAGACGAATGTATGAGTGCCTGCAGGCAAAGGACGAAATGAAGGGCAAAATTACCGTTTTACACGGTATTGAGCTTGGGCAGGCGACACAGTACCCTAAAGAATCGGTTGAATATCTTGAAAAATATAACTTTGAGTTTGTGCTCGGCTCGCTCCACAATGTTAAGAATATGCCCGACTTTGCGCTTATAGACTACAAAAATTATACCCCCGACGATTATATCGCCCTTTGGTGTGTGTACCTTGACGAGCTTTATGAGCTTACAAAATTCGACGGTATACACAGCCTTTCGCACCTTACGTATCCTCTGCGTTATTACAGAAAAAACGGCTTTGCGCTTGACACTTCAAAATATGAAGAAAAGCTATGTAAAATCCTTGAAAGCATCATAAATAAGGGTGTATTTCTTGAAGTAAATTCATCGGGCTTCCGTCAGGGAATGGGGTGTCCGATGCCAGATGACTTTATACTTTCGCTTTATTATAACCTCGGCGGACGTGTTATCACCGTCGGCTCCGACAGTCACAGCCCCGATGATATCGGCGCTGACTTCGACGCACTTGAAAACTACATCAAATACGGCTTTGAGGTATTTAATCCCAACTGAATTTTGTAGGCGTTCCCGCCTCGCAAAGTCCTTCAAAATCACCCTGACGAAGCACCTCGTAAACGGCAATTGCCGCTGAATTTGACAAATTCAGACTGCGAAGTCCGTCACGCATGGGTATGCGCACACATGTATCGGGGTTGTCTTTCAAAAGCTCCTCGGGCAGTCCCTTTGTTTCCTTGCCGAAAACAAGGAACACCCTTTCGGGATATTGGGCATCCGTGTGCTTTTTAGGTGCTTTCGTCGAGAAAAAGTACATTTTTTCGTCCTTGTTCTGTGTCAAAAAGTCGTCAAGGCTGTCATAATACGTTATATCGAGCAGGTGCCAGTAATCAAGCCCTGCTCTTTTTAATTTCCTGTCGTCAATTTCAAAGCCCATCGGCTTTACAAGATGAAGACTTGCACCCACTGCCGCGCATGTTCTTGCAATATTTCCCGTATTTTGGGGAATTTCGGGTTCAATAAGTGCGATGTTTATGTTATTTTTTCCGTTCATCGGTTTACTTTCCTATATATTTATCGATTATGAATCTCGGACGTGCTTTCGTTTCAAGGTAGATCTTGCCTATATACTCACCAACAACGCCTATGGCGAAAAGCTGAAGTCCGCCGATGCCCCAGATGGAAACGATCAGCGACGTCCAGCCGAGAACCGTGTGCCCCATGAAATGGCGCACAAGCGAATAGATAAGCATTATAACGCTTGCGAAAAGAAGCAAAACACCGAGTGTTGTAATGAATCTTATCGGTTTGATGGAAAGAGATGTGATGCCGTCAACGGCAAAAGAAAGCATCTTTTTTAAGGGATATTTGCTTTCTCCGTGCTCCCTTACCCCTCTTTCATACATGACGGTGCCCGTTTTGAAGCCTATCATCGGCACAAGCCCGCGCAAAAAGAGGTTGACTTCCTTGAAATTTTCAAGCTCGTTTAAAGCACGTTTACTCATAAGGCGGTAATCCGCATGGTCATAAATGACATCTGCGCCCATAAAGCGCATAAATTTATAAAATCCCTGCGCTGTGGCACGCTTGAAAAGCGTGTCCTTTTCACGCTTGCTTCTTACTCCGTAAACTATCTCACAGCCGTTTTCAAACTCGTCAAGCATCTTTTCAACAGCGCCTATATCGTCCTGCAGGTCAGCATCAAGCGACACGGCGCAGTCACACTCGTCCTTGACGGTCATAAGCCCTGCCAAAAGCGCATTCTGATGCCCCTTGTTGCGCGAGAGCTTTATGCCTTTTATAAGTGTATTTTCTTCACAGTATTTCTCGATAAGCTCCCACGTTTTGTCCTTTGAGCCGTCGTTTACAAACACAATTCGGCTCATTTGTGATATTCTTCCTCTTTTTATCATTCCGCCCATAAGGTCGGAAAGAGCTTTTTCGGTCGTGGGAAGTGTTTCTTCTTCGTTGTAACAGGGCACAACAAGGTATAGTACCGTGCTCATTTGTTTCTCCTTATTTCCAAAATTCAAATATATTTTTAAGCTCTGCTGAAATTACGGTGTTGTCAAACGTGTTGCAGGCATATTCCCAGATCATCGCCGTGTTAAGCGCAATTGCAACGAACAGACCGATGACGGCAAAGCACTCAATAATACGTTTTACCGTATGGTTGACACCGTATTTTTTGTAAAGAATGAAAAGCAGTATAAATGCACCGACAACGCTCTGCCACGTGAAGTCAACACAGTATCTTACACCGTAACCGCTTTCCCATATTGAGTAAATGACGGCAAACGGAAGCGCGACACAGCACAAAAGCCACAAAAGGGCAAACGGCGTGCGGTGTTTTTTGTTCATCAGCCCCAAGGTGTGCGGGAAAAGCAGATATGAGAACATCACAGGTGCCCTTAAAAACTCGCCTATTGCATATCTGTTTGCAACGAAATAGTAACCGTTTACGCCGAGGTCGGAGAAATTTGAAAAGATAAACGGAAATTCGGGCTTGATTATGGGGAATGCAAATAAGAAGTTATAAAATCCGATGAATGCCATCTGCGGAGAAAATTCGGAGCGTGTAAAGTCATTTATCGTTAAGGAATACTGTATTCCGAAATCGAAAAATGAGTCAAATCTTGCGTAGTTATATATCATCTGTGCACCGCCTATCACGGCAAACGGAATAAGCGAGGCGCATAAATAGCCGATTTTCGGCTGTTTTTCCTTGATAAGACGTACGAAATGAAGTGCTATGAATGCAACCGCCGCTATACACCAGACAGCTGTCGTCGGACGGCACAAAACGGCAAGTGAGAAGAAGACCGATGAAAAACAAAGCTTTGTTTTTGATACGTTTTGTGACAAGATGCCCGATGACACAAGAAAATATGCACCGAGCGTTACGAACATAAATCCCGAATTCTGCGCTATTTCATAGAAATTGGGTGTCATAAAGCAGAACCACACACCGCACGAAAGCAGAATTGTCAAAAGCGATGACAGATAAAGCCCAAGCGAAATGTCCTTAAAAAATCTTTCGCACAGCTTTTTGAAGAATAAGGCAAGGAAAATGAGCCCGACAGCGCCGAAAATGAACACCGCCCAAGCTGATGAAAAATACTGCCCCGTTAAAAGATGAAACGGTAAAAACAGCAGTATTACAGGGGCGATTCCGTAGTATGAGTAGTATTTGCCATCATACATAACGTGGTCCCATGCAGAGTTTACACCCGACTCCTTACGCTCACTCCAGTCATAGGGGTTTTTAAGCTCTGACAGTTCTTTTTCAACCTCACGGTCAAGGGTTATTTTTCCCGATGCAAAGGCATCGACAAGCTCCTTGGTTATCTGGTTTCCGTCCTGTTGCGCAATCGGCTTCGTTATGTTTGCAGTCAGCGCGAAGGCTGTGACGGCACAGATAATGCACACCGCCGCCGTGACAGCTGTGACGGTCAGAGGACACTCCGAAAGCCTTTCTTTTGCCGCACCGCTTTTAAGCAGAAAGTAAGCAAGATAAACACCGAAAAGGATGAGCGAAACTCTCAAAAACGAAAATGCAAGCGGTATATCTTCATTTATCACAATGCCATCATTTAAAAATGAAATCGTGCCGTCAAACTTTGAAAAGTTTATTTTCAGCTTGCCGACTTCTCCCGAAAATTGACAGTTTATATATTTCGTCCTGTCGGCATCCTTCGTAAACGTGCCTGTTACAAGCCCTGTGCGCAGGGTGTAGGAGGCATTTGTTTCGTCGGTAAAATCAATGCTGTAATTTACCGTATTGCCGCCCGTGTAAAGCACGTCGGCAAACACAGTGCCTACTTTTTTGCCGATATTTTCAAATTCAATGTACGGATAGGGCGAGGTGCTGACGTATTTCCCGTCCTTAAATTCAAAGCCGGAAAGCTTTGCATTTTCCAGATAAAGCACCGTTTTTTCATATTCGCCGTTCAGCTTGAACGATGAAAAATTAAAAATAAAAATTTCCGCCAAAACGGTCAGAATAAGCACCGCAAGCATGAAAAATGCAGGCGTTTTTATATATTTTTTCATAACGTAATTTAAATTTCCTCCGTGTAAAAGCAGTCCTTTTCCCAAAAGACCGGGTTTTCGCAAATGTATTTGTATATGCGTTCATAATCCTTCACGTCACGTATAACGTGATCGTGAAACGAGCGTTGCCAAATATTTTTTCCGTATTTTTTATTGCAAAATCTCTTGAATGTTGACACAAATCGGGGAACAACCGAATGTTGCTTCGTATGGGACGACGTCAAGGGCGTCCCGTGTTCGAATACACGCAATATTATATGGATGTGGTTTGGCATAATGACATAAATATCTACGCTTATATTGCCGTAAAATTCGTTTAACCGTTGTATATATTCATCCGCAATTTTTCCGTAATGCGACAAATGCACATTATTTTGTACGTTATACGGGACGCCCTTGACGTCGTCCCCTACAATGCGGGATAATATACATTTTTCGTTGTCCGATTCTACAATTGTACATCGCATTTGCACACCTATACATAATACATTATAGGTCACAAATGGTAAAAAATCAAGAACAATGGGTTATATTTTTATTTATATCAGGAAAAGATTTCAAAATAACGGAAAAATTATAAAAAAGCATTGATTTTCTTGACGTTTTAATATATAATAAATTAATGTGAGTAGTTATATTGTCGCACAAGTGACGAAAAAGGAGAGGTATATGTCGGTTTTCACCTACATTTTGGGAATGTACAAGACAAACTGTTATCTTATAACAGACGGGCATAACGCCGTTATTGTTGACCCTGCCGACAGATGCGGATATCTTACATCGAAGCTTGAGGAAAAGGGGCTTACTCTTCGCCGTATACTTCTGACACATGCCCATTTTGACCACATAATGGCATCGAATGACTTAAAGGCTCAGACGGGTGCGCCCATATATGCGGGCATGCCCGACAAAGACGGGCTTGAGGATGTTGAAAAGTCATACCTGCTGCAGTTGGGACGAAAGACGGACGGCATTTATGCTGACGGATTTTTCACCCACGGCGATATGTTTACAGAGTGCGGAGAAGATATTTCCGTGCTTCTGACACCCGGGCACACAAAAGGCTCGGTATGCTACGTAATAGGGCGCGATATTTTCTGCGGAGACCTTGTTTTTAAGGACGGCTTCGGCAGGTGCGACCTTTACGGAGGAAACGAGGGCGAGATGGTACAGTCGCTCAAGCTGCTTCGTGACTATTTTACGCAAAACGGCACGGACTATATTTTGCGGCCGGGCCACGGCGACAAGCTCACAGCGGAATATTTTATGAAACAAACGGATTTTTTAAACAGATAAACGGAGAAAAATTATGAACTACGGATATATTGCAGATTTGCTTTTCCCCGATGTCACCCTGACACCTGAGGAAATTGAGGCAAGATACCCCAAAAGACAGCTTCCCGAGGGCGCAAAGGTCACAAGATTTGCTCCTTCCCCCACAGGCTTTGTACATTTCGGCGGACTTTTCCCGTCAACAGTGTGCGAAAGACTTGCGCATCAGTCGGGCGGTGTGTTCTATTTGAGAATTGAGGACACGGACGACAAGCGTGAGGTTCCGGGGGCTGCGCAGGCGCTTATAAAAACACTTGCAATGTACGGCATCAATTTTGATGAGGGTGCATCGCTTACAGAAGACGGCGATATCTGCGACAAGGGCGATTACGGCCCCTACAAGCAGAGCGCAAGGGCGGAAATATACAGAGTTTACGCCAAAAAGCTCGTAAGCGAGGGCAAGGCTTACCCCTGCTTCACAACGGAAGAGGAACTGCAGGAGCTTAATGCGCAGGACAAAAAGGCGGAAGTAAAAAGCCGTGAATGGACGCCCGAATTGGAAGCACAGCAAAAGGCTGAAATGCTGAAGCTCCGCGATATAACAGAGGAAGAAATAAAAGCGCATCTTGAAGCGGGCCACCCGTTTGTGCTCCGCATGCTTGCAAAAACTGACGGTGAGCGTAAAATAAAGGTCACAGACCTTGTAAAGGGCACCCTTGAGCTTCCCAAGTCGGAGGCCAAGCGGTCTTAGGAAGACAACTGTGGTACCCAACTCCTTGGCTCACAGAACGACATGGCTACGATCCGACTTCTTGAAGCGGGCCACCCGTTTGTGCTCCGCATGCTTGCAAAAACTGACGGTGAGCGTAAAATAAAGGTCACAGACCTTGTAAAGGGCACCCTTGAGCTTCCC
>JAZTXA010000136.1:0-11508 GCA_045636245.1 Eubacteriales bacterium | reverse complement strand
TATACTCCCCGCAGCATCAAGAATATGCATAATGGACGGGGGTAAGATCATATTTGACGGGTGCGGTAATGAAGCGCTTGAAACTTTGTCAAAGTACAAGCCTTTACAAAACGCTGTGCCTGTCCCGTTAAGGCTTTACGGCGCATTTGATATAAAATGCCCACCTCCGATTACCATAAAAGAAGGACGGAATTATATAAAAGAGCATTTTGCAAAAAGCGACAAAGAAATAGAAATTTCAACATCACAGGGCATAAATAAAGCCATTGAAGCCAAAGGCTTATATTTCCGTTATTCCAAAAACACAAAGGACATTCTTTCCGATTTTTCGCTTACGGTTTATGAAGGTGAAATTCTCTTTTTGCTCGGTGCCAATGCCTCGGGAAAATCAACCGCACTTGGAGTCCTTTCCGGGGTACTCAAGCCGTATTCGGGAAAAATAAAGATATTCGGTGAAAAAACGAAGGAATACGGCAGTTATCTTTATGATACACTGACATATCTTCCGCAAAACCCGCGCTGTATCTTCACATATGACACGGTTAAAAAGGAGCTTGATGAGGTGGATTTTATTCCGTCAAGCTTCCCGTATGACTTCACCAAAATATTAAATATGCACCCATACGATATATCTGGTGGGCAGGCGCAATTACTTGCACTTGCAAAGGCTGTATCGGGTAAAAAGCGTATCGTTTTACTTGATGAGCCGACAAGCTCTCTCGACGCACATATGACAAACGAGGTCACAAATGTGATAAGACTGCTTAAAAAACAAGGTGTAACATTTGTTATTGTCAGCCATGATCTCGACTTTGCGGCAGAATGTGCTGACAGATGCGCCCTTTTGTTTGCAGGGACGGCAGGTAAACCTGAGCATCCGAATAAATTTTTCACAGAAGGTACATTTTATTCAACAAAAATAAATATGCTGACACGCGGAATATATAAAAATGCCGTAACGTTTGATGATGCCGTTATGCTGATGGGGGAAACAAAGCGTGCAAAATAAAACAATATCGACAGGTTTGAAGTTTGTGATCGTTTTTCTGCTTATCCCCGCGGTCATCATTTCGGGAATCTTCCTTTTTAAAGAAAAGCACCATATTTATGTAATTACAGCGGTAAGCATTTTGACGCTTCTGCTATTCTTCATAAGCTTTGAAAAGAAAAAAATAACAACACGCAGGCTTGTCCTGTGTGCTGTTATGACGTGTTTATCCGTCATCGGCAGGTTCATTCCGTTTTTAAAGCCGACAGCCGCAATCACAGTCATATCCGCACTTTATCTGGGACCCGAATCGGGTTTTATGATAGGTGCGACGTCAGCGCTTATTTCAAACTTTTATTTCGGCCACGGGCCGTGGACACCTCATCAGATGTTTGCATGGGGTGTTATAGGTTTTATTTCAGGGCTTTTGTGTAAGCCGCTTGAAAAAAGCCGTGTATTTTTGCTTATACACGGCGGTCTTTCCGGGATATTATATTCCCTGATACTTGATGTATGGACGGTGCTTTGGTATAACGGCGAATTTAATTTGACTTTATACAAAGCCGCCATGATAACCTCCGCACCGCACACACTTCTTTATACCATATCAAACGTCGTTTTTCTGTTTTTACTTTATCCCTCGCTTGCATCAAGACTGAAACGCATTAAGATAAAGTATGGGATATAATCAAATATGCTCGCAGCCGTCAAATGGGTATAGTGTTCCTTTTTGTAAGTCTTTTGCATTAAGGGTATACACTGTGCCCTTTTTTCTTACAGTCAGGGTAAAATCTTCAAAACCTCGGCACAGCTTCGGGGATAGAGTAAAGCCGTATTCGGTTTCTTTATATCCTAAAAGCTCTTCAAGTACGGCTGTAAAATACCAGCTTGCAGCCCCTGTATACCAACTCCATCCGCATCTTGCGGGGGTGTATTTGTTTTTGTATACATCGCCTGCAAATACGTACGGCTCACCCTTATATTTTTTGAATATTTCTTCGTCCTCACATCTGACAAGCGGATTTATACTGCGCAGTATTTCAAGCCCGCGCTCAGGCATATTCCCTCTGAAAAAGCCGATAGCACCCCATACAGCCCCGTGGGTATACTGTCCGCCGTTTTCACGTATGCCCTCGGGGTAATCGCATATATATCCGATATACTTTGAGTCCTCATTAAAAGGCGGTGCAAACAGTAAAAGCTGTTTGTTTTTTTCATCATACAGTCTTTCCCAAACGGTACTAAGCGAACTTTCCACTCTTTCTTCATCCGCCCCGTTTATTGCGGCAAATGCTTGGGGCAAAATGTCGATATCACATCCTCCGCCGTCGCCTATCACCGTTCCGTCGCTGTACGTGCCTCTTATATAATATTTTCCGTTGAATGCAAACCTTTCCGTATTTTCGTAAAGAACTCTTGCTTTTTCACGGTATTTTTTCTCCCCCTCGCTATCGCCGCTTATTTCTGCAAGATATGCCATATCGTGAAGAACCCCATATAAAAACCACGCAAGCCATACGCTTTCGCCTCCGTTTTCATTCATTCCGTCATTCCAGTCACCTGAACCGAAAAGCGGCAGTCCGTTTTTGCCGTATCGTACACATTCAAGCGCACGGACACAGTGCATATAAAGACTTTCTTTTATATCGGAGCGTGTGAGCGTTTCATATCTGTCACGCTCACCTTCTTTAAGCGGAGGCGATTTTATATATGTGACAGGTGTAAAAAGCACCGAATCATCCCCTGTCAAGTGCACATATCTTGCACAAACATAAATAAGCCACAGCATATCATCAGAGCATCTTGTGCGTATCCCCTTCTCCGTTTGCCCTGTATGCCACCAATGGGTAACATCCCCCTCTTCATACTGATGCGATGCACATTTCAGTATATGCTCACGTGCTGTTTCGGGGGATGAGTACATCACCGATATCATATCCTGAAGTTGATCACGAAAGCCGTATGCACCGCCGTTCTGATAAAAACCGCACCTTGCATATATACGGCAGTAAAGTGCCTGATATTTTGCAAACTTATTAAAGATAAGGTCGAATTTTTTGTCTTTTGTTGAAAGCTCATACACATTTAAATATTGTTCAAGCGTTTCTTTATACTTCTTTTGCGCATCACTGTACAAAACATGCTTTTCTTCACGCATACCGAGTGAAAAGTATACGATACCCGATGAATGCGGGTAAAGCTTCACAGGGCATCTGACACATCCGCATACACCGTCAAATGACGTTATTTTTCCCTCAGGCGAATACAGCACACATTCCTTCAATTCGCCTCCGTATGCATTTATGACCTTAAGCGTTTTTTCATCCCTTCTTGCAAAAAGTCTGCCTGTTTTATCCTGTGACTCACCTAAAACAAAATCAGCTTTATATGACACCTCACATGATATTTTTGCATCGCTGTGATTTGTAAGGGTGACCTTTACAAGCTTTTGTCCTTTCTCACCGTCACACGTAACATAAACGCAGTAATAAACACCTGATATGCATCCTTTGTACTGAGCTTCGGAAAATCCAAATACAGTTTTTTCTGCCCACTTTGTAAGGCTGTACAGCTTTCCGTTCAGCTCCAGAAAAACTTCCTCGCAGTTCATATTAAGAATGTCGTTTTCAAAGCGAGTTAATTTCCCCATTCTGGAATTTTCAAACCAAGTAAATCCCAATGAATTTTGTGTTAGAAGTGTACCGAAGCTCTCACTTGCATATATAAAGCTCCACGGTAAGACAGCTTTGCCGTTTGTTATCTCAACACCGTCACAGCTTACATTATACGACCTTTCATTACTGAACACAGCAGGTACTTTTTCACCCGGCAGGACGCTTTTTATTTCCCTTGCGGGATAAAATGACATATCGGAAAACAGAGATCTTTCTTCCTCTGTACTGCACATTACCGCAAAAACACCGCCGCGCCGTCCCACAAGCGGCAAAACACCTGCCATCTTGAATATCTCAAACAGACGTTTTTTGACACTTTGATTGTATTTGTCCTCATCCTTGTAAAGTATAACTGTGTCGAATCTATGCCCTTTTATAAGCATTGTACGGTGGGTATAAAGTGCTTTTAATAGCTTTTCGGGAGGAGTTTTCAGCATTACCTCATCAGTCATATCGAGTGTCAAAACAGGAAGATCCCCAGATATTCCGTATTTCCAAAGTGTGCTTATATCAAGATGTGACCTTGTTTTTCTTACACTTTCAAAGCTGTGACGGGACAGAAGGGCTGAAACGATATCCTCGTCGGAATATGTGCTGTGAAACACAGAAGAATATAATTTTTTTATTCCGTTTTTATTTTTCTCTGTCAAACCGTTTGTGAAAATTGCTGTATGGATATCGTTTAAAACATTTTCCTCATTATTACCTGCGGCAAACAAAAGCCTTATATGATTTTTCTGTGCTTTTATAAGCACAAACGGTGTGACGGGGCATACATATTCTGTATTTATCAAAGAAGATTCAAGTGTATCAAGCATATATTTTTCGCCGTCATAAGGTAAAATTTTATCGGCTGTCAGCTCATATTCAAACGGAAGTATGCCGCTATCATCACACACGGTAACAGCAGTATAAAACTCACGTTTTCCCTGTCTTTTTAAGATCATCACACCGCCCTTTATTTTCGCTGTTACGAAAAGCCTGCAATAGCTTTTATGCGCATTATACTCACGCTCGGAGGCACACACGGGAGAAAATGAAATAAGGCACTCGGTATCATCATCAAACGCACATTCCGCACAAAAAACATTGACTTCATCCGATACAGTCAGTTTGGCACTTGATATATATTTCTCCCCGTCAAAAGAAGAAAAATCGCCCTCACTGCCATCACAAACACCTTTATTTTCCCCTATAAGATTATAAAATCTTCCGTTTTTGTAAGCACTTATCCTCAGCTTGCCGAAGCCGTCATCCCAAAACATAACATCGCCGTAGTGTAAATACACACCGCCGTCTTTTGTTATGTCACAGCGTAGAATAGAATTTGATATAACGCCCGACTGCGGTGTTTTATTCTCCCACGTGTTTCTGTATGTGGGAAGTGCCTGCTTTTCATATATTTTCTGCGATTTGTACGGGGCGGTATCTGTCGGTATTTTTTCGGACAAAAGACATAAAGATGACCTTACATAATCATCGCCTGTAAATCTTTTGACAAAAATATTATCAAACACGAAGTTTGCACACGCTATAATACTCATTCCTATATGGTGCGCCATAAAGCATTTTATTACAGCATACCCGTCACCGACACGGCTTTTTGTAAAATCAACAGCTTCATAAAATCCGTATATGCCGTAGGCGTTGTATTTCTTGAGTGCTTCAAGATTTAAAAGCGGTGTCCTTCCCATGCAAAGCATCAAAAATGATGAATAGGGGCTTACGACAAGATCGTCTGAAAGTCCCGTTTTAAGTCCCAAGGACGGCACGCCGTGCGCTTTATACTGATAATTCATCTCTGAATCAAATTCAAAATAGCAGGATTCCGAAATACCGTATACCTCTTGCCCGCCCCTTGAAGATGTTTTGTATGCAATTTGAGATAAATATGCAAATTCAAGTGCTTCGTAAAGAAGTGAGTTTTCTGGTGTCGGCATAAACAAAGGCGGCATAAAATATTCAAACGCAGTACCGCCCCATGATGCAAGTCCGATATGCCCCGATTTGTTTATCAGTGTCCTTGAAGTACTGCTCAAAATACCGGGGCTTGTCATTCCCCTTGCAGTTGCGTAATAGTCGGCACTTCTTGCCTCACTCATATAAATATCATAATGATTCTGCTTTGTAACACCGTCTCTTTCGTCAAGCCCGATATAAAACATATTCCGTCCCTCATCAAACATACAGGAAAGGTCCGTCTCATCTATCAGCTTTTCAACCGTGTGCAGCAAGGGAAGCATATCGGGAAGTTCTTTTATTCCCTCTTTTAAGCACACAAGACAGCACAGAAAATTCCCGCTGTCAACGAAAGATACAAAGCCATCAAGGGTGTTAAGCGTTTGTGTATCGTACCAATTGTATAAATTCCCCTTGTATTTTTTCAGTTTTTCAACCGTCTTTAATGTTTTTTCGCATCTTTCATACAGTTCTTTTTCATCAATCATTCCAAAATCATGTACAGCAAGAAGCGTTACAAGATAAAGCCCTATATTTGTAGGTGAGGTTCTTTCGGCAATCTTGATACCCGAAACAAATGACACGTTATCGGGCGGTAAAAATGCACTGTTTTCATTTACGTTGTCGGAAAAATAACGCCACATATCGTGGACATAAGCAGAAACTTTCTTTTTGTCTTCCTCCTTCACCGTCTTTTTTACGTTTTTTCTTTTATTCGCCAACAAATACATAACAAACGGATATAAGATAAATAAAATACCTGTTGATCTGTAAATACCGAAAGGAACAAACAAAAACAAAATACCCGTAAAAAGCGAAAACCATCCCCATAAACAGTATTTTACAATACCCCCCGAGGATATTTTTTCCGCCCCCGTAGCACTTATCCATTCAAGTAAATTTTTACCGCTTATTTTATATCTCCACACAGCAGTGCTTACAGCGCGGAATGATACATATGCTTCATGTGCAAGTGAAGAAAGACGGTTTAAAAAGCCGAGAAAGCCATACCAGAACGAAGAAAGCGTAAAAGAATAAAATTTCCGTCTTACGCCGAATGCACCGGACACGACACATTCAAACGATGACACAAGAAACGGAATTATGATATAAAAAAGTGAAAATATTGCCACACCGACACAAATATGTCGGTCGAAAAAAACACCGGATATCATTGATAAAAGTGCAAAAATCGGTGTCATATCGCTTCTTACATTGTCATAAAGCTTATATTTATCAAGTGTTGTGAGGGGATTTTTCACCCTGTACTTTTTGTGTTTGATATATTTTCCCAAAAAAGCAAAAAGTGTCTGTATATCACCCCTTATCCACCTATTTTGACGTTTGTAATAAGATACAGCATTTGACGGGGTGCTGTCATATAACGTCATATCGGGTATCATTCCAGAATTGAGCAGACAGCCTTCGGGGATATCGTGCGACAGTATTTTCTCCTCGGGAAACATTCCTTCGACCGCTTTACAAAAAACAGATGTATTTATTATCCCCTTACCGCAAAATATCCCCTGTTTGAATATTTCCTCATATATATCAAACCTTGCATATCTGTATATCTGAACACCGACACCGCCGCTGCTTAAAAGCGAAAAACTGTTTTTAAGCGATGACTCAAGCGAGGTTTCAACACTCGGCTGTAATATCCCGTGACCGCTTATAACTCTGTGCTTTTCCTCATCATACACAGGGAGATTTACAGGATGCTCCGCCGTACAGATCATTCGTTCAGCCTCACCCGGAGGAAGCAATGTGTCACTGTCAAGTGTTATAAGATATTTTGTGTCATAAAGCGCCCTCTCGCCTTCTTTTGAAAAAGTTATTATCTTGCTTTCTTTACCGCATAACAGCTTACAAAGCTCACCCACAGCTCCCCTTTTTCTTTCAGGAGCTGTAAATTTGCCCTCGCTTGCTGAATATTCACGCGCTCGGTAAAAAAAATAGAAAACGTTACCATATTTTTCATTAAGCCGTTCCGTTTCTTTTTTCACAAAATTCAAAATTTTCTCATCATTTTCACACGTTGGTGAATCGCTGTCGGGCAAGTCGGCTAAGATTCCGAAGGTTAAATTTTTCCGTCTGTTTGAAAGATAATACCTTTCCAATTTTGAAAAAAGCTCACTGTCTTCGCATCCCAAAAGCGAGGTTATAACTACCGTGCATTTAACATTTTCAGAGATATCCTGTCTTTTTATGCTCGGCTTTGAAAATGGTACAAACAGCTTTGAATACGAATAATTCACTAGATATACAGAACATTCATAAAGCGGGAAAAGACATAAAGCATACGGAATAAGCGCATACGCCGAAAACGGAATCAAAACAAGGCAGTACAGCATCAAAGCGAAAAACAAAAATACCGTCAGAATTATCGGAAAATAAATCCCTCTTGCAACGGGATGCGGATCTTTTAAAAGTAGTTCCGTAATATCACAGCCTGACAAGCTTTTTAATGCTTCGCGCGGTGACATTTTCTTTTTATTTGCGTATTTTTCCAGATAATAACGGTACTGTGCTTTGGTTTTTTCGTCGCTTATGTCATAATCTCGGTATTTAAGAAGAAGCCTTTCGGTTTCGCTCAAAGAAACAAAAAAACGCTTATAGTCAAAAAACTCGCTTCTTCTCATGAAAGATATTACTTTTCCGTCAAGCGTGCCTGTGTCTTTTTTTCGGCATATTTCAAAAAGCTCACGTACACAGGCGCATATTATAAGAGCATAAAGATTTTTCAGTTCACCGTCAGAAAGTCCCATGTGTCTTATTTCCGCATAAAACTCCCCCTCGGATATAGAATACTCATATCTTTTCAGGAGAGATGAAATATTTTTCATGTGGTGCACGGGTTTAAAAAAAGCACTCTTTGTTTCTTTTTCTGCATACCTTATTTTTTCGTTTATAAAATAATAGTTATTTGATATTTCCTCACTGAATGAACAGTTTTCTCTTATAAAGCGGTCACGTTTTTTAAGTTTTTTGTAAAGTGCTTTTTTCATGTTGTGCGGTCCTTCTTTCATTTCAATAAAAAAATTATTTCCCATATGTTATTTTTTATACAGACAACAAAGTGCGACAAAAAAAACACCTCATTGGGTATACAATTGATCCGAAGGAAGTGATTAAAATGAAAACTACTGTTTTCGGGGACATATTGTTTATTATTAATTTTTCAATGGATTTTCTGTCACTATACATAAGCGGAAAAATTCTTCATCTTGATATGAACAAGAGAAGTTTACTGTTATCCTCTGCCATAGGAGGTGTATACGGTGTTGCTTCTTTGTTTATACAAGGCGCTTTACCGTCGGCGGTTCTGAATATTGCCGTATATCTTCTTATGTGTTTTATCGCATACAAAAATATCGTTTTATCACAGTATGTAAAGCTGTGCGTGCTTTTTTATTCTGTTTCCCTTTTAATGGGCGGGGCAGTTACGGCATCGTATTCTTTTATCGACAGTCTGATGGCGGATATGTGGGGAAGCGGAACAATTACACAAGCAAAGAAAGTACCGTTCTTTCTTTTTGTTATAATTGTTGTTCTGTGCGGTGTAACAGCTTATGTAACAGGTAAAATATTTGCAAAAAGCGCAGATGTCAAGGATGCATATTTAACAGTCGTATTTGAAGAAAAAAGAGTTGATATGCATGTGCTTATAGACAGCGGAAATCTTTTACACGAGCCACTTAGCGGTGCGCCCGTCATTTTGATAAAAAACGAAAAATTCAAAAAGCTTACCGGATGCACAGCAAAAACTCTTCTCGAAAATGAAAAGCTGCTTTCAAAAACACGTTTTATCCCCGCACATTCAGCAGGGGGCGATACAATGTTTTACGGTATCGTGCCCGAAAAGGTGTATATCGGCACAAAAAAGGAAAAGATTCCCATGAAAGCCGTTATTGCCGTATGCGACACCACGGATTTTGCACAGTTTGACGGAGTGGTTCCGCTTTGCCTTTACGAAATAAAAAACTGATTTTAAAACAAAGAGAGGGAATATTATGAAGCTTACACAGTTCATCAAAAAAATTTTTGCAATACATACCGATGGAAATGCAGTATTTTATATAAACGGTGCACAGACCCTGCCGCCGCCCCTTTCGTCCGAGGAAGAGGCAGAAATCGTACTTCGCCTTCCCGATGACGCGGATGCAAAAAAGATCCTCGTTGAAAGAAATTTGCGCCTTGTTGTTTATATTGCCAAAAAGTTTGAAAACACGGGGATAGGTATTGAGGATCTTATATCTATAGGCACAATAGGGCTTATAAAGTCAATAAACACATATAAGCCCGACAAAAACATAAAGCTTGCCACTTATTCATCACGCTGTATCGAAAATGAGATACTCATGTACATAAGAAAAAACAGCCATATAAAATCGGAAATGTCACTTGATGAACCGTTGAATGTAGACTATGACGGAAATGAGCTTCTTATCTCCGACATTGTCGGAAGCGACGGTGATACAGTATCACAAAATATTGAGCAGGATGAAGAACGTGCAATGATAAAACGTGTCGTTTCATCACTTAGTGAGCGTGAACGGACAATAATCGAACTGCGCTTCGGACTTAACGGCACGCGTGAGCTTACACAAAAAGAAACCGCGGATGCACTTGGGATATCCCAATCGTACATCTCGCGGCTTGAAAAGAAAATTATAAAACAGCTTAAAGAAGAAATTGAAAGCACGCTTTAGCTTTCACAGTCGTAATAAAGTCCCCATGACTCTTTTAAAACGCTCACCGTGTGCATAACATTTTTGGTATGCACCTGATATAAATAAATATCGTTTTCAAAATTTTCGATCTCATATATCAAAGCATTATCGCTTTTACCCTCGTGTACTTGCTCTGTATGTCCGTCGTTATACACTATCAAGGCGCTGTCAGCCCTCGGATAATTTTCAATTTCAATATACGCTTTATCACATGAAATAATTATTTTTTTGGGAAGCTTGGAGCACAGCGAGCATGTAATCATCTCAATTTGTCCATCTTCCCTCTTTATAACCGCACCGAAAGATTTGTCAACACCGCTTTCGGCAAATTCAACATCGGAAATTACCGTCTCTATACTTTTATTCGTATACATCTCCGCACATGCCAAAGCGTAAACACCGATATCAAGAAGTGCACCGCCCGCAGTTTTCTTGGAAAAGAATCTGTTTTCCATATTGTACGGCTTTGTGCTTCCGAAATTGACCTGTATCATATTTGTTTTTCCGAATTCACCCGATATGACACGGCGGGAAAGCATTCTGTGCAGTGGCATATGGTAAACTGTCATAGCTTCGGCAAGTTTAACGTCTTTGCTGTTAGCACTCCACACATCGTCATACTGCTTTTCATTTACGGTTATCGCCTTTTCGCAAAGCACATGTATACCGCATTCAACAGCCTTTTTGATATAATCATAATGTATATGGTGAGGTGTTGCGATATACAAAGCATTTATCGCTTTATCTTCAAACAGTTCATCAGGTGTTTTATAAGCGTGCAAAATTCCGTATTTTTCCGCAAATTTTTCGCAGTTCTCTGTGTTGCGGCAATATACACCGTGTATTTTTCTTCCCGTTTTGACAAATGCATCTGCCATATCAGATGATGCCCAACCGCATCCAACGAAAGCCCATACAAATTCTTTTTTCATTTTTTTCTCCGAAAATAATATTTTAGTAAAAAACACTTGACAAAACTAAAAGTTTTTGGTATCATACAAGTGTTGTGCTGCTATGGCTCAGCTGGCAGAGCACATCCTTGGTAAGGATGAGGTCGACAGTTCGACTCTGTCTAGCAGCTCCATAAAAACCCGTCGTTTCCGACGGGTTTTTATTTTGTATATTAAACATTAAATCTGAACAGCGTTACATC